>NZ_JBAMDA010000001.1:1303333-1629166 GCF_036964665.1 Nitrobacter sp. NHB1
AGGGAAGATGAACAAACCGGGCCTCGCCGAAAAAAGCCCCGCCGGGCGCCACGCAACGCAAAAAGGGCCGGTTTGCACCGGCCCTTTTTGCGTAAAATCAGGCTATTCCTACTCCACCGGCGGAAGCGCCAGCGGTTCGGCTTCCGGAGCGGACGGCACGATCGCCACCTGCTTCTCGCGCTCGTCGAGAATCAGCTTGTCGCGCTTGACCGCGACTTCGCGGATCTTGGCCATCGACGCGCCGGTACCTGCCGGGATCAGCCGGCCAACGATGACATTTTCCTTGAGTCCCTCGAGCGGGTCCACCTTGCCGTTGACCGCAGCTTCGGTGAGCACGCGCGTGGTCTCCTGGAACGAGGCCGCCGAGAAGAACGAACGGGTCTGCAAGCTCGCCTTGGTGATCCCGAGCAGGACCGGCGTTCCCGTCGCGATCTTCTTGCCCTCCTCCTTGGCCTTGACGTTGAGCCGGTCGAACTCGATCTTGTCGATCTGCTCGCCCGAGATCATGTCCGTCTCGCCCTGATCGGTAACCTCGACCTTCTGAAGCATCTGACGGACAATCACCTCGATGTGCTTGTCGTTGATGAGCACGCCCTGCAACCGGTAGACTTCCTGGATTTCGTTGACCAGATAGGCAGCGAGTTCCTCGATGCCTTTGATTGCCAGAATGTCGTGCGGCGCCGGATTGCCCTCGACGATGAAGTCACCCTTCTCGACGATGTCGCCATCCTGCAGATGGATGTGCTTGCCCTTCGGAATGAGGTACTCGCGGGCCTCCTCATCCTTGTCGACCGGCTCGATCGAGATACGACGCTTGTTCTTGTAGTCGCGGCCGAACCGGATGGTGCCGGCGATTTCCGCGATGATGGCCGCGTCCTTCGGCCTGCGGGCCTCGAACAGTTCGGCCACCCGCGGCAGACCGCCGGTGATGTCGCGGGTCTTGGCGCTCTCGGTCGAGATACGCGCCAGGATGTCGCCGGGCGTCACCTTGGCGCCGACGTCGACCGACAGAATGGCGTCGACCGACAACATGTAGCGGGCGTCGCCGCCACGAGCGAGCTTCAGCACCTTGCCGTCCTTGCCCTTGATCACGATGGCCGGGCGCAGATCGGCCCCGCCGCGCGTGCTGCGCCAGTCGATGACGATGCGCTTGGCGATACCGGTGGATTCATCGAGCGTTTCGGAGATCGACTGACCTTCGACCAGGTCTTCGAATCCGATGGTGCCCTCGACCTCGGTCAGAATCGGCCGGGTGTACGGATCCCACTCGGCGATGCGCTGGCCACGCTTGACCAAATCGCCTTCGTCGACGTGCATGCGCGCACCGTACTGGATGCGGTGCGTCGCACGCTCGGTGCCATCCGCGTCGGTAACCGCGACCACCATGTTGCGCACCATCGCAACCAGATGCCCTTCGCCGTTTCTCGCGATCGCCTTGTTCCTGATCGTGATCTTGCCGTCGAAGTTCGACTCGATCACCGACTGCTCGTTGAGCTGCGCCGCGCCGCCGATGTGGAACGTACGCATGGTGAGCTGCGTGCCGGGCTCGCCGATCGACTGTGCCGCAATGACGCCGACCGCCTCACCGTGATTGACCGGCGTACCGCGGGCCAGATCGCGGCCATAGCACTTGCCGCAGATGCCGTTGACCAGCTCGCAGGTCAGCGCCGAGCGGATCTTGACCTCCTGGATGCCGGCCCGTGAAATCTGATCGACATGACTTTCTTCCATCAAGGTGTTGCGCTTGATCAGCACCTTGTTGGTCGCAGCCTCGCGGATGTCCTCACATGCGGTGCGGCCAAGGATGCGCGAGCCAAGCGACGCAACGACCGTGCCGGAATCAACGATGGCGCGCATCTTGATACCGAGCTTGGTGCCGCAATCGTCCTGCGTGATGATGCAGTCCTGAGCGACATCGACCAGACGGCGGGTCAGGTAGCCCGAGTTTGCGGTCTTCAACGCGGTGTCCGCCAGACCCTTGCGGGCGCCGTGTGTCGAGTTGAAGTATTCGAGAACCGACAGCCCCTCCTTGAAGTTGGAGATGATCGGCGTCTCGATGATTTCACCCGACGGCTTCGCCATCAGGCCGCGCATGCCGGCTAGCTGACGCATCTGCGCCGGCGAACCACGCGCACCGGAGTGGGCCATCATGTAGATCGAGTTGATCTGCGCCTCGCCGCCTTTCGGATTCTTCTTAACGGCGGAGATTTCCTTCATCATCTCCTTGGCGATTTCCTCGGTCGCCTTCGACCAGGCGTCGACGACCTTATTGTACTTCTCGCCGTGAGTGATCAGGCCATCGTTATACTGCTGCTCGAAATCCTTGGCCATCGTGCGCGTGGCATCGACGATCTTCCACTTCGAGTGCGGCACCACCATGTCGTCCTTGCCGAACGAGATGCCCGCCTTGAACGCGTTGTAGAAGCCGAGCGCCATGATCCGGTCGCAGAAGATCACGGTCTCCTTCTGACCGCAGTGGCGATAGACCTGATCGATCACGCCGGAGATTTCGCGCTTGGTCATCAGCTTGTTGATGGTATCAAACGAGATCTTCGGCGACTTCGGAAGCACCTGGCCGAGCATGACGCGGCCGGCGGTGGTTTCGATCAGGCGCTTGACCGCCTTGCCATCCTCGCCGATGTGATCCCAACGATACTTGATCCTGGTATGAAGATGGATGACCTTGGAGTGCAGCGCGTGCTCCAGCTCAGCCATGTCGCCGAATACCTTGCCCTCGCCGGGCAGACCCTCGCGCATGATCGAGAGGTAGTAGAGACCGAGCACGATGTCCTGGCTGGGCACGATGATCGGCTGGCCGTTCGCCGGGTGCAGGATGTTGTTGGTCGACATCATCAGCACGCGCGCTTCGAGCTGCGCCTCGAGCGACAGCGGAACGTGCACGGCCATCTGGTCGCCGTCGAAGTCGGCGTTGAAGGCGGCGCAGACGAGCGGGTGAAGCTGGATCGCCTTACCCTCGATCAGCACCGGCTCGAACGCCTGGATGCCGAGGCGATGCAAGGTCGGCGCGCGGTTCAGCAGCACCGGATGCTCGCGAATGACCTCGTCGAGAATATCCCAGACCTCGGGACGCTCCTTTTCAACGAGCTTCTTCGCCTGCTTCACCGTAGTGGACAGACCCTTGGCATCGAGCCGCGAATAGATGAACGGCTTGAACAGTTCCAGCGCCATCTTCTTCGGCAGGCCGCACTGGTGCAGCTTCAGTTCGGGGCCGACGACGATAACCGAGCGGCCGGAATAGTCGACACGCTTGCCGAGCAGGTTCTGCCGGAAGCGTCCCTGCTTGCCCTTCAGCATGTCGGCGAGCGATTTCAGCGGGCGTTTGTTGGCGCCGGTGATGACGCGGCCGCGGCGGCCGTTGTCGAACAGCGCGTCGACCGCTTCCTGAAGCATACGCTTCTCGTTGCGGATGATGATGTCGGGCGCACGCAACTCCATCAGCCGCTTCAGGCGGTTGTTGCGGTTGATGACGCGGCGATACAGATCGTTGAGATCGGAGGTTGCGAAGCGGCCACCGTCGAGCGGCACCAGCGGACGCAGGTCCGGCGGAATCACCGGCACCACGGTGAGGATCATCCACTCCGGCTTGTTGCCGGAGAAGCGAAAGGCCTCGACGATCTTCAGACGCTTCGCGAGCTTCTTGTGCCGTATATCGGACTCGGTCGCATGCATCTCGGCGCGCAGTTCCGCCTCGAGCCTCTCGAGTTCAAGCCCCTTCAGCAGTTCGCGGATCGCTTCGGCGCCGATCATGGCGGTGAAGCTGTCCTGGCCGTACTCGTCCTGCGCGCGAAGGTATTCCTCTTCCGACAGCAACTGTCGGTCCTTGAGCGCGGTGAGACCCGGCTCGAGAACGACGTAGTATTCGAAATAGAGAATCCGCTCGAGGTCCTTCAGCGTCATGTCGAGCAAAAGGCCGATACGGGACGGCAGCGACTTCAAAAACCAGATATGGGCAACCGGCGCGGCCAGTTCGATATGGCCCATGCGCTCGCGGCGCACGCGCGACAGCGTCACCTCGACCGAGCACTTCTCGCAGATGATGCCCTTGTATTTCATGCGCTTGTACTTGCCGCACAGGCATTCGTAATCCTTGATCGGCCCGAAGATGCGGGCGCAGAACAGGCCGTCGCGCTCCGGCTTGAACGTGCGGTAGTTGATGGTCTCCGGCTTTTTGATCTCGCCGTAGGACCACGACAGAATTTTCTCCGGCGACGCGATCGAAATCCGGATCTGGTCGAAGACCTGGGCCGGGGTCGTCGGATTGAATAAATTCATCACTTCTTGGTTCATGGTCTTCTCCTGGGGAGAAAGCGAATAGCGAATGGCGAGTAGCGAATAGTCCGCTTGACTTGCCGTCCGTCATTATCCGCCTGTTGCTATTCCCTATTCGCTATTCGCCGATGTGCAGCCGGCGGCCGCGCATCATTCGGCCGCCTCGGATGTCGGTGTCGTGTTGCCGATCTTGGAATTGTGCAGATCGACATTCAGGCCCAGCGAACGCATTTCCTTGACCAGCACGTTGAACGATTCCGGAATGCCCGCCTCGAAGGTGTCATCGCCGCGCACGATAGCCTCGTAGACCTTGGTGCGGCCTGCGACGTCGTCCGATTTCACCGTCAGCATTTCCTGAAGCGTGTACGCGGCGCCGTAAGCCTCGAGCGCCCACACCTCCATTTCGCCGAAACGCTGGCCGCCGAACTGCGCCTTGCCGCCCAGCGGCTGCTGGGTGACGAGCGAGTAGGGTCCGATCGAGCGCGCGTGGATCTTGTCGTCCACGAGGTGGTGCAGCTTGAGCATGTAGATATAGCCCACCGTGACCTTGCGATCGAACGTGTCGCCGGTCCGCCCGTCGTAGACGATCGACTGACCCGACTTGTCCATGCCCGCCAGTTCGAGCATCTGCTCGATGTCGGCTTCCTTGGCGCCGTCGAACACAGGCGTCGCAATCGGCACGCCGCGACTGAGATTGCGGCCGAGTTCGACGAGTTCATGATCGTTGAGCGACTTGATGGTCTCGTTGTCGCCGTAGACCTTCTTGAGCGTCTCCTTGAGCGGCTTGGTTTCCTGCTTCGCGCTCGCGAGATAGGCATCGACGGCCTGCCCGATCCGCCTGCCGAGGCCGGCGCAGGCCCAGCCGAGATGCGTTTCGAGAATCTGGCCGACGTTCATGCGCGAGGGAACGCCGAGCGGATTGAGCACGATGTCGGCGTGGGTGCCGTCCTCGAGGAATGGCATGTCCTCGATCGGAACGATCTTCGACACCACGCCCTTGTTGCCGTGACGACCGGCCATCTTGTCGCCTGGCTGAATCTTGCGCTTCACCGCGACGAAGACCTTGACCATCTTCATCACGCCGGGCGGCAATTCATCGCCACGCTGCAGTTTCTCGACCTTGTCGAGGAACCGCTGTTCGAGACCCTTCTTCGACTCGTCGTACTGCTTCCGCATGGCCTCGATCTCGGCCATCAGCTTGTCGTTCGGCGACGCGAACAGCCACCACTGCGACTTCGGATATTCCTCGATCACCGAGCGGGTGATCTTGGTGTCCTTCTTGAAGCCTTTCGGACCGGCAATGCCCTGGCGGTTTTCGAGCAGATCGGCGAGGCGGCCGTAGACGTTGCGGTCCAGAATCGCCTGCTCGTCGTCGCGGTCCTTGGCGAGACGCTCGATTTCTTCCCGCTCGATCGCCAGCGCACGCTCGTCCTTGTCGACGCCGTGACGGTTGAAGACGCGGACCTCGACGATCGTGCCCTGCACGCCCGGAGGTACACGTAGCGAGGTGTCGCGGACGTCGGAGGCCTTCTCGCCGAAGATGGCGCGCAACAGCTTCTCTTCCGGCGTCATCGGGCTTTCGCCCTTCGGCGTGATCTTGCCGACCAGGATGTCGCCCGCGCGGACCTCGGCGCCGATGTAGACGATGCCGGCTTCGTCGAGGTTCTTCAGCGCCTCTTCCGACACGTTTGGAATGTCGCGGGTGATTTCCTCAGGGCCCAGCTTGGTGTCGCGGGCCATCACCTCGAATTCCTCGATATGAATCGAGGTGAAGACGTCTTCCTTGACGATCCGCTCGGAGAGCAGGATCGAATCCTCGAAGTTGTAACCGTTCCACGGCATGAACGCGACCAGCACGTTGCGGCCGAGCGCGAGTTCGCCGAGATCGGTCGACGGACCGTCGGCGATGATGTCGCCCTTCTTGACGACGTCGCCGACCTTCACCAGCGGACGCTGGTTGATGCAGGTCGACTGGTTCGAGCGCTGGTACTTCATGAGACGATAGATATCGACGCCAGACTTGGTCGGGTCGAGATCCTCGGTGGCGCGGATGACGACGCGGGTGGCGTCGATCTGATCGATCACGCCCGAGCGGCGCGCGGCGATAGCGGCGCCCGAGTCGCGGGCGACCACGCCTTCCATGCCGGTGCCGACGAACGGCGCCTCCGCGCGCACCAGCGGCACCGCCTGACGCTGCATGTTCGAGCCCATCAGCGCGCGGTTGGCGTCGTCGTTCTCGAGGAACGGGATCAGCGCCGCGGCGACCGAAACGAGTTGCTTGGGCGACACGTCCATGAAGTCGACCTTGTCCGACGTCACCGGCAGCACTTCGCCGGCGTGACGGCAGACCACGAGGTCTTCGGTGAAACGGCCGCGGTTGTCGAGCGGCAGGTTGGCCTGCGCGACGTGATAGCGGCCCTCCTCCATCGCCGAGAGATAGACCACCTCGTCGGTGACGCGGCCGTCCTTCACCTTGCGATACGGCGTCTCGACGAAGCCGTATTTGTTGACGCGCGCGAACGTCGCGAGCGAGTTGATGAGGCCGATGTTCGGGCCTTCCGGCGTCTCGATCGGGCAGATGCGGCCGTAGTGCGTCGGGTGCACGTCGCGCACCTCGAAGCCGGCGCGTTCGCGGGTCAGACCGCCCGGCCCGAGCGCCGAAAGGCGGCGCTTGTGGGTGATCTCCGAGAGCGGGTTGGTCTGGTCCATGAACTGCGAGAGCTGCGAGGAGCCGAAGAACTCGCGCACCGCGGCGGCCGCTGGCTTCGCGTTGATCAGGTCCTGCGGCATCACGGTGTCGATATCGACCGAGGACATGCGCTCCTTGATGGCGCGCTCCATGCGCAAGAGGCCGACGCGGTACTGATTTTCCATCAGCTCGCCGACCGAGCGCACGCGGCGGTTGCCGAGATGGTCGATATCGTCGATCTCGCCCTTGCCGTCGCGCAGGTCGACCAGCGTCTTGATGACGGCCAGGATGTCTTCCTTGCGCAGCGTGCGGTAGGTATCCGGCGCATCGAGGTCGAGGCGCATGTTCATCTTGACGCGACCGACCGCGGACAGGTCGTAGCGCTCACTGTCGAAGAACAGCGACTGGAACATGTTCTGCGCCGACTCCAACGTCGGCGGCTCGCCCGGGCGCATCACCCGGTAGATGTCGAACAGCGCATCCTCGCGCGTCAGGTTCTTGTCGGCGGAGAGCGTGTTGCGAATGTAGGGACCGACATTGACGTGGTCGATGTCGAGCAGCGGCAGCTCCTTGTAGCCGTGCTCGTTCAGCGCCTTCAGCGACTTCTCGGTGATTTCCTCGCCGGCTTCGGCATAGATTTCGCCGGTCTTCGGATTGACGAGATCCTCGGCGAGATACATGCCGACCAACTCCTCGTCGCTCATGCGCAGCACCTTCAGCCCCTTCTCCTGGAGCTGGCGGGCGGCGCGGACCGTGAGCTTCTTGCCGGCCTCGAGCACGACCTTGCCGGAGTCGGCATCGATCAAATCGTTCAACGTGGAGTAGCCGCGGAAGCGTACCGGATCATAGGGTACGCGCCAGCCGTCCGCGTTGCTTCCGGACTTGGCGCGCTTGTATATGATCTTCTTGTAGAACGTGCTCAGGATCTCCTCGCCGTCGAGGCCGAGGGCGAACATCAGCGACGTCACCGGAATCTTGCGGCGGCGGTCGATGCGCGCGAACACGATATCCTTGGCGTCGAACTCGATGTCGAGCCACGAGCCGCGATAGGGAATCACGCGCGCGGCGAACAGCAGCTTGCCGGACGAATGGGTCTTGCCCTTGTCGTGATCGAAGAACACGCCGGGCGAACGATGCATCTGCGAGACGATGACGCGCTCGGTGCCGTTGACGACGAAGGTGCCATTCATGGTCATGAGCGGAATGTCGCCCATGTAGACGTCCTGCTCCTTGATGTCCTTCACCGACTTCGCGGCGGTTTCCTCGTCGATATCGAACACGATGAGGCGCAGCGTCACCTTCAGCGGGGCGGCATAGGTCATGCCGCGCTGGCGGCACTCGTCAACGTCGTACTTCGGCGCCTCGAACTCGTAGCGCACGAATTCGAGCTGCGAGGTACCCGAGAAATCGTTGATCGGAAACACCGACTTGAAAACCGCCTGCAGCCCCTCGTCGAGCCGGCCGCCCTCCGGTTCGTTGACCATCAGGAACTGGTCGTAGGACGCCTTCTGAACCTCGATCAGGTTCGGCATCTCGGCGACTTCCCGAATATGCCCGAAAAACTTGCGAACCCGCTTGCGACCGGTGAACGTCTGCTGCACCATCGTGGCCTCTCATGTCGTCGCCCGTGAGGGGCGAACCTTCCAAAGCGCGATTGGCATCGCCTCCGGGGTGAATCTCGGAACGCTCAAGAGCGGAACGCAAATGTCAGGATTTCAATCCTGAACTGGAACGCCAGGCTCGCAGAACGCAAAACAACGCGCCGGGTGCATGAATGCACCCTGCTCGTCAAAATCATCTCCAAGCGGACCGAAAAAGCCCGAAATCGCTGCTCTCCCAACAGCTCGTGAGGGAATGCCGCCGTTCCCATCATCCGCTGTGCTTTCGTGCTGCCCTCCCGATATGGGATGGCATCGTGGCGATACGAGGGGCGGTTCCCCTGAATCCCCACACTTTTCTGTGTACAACCGACCGGACCCCAGCCCGGCGATCGTGCCCGGAAAGCGCGTGTCCGATCGCGCCATCCGGGAAATCCAATTCACATCACCGTGTCATGGCCGGACTCCGGCCATGACGTCTTCGATGAAGCTATCCCCGGGCCTCGATTCGCGCTCGTCAAGCCTGACGAGAAAACCCGGATTTCGCTCACGTCACCTGCGGTTACTTCAGCTCAACCTTGGCGCCAGCCTTCTCGAGCTGGGCCTTGAGCTTCTCGGCTTCGTCCTTGGCAACGCCTTCCTTGACAGGCTTGGGAGCGCCCTCGACGAGGTCCTTGGCTTCCTTGAGGCCGAGACCCGTGATCGCACGGACTTCCTTGATGACCTCGATCTTCTTGTCGCCGGCAGCCGCGAGCACGACGGTGAACTCGGTCTGCTCTTCGACCACCGCAGCCGCGCCGCCAGCACCCGGAGCAGCCACGGCAACCGCTGCCGCAGCCGACACGCCCCACTTTTCTTCGAGAAGCTTCGCGAGTTCCGCGGCCTCGAGCACCGTGAGGCTCGAAAGGTCATCTACGATTTTCTGCAAGTCAGCCATTGATCTGTTTCCTTAAACGCTTTGGTTCGAACCAGGTTTGATGTGCGAAGGGCCTCACGCCGCCTCGCTCTTTGAGGCATAGGCCTGAACGACGCGTGCGAGCTTGGCCGCAGGCGCAGTCGAGAGCTGAGCGATCTTGGTCGCCGGCGCCACAATGAGGCCGATGAGCTTGCCGCGCAGTTCATCGAGCGACGGCAGCGAGGCGAGAGCCTTGACGCTGTCGACGTTCAGGACGGTTTTACCCATCGAGCCGCCGAGAATGACGAAGTTTTCGTTCGTCTTGGCGAATTCGACGGCAACCTTCGGCGCCGCCACCGGATCGCTGGAAGTCGCGATCACGGTCGGCCCCTTCAGCAGGGAGCCGATGGCAACGACGTCTGTGCCTTCAAGAGCAATTTTGGCGAGACGGTTCTTCGAGACCTTCACCGACGCACCCGCCTGCTTCATCTGCATGCGCAGCTTCTGCATCTGGGCCACGGTGAGGCCGGAATAATGAGCAACGACCGCAACGCCCGTGGTCTTGAAGACCTCGTTCAGCGCCTCGACCGCCTCTTTTTTTGCCGCTCGTTCCACAGCAAGCTCTCTCCGGTTGGCGGTCTGTGCGCGAGGCAAGGACCGCCGGGTTACACCCATCGTCCCGCCCAAAACCTGATCCCAAGACATCTGCCTCAAGACACGTCGGGCGCGACGACAATTCAGTAGCCTGCCCTCCCGAGCCTGACGGCCTGGCGGCCGGATAGCACGGGGTGTCGAGGTTCGAACCCAATTCGCACCACCGCTCGCGGCGGTGATAAAGCAAAATCCGGTCTTCACCCGTCTATGCAGGCCACGCGATTAAGCCGTTGGACAAACTTGCGTTCGCCGCGGGCGCCTGCAGTCTCGGACAGGATCGAAATCGCCGGCAAACCTTCAATGGTCCGTCGGGATTCCTGTCCGCACCCACCCAGCAAACATCAGTGACCTCCCTTTCGAGCAATCCATGCGGATGACAGGAAAGGAATGGTCTCCTAGCAAAGCGGGGTTTAGGAATGCGAACACAGACGTGCCAGCAACCGCCAGCACATCTGGAGCCCGTTGTTTAGCGAGTCTTTGGCAGGTTGCCAAGACCTAAATTATGCAAATTTCCGGCCAGTTGCACATCTGATTCGATACAGGAGTCTGATCGATACCGGAGAGCGAGAAGCACGCGTCGGAAACTCCCGAAACGCGAAATGCGCGTCTCGCGAGCCTCGCCTTCAGACAACTTCCGAAAAAAAACGGAATCGGACATCCCGATCCCGCCATCTTCGTTTGTCGCAGCGATTTCCGGCCTCAGCCGAGCACGGTTCCCGGCTCGACCTTGACGCCCGGTCCCATGCTCGAGGACACCGCAATGCGCTGGATGTAGGTGCCCTTGGCGCCGGCGGGCTTCGCCTTCGCCACCGCGTCCGCCAATGCCTTGACGTTCTCGACGAGTTTCTCTTCCGAAAACGAGGCCTTGCCGATACCGGCCTGCACGATGCCGGCCTTCTCGACGCGGAATTCGACCGACCCGCCCTTGGCACCCTTTACGGCGCCGGCGACATCCATGGTCACCGTGCCGATTTTCGGGTTTGGCATCATGCCGCGCGGACCGAGCACCTTACCCAAACGGCCGACCAGCGGCATCATGTCCGGCGTGGCGATACAGCGATCGAAAGCGATCGTGCCGCCCTGCACCGTCTCGACCAGATCTTCCGCGCCGACGACGTCGGCGCCCGCAGCCTTGGCTTCCTCGGCCTTGGCGCCGCGCGCGAACACGCCGACGCGCAGCGTGCGGCCGGTGCCGTTCGGCAGACTGACAACGCCGCGCACCATCTGGTCGGCGTGACGCGGATCGACGCCGAGATTCATCGCGATCTCGATGGTCTCGTCGAATTTCGATTTGGCGCGTTCCTTGATCAACTTGATCGCTTCGGCGATAGGATAAAGCTTTTCCCGATCAATGCCTTCGCGGGCTTTCTTCAAACGTTTTCCGGTTGCCATGGTTCGTTACTCCGCCACCTGAAGGCCCATTGAGCGGGCGGACCCCTCGACCATGCTCATGGCCGCGTCGACGGTGTCGCAATTGAGGTCCTTCATCTTCTTCTCGGCGATCTCGCGCACCTGCGCCTTGGTCACCTGGCCGGCGGAATCACGGCCCGGCGCCTTTGATCCGGACTGGATCTTCGCTGCCTGCTTGAGGAAGTAGGCCATCGGCGGGGTCTTCATCTCGAAGGTGAAGGATCGATCGGCATAGATCGTAATCACCACCGGGATCGGCGTGTTCTTTTCTTCCTTCTGCGTCTGGGCGTTGAATGCCTTGCAGAATTCCATGATGTTGAGACCGCGCTGACCGAGCGCGGGACCGATCGGTGGCGACGGGTTCGCCGCACCGGCCGGCACCTGCAATTTCAGGTATCCGGTCACTTTCTTTGCCATGCGTCACTCCTTCAATGGCCCGGACCATCCGGACCTTCAGGGACCGTGGTGCGGTTCGACAGGCCGGCTGGCGACCGGCTGTCTCCTCCCACGGGTCTTCGGAGATTTCTCTCCACACGTCATGCCCCGACTTGATCCGGGCATCCATCAAATTTCACAAGGATCTTGCGAAGATGATGGAGATGATGGATCACCGGGTCGAGCCCGGTGATGACGGCAATTCCAGCCTAAACCTTCTCGACCTGACCGAACTCCAGTTCGACCGGCGTTGCACGGCCGAAGATCGACACCGCGACCTTCACGCGCGAGCGCGCCTCGTCGATTTCTTCCACCACGCCGGAGAACGACGCGAACGGGCCATCGGCCACGCGGACGTTCTCACCGATCTCGAACGACACCGACGCCTTCGGCCGCTCCACGCCTTCCTGCACCTGATGCAGGATGCGCATAGCCTCGGCTTCCGAAATCGGCATCGGCTTGTTCTCGGCGCCGAGGAAGCCCGTGACTTTCGGGGTGTTCTTGATGAGATGGAACGCCTCGTCGGTGAGGTTCATCTTCACCAGCACGTAACCCGGGAAAAACTTGCGCTCGGCATCGACCTTGCGGCCGCGCCTGATTTCAGTGACCTTCTCGGTCGGCACCAGCACCTGCTCGAAGAGATCCTCGAGCCCCCGCTGCTTGGCCTGCTCGCGGATCGATTCCAGGACCTTCTTTTCGAAGTTTGAATAGGCGTGGACGATGTACCAGCGCATGCTCATTGTTCAGTTCCGTGCGCGTGTCATTCGTGTCGTTAATGAAGGCCGAGCACGAACGTGATGAAAATGCGGATAATCTGATCCGAGAAGAAGAAGAAGAGCGACGCCAGCGCCACCATCACGAACACCATGATCGTCGTGACCGTGGTCTCGCGACGGGACGGCCAGGTGACCTTCGCGGTCTCCGTGCGCACTTCCTGCAGGAATTTGAACGGGCTGAAAGCCATCGTTGATAATCCGCTTTCGTCTTATGCCGGTCTGATTTCGGATATCCGGACAGCCCTCTCGGGCGCCCAACCCTCTCTTCGAGGGCAGAGCCGCCAAGCGGGCTCGACTGTCCGGGGAATTCAGGGCCGCGTCGGATATCCGTCAAAGCGGGCCGACAGCAGGTGCGGTTATCTACTGCCGGCAGATCGAAAGGTCAAGGGTATGGCCTGCGGCCCGCTTGGGATAACGGTCGCAAAGCACGGGCATTTCAACGAATTAACTGGCAGGAGTGGCAGGGCTCGAACCTGCGACCCCCGGTTTTGGAGACCGGTGCTCTACCAATTGAGCTACACTCCTAGCGGGAGCCTCTATAGCGAACGCAAAGCGCCACGTCAGCCCTAAAAAGCGAATAACGAATAGCAAGTAGTGAAGGAGCCGCGAGTAGACTATTCGCTGATCGTGCTGCGGGGGAAATCAGACGCCATCCCCCGTGTCTAGAGCCTTTTCGCTTCTGATGGAATCAGAAGCGAGGCTCTATGATTTTGATTTGACGCGTTTTCTTCATGCGAACAGGTACCCGCTTCGCTCGAAAACGCTATAGCGCCGCTTTCGGCGGATCGACCGGAGGCCGCCTCGATGCGCGGCCTCGGCACTATCCGAAGACCACACCTGCCTTCGGACAGACGAGGTCAGCCAACCGCGGTGTTGCCAGAAATCATCAGCGCAGAGCGGAGTCGGACGCGCGGCCAGAATCCTTTTGACTGTGCAAGGCGATTTGCCTTTGCTGGCAGGCGCTGGGTAGTAGGATGAGTACGATGTTGGAAACGATCACCGCCGTCTTTGGAATTATGAGCGTCGGCATTTTCCTGGCCCACGCGATTGACGGTTATTGGTCGCGGCCTTAACCGGACGACGACGCCGTTCGTGCCGCCCTGCTCCATTCGGCGGTCACGTCTCCACCAGGTCGAAATCCTGACGTAACCGCGCCGCCATGTCCCGGACGCGCGAGCGCCACAAGTCCGGATCGGCGATCGGCCCGGCCTCCGGCTTGATCGTCAGCATCGCGTTCCATGGGTTTCCGCCGTAGACGGTCACCACGAATCCACGGGCCGGCGCGCCGTCGAGCGTTTGCAGCGCCTTCAGGATGATGCCCGCCAGTTCGTCTGCGGTTTTGCGGCGGTCATAGCTCTCCGCCGGTTGATCCGGCAGTGTCGCGGCGATGGCTTCCACAGCCGGGCCGTCGGCCTCCTCTCGCCGGGTTTCGGTCCGGAGCGATTCCGGTGGAGCGGGCGAATCGCCTTCCGGCAGTTCTGGCTGAGGCGGCGGCGCGTTATGGCGCGGCCCCAAAACGTTCTGGATCAGGGCCAGCAATCCCTTGTCCATGCCGCTGCTGTTACTCACGTCGGTCGCTCCAGTCGATTGAGCTGCAGCGTCCCGGACAAATGTCTGCTGCCCCTTGGCTGGCCGTGAGTATCTTGCAGGTGTTTCAGGCCAGCGCCACCCCAATCAGCACAGCGACGAGCACGCCAAAGCCGGCGAACGCAATATTGAGGAAACTCCGGGCTAAACCAGGTTCGGTGGTCAGCATGACATTTCTCCCGATACGCAAAACAACTTTGCGGAGAATGAGCGCTGAATCTTAATCAAAACTTTCGGACAGGCTTTCCCGGATTGGCTATCGGACCAGCCGGGCGGCGGCAGACGACATTGCGCCATGATCCTGGGCCCCGCGATCCCTCCGGGGCGGCGGACCAGCCGGGCAATCCCCTACACGATCTGGACCGGCAGTAGCTTTCACCCGTACTCCAGCCAAAATGCAGAAGGTTTCACCTGTTTCTGTTTACAATGCAGCTTGAACCTTTCGCGCGGTGCGGCGACAGAGAATATGCTGGGGGATTGCATTGCCCAGTCTAGGCACAGCGTCACCGGGCGATCATATTCCGCTCCGGTGACGTTGTTGTTTCGAGGGTCGTCACTGTCGAACGCGGCAGACTCGGATGACTGAAAAACGGATGACGGCGCGGAGCCGTGTTCTGAAGGCCGGAACCATCGAGGTCCACGGCGGCGCGATCGACTGTACCGTCCGTAACCTGTCGCAGGACGGCGCGGCGCTGGACGTTGCCAGTCCGGTCGGCATCCCGGATGAGTTCACGCTTCTCATGCCGGCCGACCATAAACGACACCAATGTCGCGTGATCTGGCGCAAGGAAAAGCGGATCGGCGTCAGGTTTCGCTAAGCCCGTACATCGGCAACCAGCCGCGTCCGTTACGAAAAGACCGCACCGTCAAAACCCGGAAAACCATCTAATTTGCCGTGCCGCCTGCGGCCCCTATCCTGGACTTTGGCTTGTTTTTGGTGCTGGCCTTGGGCTGGTGCTCGTTTCGCACGCCACCCCACGGATCGTTGGCTACCGCAGCGTCGGGGATCGTTCGCAGCGTATCCTTGTAGGCTTTTTCGATCGCCTTCTGTTTCTCGATCTCTTCCTGCGTCTTGCCGGGTCCGTCGGTAAGCAGGTTGAGATGCGGCGCCTGGGCAAAGGCCGGCCCCGACAACAGGACCGCCATCAGCATGGATGCGCGTAGAACCTTCATCAAAACTCCTCCCTGCCGGCACCGGGGCCGCTCGATTGTTGAAGGTCGGAACGCGAGCGACAATACCGGGGATGGCGGATAAACGCCGCGCCATGGCCCCGGCCTCACCGAACTCACGCCCATACCATAGACGCCCGATCCTTTCGGTTTCAAGCGCCTCGCCGCGGCTGACGTCGTGGCAAGTCGCAGACATTTCTCACAATGGTGAGGATCTCGACGCCCGTACTGGCGGAGACGGCGTGGTGCGGCTCGGATGTTCGTGAGTTTTGGGCACCACTGTTGAACGCAAGCGGAACAGTCAGGTTCGGCCTCGTCGCCACGGTGAACGTGCGGTTAACGCCGATGCGTATATTTGGTGTCGGAACCAACGTTATCTTCGAATGTTGCAAATAGCGTCTGCCGCGAGCAAGGTGGCGGCGGTGCACGGCTGCGCCCCTGTGATCTCGTAATCCATCGCAAATGGGGATTGGGGACATGGTCGATATGGTCAATTGGGCTCCGATTCGTCGCCCATCGATGAGCAGGTTCGCTGCGCGTCCGTCCTGGAGCGCAACACCCCGCGGGGCCACGGCACTCGCCTCAATCGACATCGACCAATGGCGAACGCTTGCCGACCGCGCTGTCGAGCCGAACGCCTACTACCTCGCCGACTGGGAACTGCCACTCGACGCGTCGGCGCGCGACCGGACCAACGCGTCCGCACTGACGGCACATAACGGCAGGTCCGCGGAGTCCGGTGCCGACGCTCTCATCGGCCTGATCCCCGTGATCTCCGCCTGGAGAGCCTACCGGATTCCGTTTTCCGTTCTGGTCAGCGCCGATCCCTATGGAACCCTCTGCACCCCGCTGCTCGGCGACGGCCTCGCGAATGAAGCCGCGACGACGCTGCTGCGCGAGGCGCGCGCCATCGGTCAGCACGCGCTGATCCTGCGCAACGTCGCGCTCGACGGCGCGGCCATGAAGGCCTTCACGGCAGCGCTCGAACACGACGGCATTAAACCGCATACGCTGCATGGCCATGTGCGAGCCTGCCTCGACGCAACACGCGAGGCGGATGAATTGCTGCGAGATGCGCTCGGCGTCAAGAAGCTCAAGGAGCTGCGCCGCCAGCGCAATCGTCTTGCGGACCATGGCGAGGTTTCGTTTCAGGTCGCGTCCGCTCCCGGCGACGTCGCGCAAGCGCTCGAAACCTTCCTTGTGCTGGAAGCCAGTGGCTGGAAGGCGCGGCGGGGGACCGCATTGCTCCAGCATGGCGGCGATGCGGCCTTCATCCGCCGCGCAGCGCCGGCGCTTGCCAAACGAGGCCAGTGTGAAATCGTAACGTTGCTCGCAGGCCCGACGCCGGTGGCGGCGGCTATCGTATTGCGCCATCAGGACCGCGCATTCTATTTCAAGCTTGGCGTCGACGAAAATTTCGCGAAGTTTTCACCCGGCGTGCAGTTGACGCTCGACCTCACGCGCCACCTCTGCGCCGACCCGGCGATTGCAGTGGCGGATTCCACGGCAAACCCGGGGCATCCGATGATCGACCCGATCTGGCGCGGACGGCTTGCGATCGGCGATGTGCTGATCCCGCTTCGCCGCCGCGACCCCACCGTTCCACTTGCAAGGGCGGCGATCGCGTTGCGCGGGCTGATGCGCGTGGCCGCGCGCCGCGCCGTTCATGTCATCCGCAAACGTCAGGAGAGAAATGCATGAACGCCTCCGAACCGACGCCGGTCATCGCCGCTGCCAACGATGCGCTTCGACGCGACTTCCCGCTCAAGCCTTTCGCGATCCGGCACAAGCTTGCGGGGCATCCGCTGCTGACGCTGCCGCGCATCGCGCAGTTGGCTGCCGAGCTGCCGCGCGACCTGATCGAGTACAATTCCGGCAAGGTCGCAATCAGCCAGGACCCCGATGCGATCCCGACGGTCGACCTCGATCCGGTCGAGGTGGTGGAACGGATCGAAACCGCCGG
The DNA here is from genome assembly GCF_036964665.1 of Nitrobacter sp. NHB1. NCBI lineage: Bacteria > Pseudomonadati > Pseudomonadota > Alphaproteobacteria > Hyphomicrobiales > Nitrobacteraceae > Nitrobacter > Candidatus Nitrobacter laanbroekii. Next base: position 1,320,801 of record NZ_JBAMDA010000001.1, read on the forward strand.
CGCCTGGATGGTGCTGAAACACGTGGAGAACTCGCCCGAATATCGCCGCCTGCTCGAGGATGCACTGCTTTCGGTCGCGCGCGCGCGCGGCTTCGACGGCCTGCACGATGCCGGCTTCGAGCAGATCGAGGGCTTTCTGTTCGTGTCCTCTCCGGGTTCGACCACGCCATTCCATCTCGATAGCGAAGACAACTTCTTCGTCCATATCCACGGCGAAAAATTCTTCACGATTTACGACAATAACGACCGCAGTCTCGTGTCCGATGACGAGATCGAGCGCTCAATGACCAAACATCGCAATCTGAAATTCGACGAGAGTTTCGCGCGCCGCGGCACCGAATTTCACCTGTTCGACGGCGACGGCTGCTTCGTGCCTTACCAGTGGCCACATTGGGTGCGCACCGCCGGGTCGCACTCGATCTCGATGGCCATCACCTGGAAGACGCGCGAGGTCCGCCGCGTCAACGATCTGCACTACTTCAATTCCATGCTGCGCCGCCTCGGCTGGCCGCAGCAGCCGCCGGGCGCGCGGCCCGCGTTCGATGCGGTCAAGCTGGCGTTCTATCGCACGGCGACGACGGCGGTCCGGCCGTTGCGCGGTTCGATGGCGATGCGGCGAATCCTGCGTCGCATCGCGCTCGGCAAGCAGGCGAATTACTATCTGAAAGACGCGTAGCCGGCCCGGCGTGCGGCCCTGGTGGTCCGATTCTGACCGTCAAAATGGTCCGTCCGGGCAGGCCGACCGCTCCTGTCCCTCTGTCATCGCCGCGGCAACCTGTGGTATGGGTCTCGTATCCGCCGAACCGCACGAGGCCGCCGATTGTCGGGCATTTCACTCTACACGCTGTCGGTCTGGGTGCTGCCGCTCGTCATCGCCATCACCTTTCATGAAGCCGCGCACGGATTCGTCGCGCACCGGCTGGGTGACAACACCGCCTGGCAACTCGGCCGCGTCAGCTTCAATCCGCTCAAGCATATCGATCCCTTCGGCACGGTGATATTGCCGGGGATTCTGCTGCTGTCACACGCGCCGTTCCTGTTCGGCTACGCAAAACCGGTGCCGGTGAATTTCCGAAATTTGAGCCATCCCCGCATCGACATGGTCTGGGTGGCGCTCGCCGGACCCGCCACCAATATCCTGCTGGCGCTGCTCGCGGCACTGGCATTTCACGGGCTCGGCCTGGTCCCGGACAACAGCGTGCAATGGGTCGCCGACAACCTGAAGAACGCGCTGATCATCAATGTCATTCTTGCGGTGTTCAACATGCTGCCGATCCCGCCACTGGACGGCGGACGGGTCGCGGTTGGCCTGCTGCCGAACGTTCTGGCGGTCCCGCTCTCCCGCCTGGAACCCTACGGACTGCTGATCCTCGTCGGCATCCTCCTGCTGCTTCCGATGCTCGGCAGCCAGATCGGTCTCAATCTTGACGTGATCTCCACCATCGTGAGAACAGTCACGGGTTTTGTGATACAGCTTCTGCTGCTGGTCACGGGCAATATATGATAAAAACATATGATAAAGACGTTGCAAGGGGCGTAGTCAGTTGATCAAAGCGCAGGACAAAATGATTGCAAGGCGTGCCGACACCAAGGCACGCACCGACTTAGCGACCTGGAAGATGATGGCGAAGCTGAACGGCGCATCGTCGCTACCCGACGACGCTCTGGCTTTCCTTTCGAGCTACAGGAACTTTCTCGAAACGATGCCGGAGACCGAGGCGAGCGAGGCCACCATCGGGCTAATGTACAAGAATTACTATGCGGAGATGGGTGGCACCGGAACGCCGCCGGACATCAAGTCGGTGCCGAAAGACCCGATCGTGGAACTCGATAATGTCACCGCCTTCAAACGGCCCGCACCACAACAGCCGCAGACCGTAAATTCCGGGACGACTGCAAGGCCGCGCCTGCCGGTCGCGCTGATCTTCATCTTGCTCATCGTGATTTACGTCGGCATCCGGTATTATCTTTTACGATAATCCGGGCAGTGCTGCGACGCGTCACCGACCGGGACGACGTCAGTGACGACGACGTCAGCCCTTGCCCTTCACCCGGAAGACCACCGGCAGGGTAAAGCTCAATCCCTCGTCCGCTACCAGCGGCGGCGGCGGCGGCACCGGATCGGACCGGTGCACCATGGCGAGTGCGGCCCTGTCGAAGACCGGATCTCCCGATCCCTTCACGACGGTGGCCGAAACGACATGGCCGAGACGATCAAGCACGAAATTGACGAGAATCTCCGCGCCCTTGCGCGTGCGTTCGGACGGATAGCGTTTGTGCTTGTCGAGATGCGCGACCAATTCCTTCTGCCAGGTCGCGCGGATGCGGCGGGCGCTCGCGCCAGTGCCCTGCTGCGGCGCGACCGAATGCTCCGATTCCGGTGCATGTTCGACGCTCGGCATCGCGGTCGCTTCGGCGGCCACCGACTCCTGCGAGGCCGACGTCTGCACGGCCGCCTTCTCGGGATCGTCATCGACCGGCTTCTTCGACTCGTTCTCGGTGACGATCCGATCCGGATCCTCGGTCTCGGTCGGCGTATCCTTGGGCAGATCGGTTTCCTTCACGACCGCCTTCTGCTCGGCAAGCGCGGGCGACGCGACTGACGCGTCGGTGTCCGGTCCGGGCGGCAGGTCGGTCGCCTCGCGATGCGGCGAGGACAGGTCGAGTCCGATCTCGATCGCCGGTGCGCCGAGATCCTCATCCGACTCGTCGGCCTGCATGTGAGCCATCGCCAGCGCCACACAGCCGAGATGGATCGTGATCGCCGCGGCCGCCGCGAAAACCCAGAGCCGACGGGACGGCGGTGACTCGGCGATCATCTCAGACATAGTTCAAAGCCTTGTGTTGTCTGTGGCCGGAACGGACTGGGCGTCCGGCACGCCCTCGAGCGCCACCAGCTTGATTTTCGCGTAGCCGCCTGCGTGCAGGATCTCCAGCACGTCCATCAGGTCGCCGTAAGGCACCGCGCGATCCGCGCGTAGAAAGATGAAACTGTCCTTGGTCATATTCGGAGTGGTGTCGAGCGTCCGGACCAGATCGACGCGCTTGACCATGTTTTCGCCGATCGCGATGGCAAGATCGGCCTTGATGCTGACATAGGTCGGCTTGTCCGGTTTCTTTTGCGGCGTCGCGCTCGACGTCGGCAGGTTGACCGGCAGATCGACGGTCGACAGCGGCGCTGCCACCATGAAGATGATCAGGAGGACAAGAATAACGTCAATGAACGGCGTGACGTTGATTTCATGCGCTTCGGCGTATTCCTCGTCGTCGTCAAAACCGCCTTCTGCAATCGACGCACCCATCGCCTACTCCGCCGCGCGCGAGCGCGCCTCGCCAATGGAACTGACATGAGTGCGATCAAGATCGCGCGACAGCAGGCGGCCCGCCAGTCCCGACGCGCGGCCGACCAGTTCGATGTAGCCCCTCGTCACGCGGGCGAAGTGATTGTAGATGATGACCGCCGGGATCGCCGCGACGAGGCCGAGCGCGGTCGCGAGCAGGGCTTCGGCGATGCCGGGCGCCACCACCGCGAGATTGGTGGTCTGCGCCTTCGAAATCCCGATGAAGCTGTTCATGATGCCCCAGACCGTGCCGAACAGGCCGACGAAGGGGGACGTCGCACCGATGGTCGCAAGCAGACCCATGCCGAGCCGAATGCGACGCGATTCCGCGCGGACGATTTCGGCAAAGTTCGACGCTGCTCTTTCCTTGATGCCGGCATCGCTGGAGATTCCGGCCGACAGCCGCGCCTCGCGCATCGCCGCCGCCAGCAACGAGGCCAGCACGCCGTCCTTGGCGCCAAGCGCCATCTGCGCTTCCGCGAGCGAGCGCGACTCGCTGATTTTCGTCAGCGCCGCCCGCAGCGCGCGTTGCGCGAACGACAGTTCGATCATTTTCGCGATGCAGATCGTCCAGGTCACCAGCGAGGCAAATGCCAGACCGATCATCACCAGCTTGACCAGGATATCCGCCGACAGAAACATCGACCACGGCGACAATTCATGAGGCGTCGTCGGTTCCGGTTTCAGCAGATTGGTGGCGGCGGCGTTCGAAGCGGGCGCGGAATCGGCGGCAGGCTGCTGTTGCGATATCGCAGGGGGCGCTGATGTCGGTGCCTGAACCGGTGAGACGACCGGCACTGACGGCGACGGCAACTGCTGTGCGGCGGACGGCGGCGGTGCGGTGGTCCTGCTCTGCTGTGCGGCCGCAGGCCCTGCGAGCGACGCCAGCGCCAACGCGACGGCCATCGGCATACTTATTAGAAGCGTTCTAAACATTACCGCGCTCATACCTCGGCCCAATAGCGAATGAGATTGTGATAGATGCCTGTCAATTTGACCGTTTCAGGGTCATCGCGCCCGAGACGCTCGACAAGGCGCTGAATTGCCGTATCGAGATCGAAAATCAGGCCGCGCGCGTGGTCATCCCGTATCATGCTCTGAAGCCAGAAAAAAGACGCTACACGAGCGCCGCGCGTTACCGGTGTCACCAGATGCAAACTGGACGCAGGATAAAGTGCCAGATCGCCGGCCGGCAGCTTGATTTCATGCGAACCATAGTTGTCTTCAACTACCAGTTCGCCGCCGTCATAATCATCCGGCTCCGATAAAAATAGCGTGACCGACAGGTCGGTGCGAATGCGCAGGCCCGTCAAACGATCGCCGCGCACGGCGTTGTCGACGTGAACGCCGAAATGATGCCCGTCGGCCGCGACGTAGCGATTGAACAGCGGCGGAAAAATCTGCAGCGGGATCGCAGCCGAGATGAACCGCGGATTCGCTGTCAGCGCCGAAATGATCCGGTTGCCGAGCGTTCGCGCCGCTTCGCTGTCCGGCGGCAATTGCTCGTTCTTCTTGACCAGCGCCGACTGAGCGCCGGCCGTGGAGCGGCCGTCCTCCCATTCGGCCGCGTCCATAATGCGGCGGAAATCCACCACATCATCCTTTCCCAATACGCCGGGGACGCAAGTCAGCATGTATCCGCATCCCCGAACATGGATCGCGATCAGTAACGAGCGGACAGCGTCAAGTAAGCGACGCGGCCCGGCGCCACGAATACGAACGGCGCCGCACTCTGATACAAGGCGTCATAGTAGAGCTGATTGGTGATGTTGTTGACGGCAAGCTTCACTTCCCAGTTCTTGTTGACCTTGGCTTCGACGAACGCATCGAAACGCCAGTAGTCAGGCAGCGAGGTGCCCTGGTTGGCCGCGAGGAAGGTGCCGCCGTAGATCTGCGAGCGATAGGTGGCCTGCCCGCCGACTTCCCAGACATCACTCAACTGGTATTTGGACAGAATGTTGAACGACTGATGCGCGATGTTGGCAAGCGGGCGGCCGACATTGCTCGCGTAGAGCAATGGCTGCGCCGACGGGACCAGCGACTTCGTCACCTCCGACTGCATCAGCACAAGGCCGGCGAACACGCTCCATTTGTCGGTGATCTTGCCGGCGGCCTCGATGTCGATGCCGCGGATACGATAGGCAGCGCCTGCAGAAATCTGTGAGACGCTTCCCGCAATGCCCGGCACCGTGACGTTCTGCGACTCGCGAGCGTTGTCCTTCCAGGTCTCGAACAACGCGGCCGAGACCAGCAGATGGCGATCGAACAACTCCCACTTGGTGCCGACTTCGGCGGCGCGGTTCTTTTCCGGCCCGAATATCTGGCTGGAGTTGCCGTTGAGGATTGGGGCGAGCCCTCCGTACTGAGCACTGGTGCCGTCGAACTCGGCGCCGACCGGATTGGACGACGTCGCGTAGGCCGCATAGATGCTCGCATACGGCAATGGCTTGATGACCGCGCCAAGATTGTAGTTGGTCAGCCCGCTGTCGAGCGACTGGGTACCGAACACGTTCGGGACGCTATTCACGGTGCCGTAACCGCTGGTGCCGATGTGGTAGTCGTCGTAGCGGATACCGCCGTTGAGAATGATGAAGTCGTTATAGTTGGCGGTATCGAGCAGGTAGACGCTCTTGGTGTCGATATTGATTTTGGTCGGCAGCCCCACGAGCGACGGCTCGGTACCGAACGGCAGATTGGTGTATTGCGGGTTGAAGACGTTGACGCCCGGCAGCGAACCGGAGCCGCTGAAACCGCCGGGCAACTGCTCCGAACTCAACCCTGAATACTTGTCGATGCTGGACCTTTCGTTCGAATATTCGAAACCCGCCAGCGCGGTATGGCGCCACGGTCCGGTGCCGAACTTGTAGGTCGCCTCGCTCTGGTTGGCGATGACGTCGGTGGGCTGAAAGCGGCTCTGCGGATTGGCAGAAAGCGTCCAGAGAGCAGGGTTCGGATTGGTCAGGTCCGGGCGTTCCGGCAGCGTCCCGATATAGTTCAGAACGGAACGCTGCACGCGCGTCTTGTTGGTGACGAGAATATCCGGCGTCACCTGTGCTTCGAGGTTCAGCGTGCCGATGTCCTGCTTGTAGGACTGGAAGTCGCGATTGACGAAACCATAGAACGTATTGCGATTGAGGCCGAATTGCGGGAACGGACCGCCTGCGGTCGAGGTGTAGGGCGAGGAGCCGGGCCGATAATAGGGAACACCGAAGTCGGGGATGCCGTGCAGATCGGTGTGGATGTAGTTGGCCTGAACCTTGATGGCGTCGACCGGCTTCCAGGTCATCGCGATGAAACCGCCGCCGCGATCGTCGGTGGTATAGTTTCGGCCTGCGACGTTGGCGTCCTGGAACAGGCCGCCCGCGCGAATGGCCAATGTCGGACTGATGACCTGATTGACGTCGAGCACAACCCGCTTGGTCTGGTCGGTGCCGAACATCGTGTCCATGTTGTAGAAGCTTTTCTCGGTCGTCGCCTGCTTGGTCACGATATTGATCGCGCCGCCGGTGGTACCGCGGCCCGCGAACGACGAGCCCGGCCCGCGCAGGATTTCCACCTGTTCGGTGAAGAAGTTCTCGCGGACGCTGACGCCGGCATCGCGAACGCCGTCGATGAAAACGTCGTTGCGCGCATCGAAGCCGCGAATGAAGAAGCGATCCCCGAAAGCGTTGCCGCCCTCGCCTGTGCCGAGGGTGACGCCGGCCGTGGTGCGCGCCACATCCCTGAGCAAGGTGGCGCCCTTGTCCGCGAGTACTTCCTTGCTGAGCACCGTGACCGTCTTCGGCGTGTTCAGCAGCGGCTCCGGAAACTTGCCGGACGCCTGCAAGTGATCGACCTTGTAGGGCGCGGCCGCATCCGCGTAGGGATCGCGATCCGCCGCAAGGGTGCCGGCGTTGGGAAACGGCACCGGCGCGACCTGCGCCGGCTGGGCGCGGCGCGCCGCGTGGCGCAATGCCGTGCGCGCCCGGACATGATCCGCCGTGGGCTTCGACCTGGCATGATGCGGGCGAACGACCGGGGCATCGATCGTTACCGCCGGGAGGTTGGATTGCTGCGCTTCGGCGGCGGAGAAAGAGGCAACCGCGATGAGTCCTGCAACGGTGGAAACCTTGCCGACGGAGTTGATTTCCAACGACGACTTGCCGATCGAATCGGCCGCTGCGATCGTCCGCAACGACCGCGGCATCTTTGCATTGCTCATGAAGCGCCCCCAATCAAGAAATAGGTCAATAAGCGCAGTTGACGCTGCGCTAATTTGCCACGCGGGGAGCAGTACCGATCAGGATTTTGAGGGTCAACGTGATTTGACAAAATTGTGGTATGAAGTTTTTTGAATGCCTCTAGATCAAAACGATTCTAAACTAGTTGACCGATCTGGCGTGATGTCTTGTGGTCAATTCCTTTGACTGCGCTATTTATGAAACAATTTTAGGTTGCCGGAGCGTGGCAAGAGATCAATCGGCGCTCGGCGGCTTCATCAACGAAAGCATTTCGTCGACGGTCTTTTGTGCGACGCTTCGTATGCGATCCGTGTCGTCGGTCCCGGCGATGTTCACCTGCCGCACCACGGCTCTGATCTCGTCGCGGAAATCGGTCAGAAACCGAAGCGGGTCCGGAGAACCGTTGGCCACGCGTGCGATCAAACCCGTAATCATGATCTGACAGGCTATCATCCGGCCGTTCAGTTCGTCCATCGTTGGCTCCCTTTTGCGCTTTTGCGCGCCCTGCAGCATCGCACGACGTTTTTGCACTGAAGGTGATATGGAAGAAGCAATCTCCGGTGACAATCTGATTTTTGGAAGCTTCGCGTGAGCCTACGCCGTGTCGAAGGCCACCGCTATTTGATCGCAACATCGTCCGGATTGTCGGAGGCGCTCCTGTTTTCGGAGGCGCTCTTGATATGACGCTTGATGTCGCGGAGAGCCTCAAGGCTGGTTTCGATCGTGCTCGCGGGCATCCCCTGAAAGACATCCGCGGCAATGGAGTCGCGCAGGCTGTCCAGATCGTCGACGAGCCGGCGACCCGCCTCGGTCAGAAACAAACGATTGGCCCGGCGGTCCCGCGGGTCGGGGTGCCGCTCCAGAAGGCCGTGGTCGACGAGGCGATCGAGCAGGCGGACCAGCGAAATCGGCTGCAATTCGAGGACTTCAGCCAGATCGACCTGCGATAGACCTTCCTGTTGACGGAGCCGGAACAGGACAATCCACTGGGCCCGCGTGGTCCCGCGTCCCTTGGCGCGCTGGTCGATATAGTTGCGGAGCAGACGCGAACTTTCGACCAATTGCGAGATGAACTGGCGTTTGAGATCGAGAGACATCGGTCCCAAAGCTTTCCGATTGTTTAGGGATTCTCAAGTTATAGTGTGTTTACACATAATATGCACGCATATATCCACGGCTACCCGGACAATTTTTGAAGTCCTGACTTTTCAATGCTTCGAGCCATCATGTCCCGGTTGCGAACTCTCGGTTGGGCGTCCTTCGTCGCGGTGATCGCTCTTGCGGGCGGTTACGCGCTTTGGCAGCACAATACGAAAGCGCATAACAGCGCGACTCGTGCCGATGCCGCAACGGGCCGCCCGGTCCCGGTCAAGACCGCAATCGTGAAGAAAAGCAATTTCCCGATCTACTTGACCGGACTCGGGACAGTCCAGGGTTTCAACACCGTCGTGGTGCGGACCCGCGTCGACGGCCAGATCGACCAGATCGCCTTCAAGGAAGGGCAGATGGTCAAGAAAGGCGACCTGCTCGCCCATATCGATCCGCGGCCATTCCAGGCGGCACTCGATCAGGCCAAGGCCAAAAAGGCGCAGGATGAAGCCAGTCTGGCCAATGCCAACCTCGACTTGCGGCGTTATACCCAGCTCGGCGAATTCGCGACGCGGCAGCAGACCGACACCCAGCGATCCACGGTGCAGCAGCTCACCGCGCAGATCGTAGCGGACGAAGCCGCGATCGCCAACGCACAAACTCAGCTCGACTACACCAACATCCGCGCGCCGATCGCGGGCGTCACCGGCTTCCGTCAGGTCGATCAGGGCAACATCGTCAACGCCTCGACGCAGACCGGCATCGTCACCATCGCGCAGATCGAGCCGATCGCCGTGATTTTCACCGCGCCGGAAGAGCATCTGCCGCAGATCAAGGACGCCCTCGCCGCCGGATCGCCGAAGACGATCGCGTACTCCACCGACGGCAAGCGGATCCTGTCCGAGGGAACGCTGGCGCTTATCAACAATCAGGTCGACACCACGAGCGGTACTATCCGCCTCAAGGCGATCTTCAAGAACAAGGATCACGTCCTGTGGCCCGGGCAGTCGGTCGCGACCCGGCTGCTCGTATCCACCCTGAAGGATGCCGTCGTGGCCCCCGACGACGCCGTCAAGCATGGAACCGACGGGCTCTATGCCTACGCCGTCAACCGGGACAACAAGGCCGAGCTTCGCAAGATCAAGGTCGGGCCGTCGATCGATGGCCAAACCGTCATCGAGGGCGGCCTGACCCCCGGAGACCATGTTATAATTGCTGGACAATACCGGGTTCAGCCGGGGTCGGTGGTGACCACCACAGTCGCGGACTCCGAGCCATCTGACGGCAAGGCTGCTGGCAAGGCCGACTAGAATGAACAGCATTTCCGCGCCGTTTATTCGCTACCCTATTGCAACCTCGTTGCTGATGGCGGGCATTCTGTTTGTCGGCCTGGTGGCATTCCCTCTGCTCCCGGTCGCACCGCTGCCGCAGGTCGATTTTCCGACCATTCAGGTCTCGGCCACCCTGCCGGGCGCAAGCCCCGAAACCATGGCGTCGTCGGTGGCGCAGCCGCTCGAGCGACAAATGGCGCAGATTCCCGGCATCGCGCAGATGACGTCGACCAGTTCGATCGGATCGACCGCGATCACGATCCAGTTCGACCTCAATCGCAACATCGACGGCGCCGCCAACGACGTTCAGGGCGCGATCAACGCCGCCGGCGGCCAGTTGCCGAAGAACCTTCCGAGTCCGCCGACGTATCGCAAGGTCAATCCCGCCGACTCGCCGATCATGCTGCTGTCGGCAACGTCCGACACCCTGCCCTTAACGACGGTGAGCGACGATACCGACGCCCAGATGGCGCAGCAGATCAGCCAGATTTCCGGCGTCGCACAGGTTTTCGTCGGCGGCCAGCAGAAGCCCGCGATCCGCATCCAGATCGATCCGGCGAAGCTCGTAGCCAAGGGCCTGTCGCTTGAGGATATCCGCAGCCAGATCACCATGACCACCGTCGACAGCCCGAAAGGCAGCATCGACGGCGGAACGCGCAGCTATACCATCTATGCCAACGACCAGTTGACCGCGTCGAAGGACTGGAACGACGTCATCATCGCCTACCGCAACGGCGGGCCGCTGCGCATCCGCGATATCGGCCGGGCCGTGTCAGGCCCCGAGGACAATAAACGGGCGGCATGGGCGAACGGCGAGCGCGGCGTGTTCCTCGTCATTTTCAAGCAGCCCGGCGCCAATGTCATCGACACCGTAGACCGGATCAAGGCGGAATTGCCAAAGCTGATCGCGACGATCCCACCCGCGATCAAGATCAAGATTATCAGCGACCGCACCACCACCATTCGCGCCGCGGTCGAAGACGTCCAGATCACGCTGCTCATCACCATCTGCCTCGTCGTGATGGTGATCTTTCTGTTCTTGCGCAGCTTCTGGGCGACCATCATCCCGAGCGTCACCGTTCCGCTGGCGCTGCTCGGCGCCTGTGCGCTGATGTGGCCGTTCGGCTATTCGCTCGACAATCTCTCGCTGATGGCGCTGACGATTTCGGTTGGCTTTGTCGTCGACGACGCCATCGTCATGCTGGAAAACATCAGCCGCTACATCGAACACGGGGAAACGCCGATGGCGGCGGCGCTGAAAGGCGCGAGCGAGATCGGCTTCACCATCATGTCGATCAGCATTTCGCTGGTCGCAGTGCTGATCCCGCTGCTGCTGATGGGCGGCATCATCGGACGCCTGTTCCGCGAATTCGCGGTCACGCTGGCGATGGCGATCTTCGTGTCGCTGGTCGTGTCGCTGACGCTGACCCCGATGATGGCATCGCGTTTCCTGCGAAATCAACACAACGTCCGGCATGGCAAGCTCTATCAGATCAGCGAACGCGGCTTCAATGCCATGCTCAACGCCTATCGCCGCGGACTCGATCTGGTCCTGCGCTGGCGGAGGACCACGCTTCTCGTGTTTTTCCTGACGCTGGGCCTGTCGGTCTATCTGTTCGTCATCATCCCGAAAGGGTTCTTCCCGCAGCAGGACAACGGCATGATCCTCGGCACCTCCGAGGCGGCGCAGGACATCTCGTTCGACGAGATGAAGAAGAAGCAGGAGGAGCTGGGGCAAATCGTGATGGCCGATCCCGGCGTCGCCAGCATCGCCATGTTCATCGGCGGCGGCGGCAGCGCTCTCAACAACGGCCGCATGTATGTCACGCTGAAACCACGCGAGGAGCGCGACGCATCGGCGCAGCAGATCATCGCGCGGCTGCGGCCCAAGCTCGACAAGGTCGAAGGCGCGCGGCAGTTTCTTCAGGCGTCGCAGGACGTCCGGCTCGGCGGCCGCGCCACCCGCACGCAGTTCGAATATACGCTTCAGGATGCCAATCTCGACGAATTGAATAGCTGGGCACCGAAAGTCCTGGAAAAGCTGACCACGCTGCCCCAGTTGCGCGACGTCGCCACCGACCAGCAGACCCACGGCACCACGGTGACGCTGACAATCGACCGCGACGCCGCGGCCCGTTACGGCATCGCACCGCAGCTCATCGACGACACACTCTACGACGCCTTCGGACAGCGGCAGGTCGCGCAGTACTTCACGCAGCTCAACAGCTATCATGTGATCCTCGAAATCCTTCCCGAGCTACAGGGCAAGGTCGACACGCTGGACAAGATCTACGTCAAGTCGCCGCTCACCGGCGAACAGGTCCCGCTCTCGGTTTTCGCCAAGTGGACGACGGTGCCGGTGCGACCGCTCTCGATCAGCCATCAGGGCCAGTTTCCGGCGATCACCATCAGTTTCAACCTCGCGCAAGGCGTGGCGCTGGGACAAGCCACCGATGCCATACAGAGCGCCATGCGAGAACTCGGCACGCCCGGCACCCTCAACGGCAGCTTCCAGGGCACCGCGCAGGCGTTTCAGCAGTCGCTCAGCACCGTGCCCCTGCTCATCCTCGCCGCGCTGGTCGTGGTGTACCTGATCCTCGGCATTCTCTACGAGAGTTACATTCACCCGATCACGATCCTGTCGACGCTGCCGTCGGCGGGCGTCGGTGCGCTGGCGACGCTGATGCTGTTCGGCTACGACTTCAGCCTAATCGCGCTGATCGGCATCATCCTGCTGATCGGCATCGTCAAGAAGAACGGCATCATGATGGTCGACTTCGCGATCGCGGCCGAGCGCGAGGAGCATCTGTCGCCGGAGGAATCCATCCGCAAGGCCGCCCTGCTCCGCTTCCGGCCGATCATGATGACGACCATGGCCGCGATGCTCGGCGGCGTGCCGCTGATGCTGGGCACCGGCACCGGCGCGGAAATCCGCCAGCCGCTCGGCTATGCCATGGTCGGCGGACTGCTGGTCAGTCAGGCGCTGACGCTGTTCACCACGCCGGTGGTCTATCTCTACCTCGACCAGTTCTCCAACTGGCTGTCCGGCTTGGGGCGCGCGGGCAATGCTGGCGGCGATCACGACCTGTCAGGCAACGCCTCGGTCAAGGAAGCGGCCGAATAGCGCAGGCTCGATGCCGCAAGCCAGCCTCCGGATCCGGCCCGAACGAAACTCGCCCCCACCTCGCCCGCGCGCTTGCCAAGACAGCTTGCCAAGGCATGGAGCGAGCGAGTAGAAGAACCAACGTTTGGCGACGGTGCCGTCACAATGCTGCCAAAGTGCTATAACGCATTGCAAAAGCTGAATTAAACTTGGGGAATAGTGTAACGGTAGCACAACAGACTCTGACTCTGTTTGTCTAGGTTCGAATCCTAGTTCCCCAGCCAATCGCCAGATTCCGAGCGGAATCACCAGCTTAAACCGCGCGTTGCGCTCCTTCTTCTAGGTCTTGGTTATCGTCGGCGCTGATGGTGCTGTTCTCAATGTCACAAACATTGGAAATGAGGGCGAGAGCGTTCGTCCGGCTCCAAATGCCCTTGTCCCCGGTGCGACGTGGGGCGAGACACCGACGCCGGACCAAACGCGCTATGCCATTGCGCGGGACAGCGACGGCGTTCTGATGCGCTTCGCCAAGATTGGCATGCGACCACGGCGCTTGTTCCTGATCCTGATATGAAAGCCAGCATCGGTATGTTGTGGGATGGTGAGAAGTTCTTTGATTCCGATTCGGCTGTAGTGCTGGCACCGATTAAACCGCCAATTGAGAAATTCAAAACATTATGCCTCTGGCGGCACGCGCTTCTTTACAATGCTGGTAAGGCCTTGTGCCGTTGCCCAGTAGTGCGTCCTGCTATCGGGATATTGGAAATCCTTGTTGGTGAACAGACCCTGCTTGCAGATTACATTGTACGATTCAATATGAGCACGCATGCCGGCGAGTACAGCGTTGACGACGGTGGGACCCGTCATATCATAAACGCTGGTGATTGAATCGTCCTTTATGTTTTCTATGATCCGGTCCGCGATCACTTTAAAAATCGAGTTATTTGGGACGGTTGCCATAAAGTAATTGGTCAGGCCGTCGTTTCTCGTGCGAACAAGAAGCTCAGTCTGATCGGGATCGAGAAAGAGTTCCGGCGACCATGTCAGAGTGGCATCTATGTCCAGATATATTCCGCCATGTTTAAGCAACACGAGGGTGCGCCAGAGGTCGGCTTGGGCAGCGCCTATCTGCAAGCGCGAGTAGCAATCGAAAATTTCGGCTGAGAAGTTTTCCTTGATAAAGCCAATGCGGTCATTGTCACCGCAAAACCGAAACTCAAATGATGCAGCTATGAACCGGTTGAACAGATAGTTCACGTAGATGGAAAGCGTGACTTCGTTTGTATAGTTGGTCAGCCACGCGATGCGCGGTATCGATTTTGCTGAAGACTTGCGAATTAATGCAGGCGCAACTGGAGGAATGACGTATCGCTTTTGAGGCCTCAGCCACAAATCGATATAGAAAATCATCTTAAAGATATTGCCGGTTAACTGCACAAAGACTGTGAACGTCCGGCGGACAAAAAGCATCATTTTCGAATTTTTCAAATCATAAAAAGAAAACTGTGGGCCGTCCTTTGGGACAGCTTTTTCGATTCTAGCCCAAGAAGCAACGAAATCCAATGCCCGACGCCGACCGTGTGAAAGTTAGTGAGTCGCCGATGCCTCCCGTTACCTCCGGCACTCGTCAACGTCACGGCCGAGATGCCGTCTCCGTTGGAAGTGACGAGGCCAGCCTGACTGAAAAGCGTGAATCGATCAATTTTCTAGCGCTTTCACCCGCAGTACCGTTGAGCGAAGATCGCGTGCGAACGGTCCGTGCGGGAATGGAAGGCATCGTGCGTTTACGCGAAGCGGGCACGACCGTCAGATATAATGCAACCGTTTCACGCGGTATCGACGGACTGGGGGCACGCTCCGCCGCTGATGCGAGTCCTTTGCTACCACTCTCCCGGCAGGGAGCAGACGATGTATTCTAGAAATTCGATGACCGCTTCGAAATCAATCAAAGCTTGCCGGAACGGTTCTTCATTTCGTTTTCGAGCGCAGGACAAAGTTCGTTCAACTTCTGTCTCTGCGCCCCACTCACCAACTGTATCGGACCACGCCCTTGCCAGCATAGTTTTCGTTGGTGTCGGAGAACTCGCCCTCGAAAGTGGCGGCAAGTCCCTGCGGCGACAGCGCGCCGAACGCCAGTGGAATGCCGCCGGTGCTGTCCTGCCGCTGGTTTCGATCGGGGAGTCGCGAATATATTGAATCCATACAAAATCGATATATCAGAGTTCGGCGTGGCGTGATCGCTCCGATCGGTACCGACGGATTGCGATGGCCGATGCGGTCGCCGACGATCCCGGCCGCGGCGTTATGGCGCCTCCGATCCCGGGCCACGCTACCGTTAAGGTAAATGAACCTTTAAGCCGGGTGGCGCCCCGGCGTCGAGCCGGACCCGCGCCCTCCGGCATTCTTCCATAAAAACAGCGCGAGTCATGAAGCCGGCGGCAATGCAGCTGCGCGCCGCGCATGGCAGACCTGTCGCGCCACGATCCTGATACCGTCCGGTTTAACAGTTTTAGCAATAACCACATGCGATAGTCGGGAGGCAGAACTGCACAAGAAATGTGATCAGAAAAATGCTTCATTCGAATTCCGCCAATTCCTTCGGACGTGTGATTTCCGTACGCGGATCGCAGGCGCGCGTCGGCATTCTGAAGACCGGCTGCATGTCGTCGGCGGCCGCGCGCGCCACCGTCGGCCGCTCCGTCAGCCTGCGCAGCGCGACCTCCACGATCGTCGCCATGATCACCGAGGTCTCCTGTGAACATCTGCCGTCCTCGGATGAGTTCATGGCAAGCGCCTCGGTCGATCTGCTTGGCGAAATCCTCGACAGCTCCAGTCTCCGCCCCCGTTTCCAGCGCGGCGTCACCAATTATCCGGCGATCGACGACCCGGCGGAGCTAATCACCAACCAGGAACTCCGCACCATCTACGCACCCAACGGATCGGATCAGATCGACGTCGGCACGCTGCAGCAGGATCAGTCGGTCACAGCCTATGTCGACGTCGAGGAAATGCTCAGCAAGCACTTCGCCGTACTCGGCTCAACCGGCGTCGGCAAGTCGAGCGGCGTTTCGCTGCTCATTAACGAAATTCTGAAATCGCGACCCAATCTCCGCATTTTCCTGCTCGACGTGCACAATGAGTACGGCCGGTGTTTTGGCGAACGCGCCCTCGTGCTCAACCCGCGCAACCTGAAACTACCGTTCTGGCTGTTCAACTTCGAGGAAATCGTCGACGTCCTGTTCGCAGGCCGTCCCGGCGTGCCGGAGGAACTCGACATTCTCGCCGAGGTGATTCCGATTGCGAAGGGAATCTATACGCAATACCAGCATGCCGATCGTCTCGGCCTCAAGCGCATCGATCCCAGGAGCGTCGGCTTCACCGCCGACACACCGGTGCCCTATCGCCTGGTCGACCTGATCTCGCTGATCGACGAGCGCATGGGCAAGCTGGAAAACCGCTCGTCGCGCATCGTCTACCACAAGCTGATCTCGCGCATCGAAACCGTACGGAACGATCCCCGCTACGCCTTCATGTTCGACAATGCGAATGTCGGCGGCGATACCATGGCCGAAGTCGTCAGCCTGTTGTTCCGGTTGCCCGCCAACGGCAGGCCGATGACCATCATGCAGCTTGCGGGCTTTCCCGCGGAGGTCGTCGACTCCGTGGTGTCGGTCCTCTGCCGCATGGCGTTCGACTTCGGGCTGTGGAGCGACGGCGTCTCACCGCTGCTGTTCGTCTGCGAGGAAGCCCACCGCTATGCGTCGGCCGACCGCAATATCGGCTTCGGTCCGACCCGCAAGGCGATTTCCCGTATCGCCAAGGAAGGCCGCAAGTACGGCGTCTACCTTGGCCTCGTGACGCAGCGCCCGGCCGAACTCGACGCCACCATCATTTCCCAGTGCAGCACGCTGTTCACGATGCGCCTCGCCAACGACCGCGACCAGGCGCTGTTGCGTTCGGCGGTCTCGGATGCGGCGGCGAACCTGCTGTCGTTCGTGCCGTCGCTTGGAACCCGCGAGGTGCTGGCCTTCGGCGAAGGCGTCGCGCTTCCTACCCGGCTCCGCTTCAAGGAAGTCCCGGCGCACCAGTTGCCGCGCAGCGAAGCCACGATCTCGACGGTGCCGTCCGCCAACCGCGGCCACGACATGCAGTTCGTCGACGCCGTTCTCGAGCGCTGGCGCGGGGCAACCTCGCATCGCGACGCGCCCAACGACCCCAGCCCCATGGAAAGGCCGGTTGCGCGCATGCTGGACGCGCCGATGCTGCAGCCGTCGCTTGGCCTCGATCCCGACCGTTTCACGCTTCTGAAAAGGCCGTTGCGCTAAAGCCGCGTGGATAGCCGGGATGCCTGCGGGACAAGCCAGCTTCGCATTTTGCGCTTGGCCTGACCCGGCGGCGGTCGCAAAAATACCGTCGGGCAGCGAGGCCGGCGGCGTCTTGAATTTTCATTCGTCCGTCATGACGACTTTCTGTGTGAGGATCGCGCGCGGCGTGATAAAATGCGCGCTGGAGCTTGCGGACCTGATACCCGCGGACCTGGCACCCATGGGAACACAGCGACCCAAAACGTCGGAGGAAGAGCACGTCGTGCTTCAGTTCCGGCCGCGTCGTCCTGCAAGATTGCCCGGACAACGGCCGTCGGCAAATACAGCCAACGCCGGCTCCCCGAACCAAGCCAACCATCCGCCGCGTCATCAACCTGCCCGCGACCAGCCGGACGATTTCCTCCACCGGATGCTCGCGAATGCGGCCGCATTCGCCTTCACAGTCGCATTGATCGCCGTCGGGCTGTGGCTGGCCATGAGCATCGCCGATTTGCCCACGCCCTGACGGGACTTCAGGATCGCACACATAGCGCAACGCCCCCAAGACACGGCTGCAAAAATAGAGAGCGCCCTGATTTGGCTGCGGAATACGGTTTTGCGGAAGTGCCGCGCCATTGAACTCGGGACAGCGCTCCGATATATGGGCACTCGACTCCGCACGATGGGCTTGGGCGTTGCGGGGGCGACGCCGCCGTTGCACGCCGATACGACATTTGTCCTCAATATATCAAAGGCTTAGTGATGTCCTCCACATTCGATCGGGTCGCCTCCATTATCGCGGAAACCTGCGACATCCCCCGCGATACGATCACACCCGAGAGCCATGCCATTGATGATTTGGGGATAGACAGCCTGGATTTCCTCGACATCGCTTTTGCAATCGATAAGGCGTTCGGGATTAAGCTGCCGCTGGAGAAGTGGACTCAGGAGGTCAACGACGGCAAGGCGACCACCGAGCAATACTTCGTCCTGAAAAACCTCAGCGCGCGCATCGACGAGTTGGTCGCCGCCAAGGGCGCGTAATCACGCGGCCATGGATCTCGCACACTTTCACCTGATCGACCGCATTACCGACCTCGATATCGGCGAGAAAACGATCGCGGTTGAGGCTCAGGTGCCTCAGCAAAACACCATCTTCGAGGGTCACTTCCCCGGATATCCGCTGATGCCGGGCGTTCTGTTGATCGAGTCGATGGCGCAGACGTCGGGCTGGTTGTTGATCGCGTCGATGAAGTTCGAGCGCATGCCGTTTCTCGCTGCGGTCAAGGAAGCCAAGATGCGGACTTTTGTGACTCCCGGCGAACTTTTGAGCATCGAGGCAAGCATCGTTCACGAAGGTTCGGGTTATGCCGTCACCCAAGCCAAAGTCAGTGTCGGCGGCAAACGGCGGTGCAACGCGACGATCACGTTTGGTATCGCCTCCTTCCCGAACGCGGATATGCGCGGACACATGGAGGCCATGGCCAGGCGTATCGGCTTCCCGCAACAATTGATTGCTCATGGCTGAGATACCATCGCGTTCAGCACCGATTGAAGCCTGGATCACCGGGATCGGGCTCGCCACCTCGCTCGGCGAGGGCCTTGATGCGCATTGGGATGCGCTGAACCAGCGGCGTATCAATGCCGACGAGAAGAGCTTCGCACCCTACATCGTTCATCCGCTGGCGCCCCTCAACTTCGACGCGCAGATTCCGAAAAAGGGCGACCAGCGCCAGATGGAAGCCTGGCAGCGCATCGGAACCTACGCGGCGGGACTGGCGCTCGATTCAGCCGGCGTCAAAGGCAACAAGGATATACTGGCGCGGATGGACATGATCGTCGCCGCAGGTGGAGGCGAACGCGACCTTGTCGTCGACGCCGGGATTCTGAACGCCGAGGCGAAAGGCAACTCCACGCCCGGCTTTCTCAACGAACGGCTGATGAACGACCTGCGGCCGACCCTCTTCCTGGCGCAGTTGTCCAACCTTCTCGCGGGCAACATTGCCATCGTTCACGGCGTCACCGGCTCGTCGCGCACATTCATGGGCGAAGAAGCTGCCGGCGTCGACGCGGTGCGCATCGCGCTCGCACGAATCGCCGCCGGTCAAAGCGACATCGCTCTGGTCGGCGCCGCCCATAACGGCGAGCGTAAGGATTTGCTCCTGCTCTACGAATTCGGCGGCTTCAACCTGAAGGAAAAATACGCGCCGGTCTGGGCGCGTGAACACAACGGCGGTTTCGCGCTCGGATCCGGCGGCGCTTTTCTGGTGATTGAATCCAGGGCCCACGCGGAGGCCCGCGGCGCAAAGCCGTTTGCGCGCCTGACCAACGTTGTCGCCGATCATGCACGCCGCAAACGCTCCGGCGATACCACATCGACGCTGGAATCGTTGTGGTCGAAGTTCGGCAACCGCACTGATGCCGCCGCGATCATCACGGGCGCCACCGGCGCCGAGCCGGTCACGTCGGAAGAACGCGCGTTCCTGCGCGCCCATCCGGACATCCCGGTCCGCGCGACCGGAACAATGTTCGGTCACACCCTGGAGGCGCAGTTTCCGCTTGGACTGGCCGTTGCCGCGTTGTCGCTGTCGCGCGGAGCGCTGTTCGCACCTGCCGATTCGTCGGGCCAGGAGATTGATATGTCCAAGCCTCCGGCCCAGATTGTCGTGATCGGAGCCGGACACTGGCGCGGCGAAGGCATGGCGTTGGTTGAAGCGATCGGCTGAAGACTAAGATTCGACGGGGGAACCATGAGCGCAATGCGCGACAAATCCGGCAGACCTGTCGTCGTCGTCACGGGCATGGGCGTCGTGACGTCACTGGGCTCCGGCAAGACCGACAACTGGGCCAGACTTTGCGCAGGCGAATCCGGCATCAGGACGATCACGCGCTTCCCGACCGACGGCCTGAGAACCACGATGGCGGGCACGATCGATTTCGTCCCGGTCGAGCCGTTCTCGTCGACCGATCTCTCGGAGCGGCTCGCGGACATCGCGACCAAGGAAGCCGTCGCGCAGGCGGGGATCGGCAGCTCCGGTGATTTTCCAGGCCCGCTGTTTCTCGCGGTCGCCCCGGTCGAGCTTGAGTGGCCGCAGCGTCAGGAGCTCGGCCGTGGCATCGGTGCGGATACCGACATCGACTATGATCAGATGCTGCGGGTCAGCGGCGGCGGCAGGTTCAAGCAATATCATCGCCGCTTCCTGTTCGGCTCGGTTGCCGATCATCTCGCGGAAACCTTCGGCACCAAGGGCTCGCCGATCTCGCTCTCGACGGCCTGCGCATCGGGAGCAACCGCAATTCAACTCGGCGTCGAAGCGATCCGCCGCGGCGAGGCCGATGCCGCGCTGTGCGTCGCGACCGATGGCTCGGTCAATCCCGAAGCGCTGATCCGGTTCTCGCTGTTGTCGGCGCTGTCCACCCAGAACGACCCCCCGCAGGCCGCGGTACGGCCGTTTTCCAAAAACCGCGACGGCTTCGTGATGGCCGAGGGCGCGGGCGCGCTGGTTCTCGAAAGCTATGAGGCAGCGGCCGCGCGCGGCGCGAAAATCCTGGGCATCGTGGCGGGATGCGGCGAGTTGGCGGACTCCTTCCACCGGACGCGCTCTAGCCCCGACGGCAAACCGATCATCGGATGCGTCCGCAACGCGCTGGCGGACGCCGGCGTGACCGTCGAGCAGATCGATTACATCAACGCACACGGCACCGGCACCCCGGAAAACGACAAGATGGAATATCTCGGCATCTCGACCGTGTTCGGCGAGCGCACCAGGCAGATCCCGGTATCGTCAAACAAGTC
Source organism: Nitrobacter sp. NHB1 (assembly GCF_036964665.1). Lineage (NCBI taxonomy): Bacteria > Pseudomonadati > Pseudomonadota > Alphaproteobacteria > Hyphomicrobiales > Nitrobacteraceae > Nitrobacter > Candidatus Nitrobacter laanbroekii. Next base: position 1,341,985 of record NZ_JBAMDA010000001.1, read on the forward strand.
CATGGTCGGCCATACGCTCTCGGCGGCGGGAGCCGTCGAGGCGGTGTTCTCGCTATTAACGCTGGAACACCAGCGCATTCCGCCAACCATCAACTATGACGTGCCGGACCCGGCGATCCCGTTCGATGTCGTTCCCAACGCAGCCCGCGATGCGCGCGTCGCCACGGTGATGTCGAACTCGTTCGGATTCGGCGGACAGAACGCGTCGCTGATTCTGACGCGCGAACCGGTCTGACGGCGCCGGTGCGCCGCCTCCTCCTTCGAACTCGTGCCCGACTACGCGACGCGGTCAAACCCGCGGGCGCCGCCGCCATCGGCGCGTTGACGATCGGGCTGTTGCGCACGACGCGCTATTTCGATCCGATCAAGACGGCAAACCTGTTCGGCAAGATCACGCAAAAGATCGGGCCTATGCTGCGCGAGCAGAAGATCGGGCGCGCCAACCTGACGGCCGCGTTTCCCGAAAAGTCGCCGGACGAGATCGAGACGATCCTGGCGGGCGTGTGGAACAATCTCGGACGCATCGGCGCGGAGTTCGCCCACCTCGATCACATCTGGCAACACGATCCGGATCGTCCCGAGGACAGCCGCATCGAAATCGGACCGCGCACCCGCGAGTTGTTCCACAAGCTGCGGCTCGACGGCAAGCCGGCGCTGATTTTCGCAAGCCATCTCGGCAACTGGGAACTCCCCGCCGTCGCCGCCGTCGCGCACGGGCTCGATGCGGCGGTGCTGTTTCGCAGACCGAATATCGCATCGGCCGATCGCGCGATCGAGCAATTGCGTTCCGTCAACATGGGCACGCTGATCCCGGCCGGTCCTGCCGCGCCGTTCAAATTGGCGCAGGCGCTGCAAAGCGGCCGGCACGTCGCCATGCTGGTCGACCAGTATTTAACCAACGGCGTCGAGGTCACGTTCTTCGGCCGCAAGACCAGGGCCAATCCGATGCTGGCGCGTTTGCTGCGGCAGATCGAGTGTCCGATCCACGGCGTACGGATCATTCGCCTGCCCGGCCATCGCTTTCGCGCCGAACTGTCCGAAGAGGTCGCGCCGGTGCGGGATGCGAACGGGCAGATCGACGTGCAGGGCACGATGCAGGCCATCACCTCGGTGATCGAAGGCTGGATCCGCGAACACCCGGATCAATGGCTATGGCTGCACCGCCGCTGGCGGTAAGCCTGAAGCGGTCGGTCCGATCATCGCCCGGTTTTCACGCGGGTCCAGAGCCGGTTGATCGCGCGTTGGGTCGCGGGGTTGCGCGCGGTGATGACGAACAGCCGCTTCATCGTGGCCGCGTCCGGATAGATCGTTTTGTCGTTGAAGATTTTCGGATCGATCAGCTTCTGGCTGGCCAGATTGCCATTGGCGTAGGACAGGAAATCGGAATTCTTCGCCGCCACGTCGGGCCGATAGAGATAGTTGATCAGCTCATAGGCTTCGGCGACATTCTTGGCATCCGCCGGAATGGCGAGATTGTCGAAGAACATCTGCGCGCCTTCTTTCGGAATCGCATAGCCGATCTCGACGCCGTTATGGGTCTCGGCGGCGCGGCTCTGCGCCTGCTTGATATCGCCGGACCAGCCGACGACAAGGCAGATCTCGCCGGTGGCGAGACCGTTCAGATATTCCGAGGAATGAAATTTCCGAACAAAGGGCCTGACCTTGCTGACAAGGGCCGCCGCACGTTCGAGATCGGCCTTTGCTATAGAATTCGGATCGAGACCCAGATAGTTCAATGCCGCCGGCAAAATATCGTCGGCGGAATCGAGCATCTGGACCCCGCAGTCCTTGAACTTTGCCAGCTTGTCCGGATCGAAGATGATATTCCAACTATCGATCTTGGCGTCGGGTCCAAGAATGCGCTGCACCGCCTTGACGTTGTAGCCGATGCCGGTCGTGCCCCACATGTAGTTCACGGCGTAGCGGTTGCCCGGATCGTAGACTGCGAGCTTCGCCGTCACCTCCGGCCAGGCGTTGGCGAGGTTCGGCAGCTTCGTCTTGTCGAGTTTCTGGAAGATATTTGCGTGGATCTGGCGCTGCAGGAAATATGCCGTGGGCACCACCACGTCGTAGCCAGACTTGCCGGCGAGCAGCCGGGTTTCCAGCGTCTCGTTGGCATCGAAGGTGTCATAGACCACCTTGATGCCGGTCTCCCTGGTGAAGGCATCGAGCACGCCCGGCGCGATATAATTCGACCAGTTGTAGAAATTGACGGTCCGCTCGGCCGCATGGGCTGGCCGCGATGACGCTCCACTGAAGCCAAGCGCGATCGCGGCGGCAACCCAGACCCATGTGTATCGATTTGAAACCATCGCTTGCACAGTCCCTAAAGCGTTTTCGAGCGAAGTGGCTACCGGTTCGCGTGAAGAAAACGCGTCAAACCAAAAACATAGAGAACCGCTTCTGATGAAATCAGAAGCGGGGCTCTAAAGAACATGCACGGCATCGGACAAACGCTCCAGCGCGCGGTCGAGCGTGGCATCCGTCTTCGCGAAACAGAAGCGCACGATCGAGGTGACCGCTTCCTGTTCATAGAACGCGGAAACCGGGATCGCCGCGACCTTGTGGTCCGTCACGATGCGTCTGCAAAACGCCTCGTCGGTTTCATTGAGGCCGAGCGGCGCAAGATCGATCGTCAGGAAATAGGTCCCCTGCGATTGCAGCACGGGGAACCCGATGTCTTCAAAGCCGCGGGTCAAACGGTCCCGGCGTCGCGCCAGATCGCGGCGCATTGCGAAAAAGAAATCGTCCGGCTTGGCGAGACCATAGGCGACCGCGGCCTGAAGATTGGGGGGCGTCGTGAACGTCAGAAACTGATGCACCTTCGCGGTCGCCCGCAGCAGCGGCGGCGCGGCGCAGACAAAGCCGACCTTCCAGCCCGTCAGAGAAAATATCTTCCCGGCCGAGCCGATCTTGATGGTGCGGTCGCGCATACCGGGGATGGCGATCAGCGGAATATGCTCGCGGCCGTCGAAGACAACATGCTCCCAGACCTCGTCGCAGATCGCGACCGCATCGAACTCCTGGCAAAACCGCGCCAGCAATTCCAGATCCTCCCGCGGATAGACCACCGCGGCCGGATTGAGCGGATTGTTAAAAAGCACCGCCTTGGTCTTGCGGGTGAATGCGCCGCGGAGCGCGTCTTCCGTCAGCCGCCAGTGCGGTGGTTCGAGACGGACCAGGCGCGGAACGCCGCCGGCCTGCCTGATGATCGGAAGATAGGAGTCGTAGACCGGCTGGAACACGATGACCTCGTCGCCCGGCTCGACCATGGCGAGTATCGCGCTGGTCAACGCCTCCGTGCCGCCCGAGGTGACCATGACCTCTGTCATCGGATCGAGCGACAGGCCGTGCCAATGGGTGTAATGCGCGGCAATCGCCTGCCGCAACTCCGGAATTCCCATCATGGATGGATATTGATTGTAGCCGTCGAGAACGGCGTCCGCCGCCGCGCGCCGGATATCCTCGGGCCCCGGATCGTCGGGAAAGCCCTGCCCCAGGTTGATGGCATCGTTGTCGCGCGCGAGCTGCGACATCGTCTCGAAGATCGTGACCGGAAGGTCGGCGAAGACCTTGTTCATCGAGAGCGTCAAATCTCAGCCGCCGGTTCGGGTCGGCAGCCCCACCGCTTTCCATCCCAGAATTCCGCCGTCGAGATGCTTGTCGTAGGCGAGGCCAGCGGCCTGCGCCGCCAGCGAAGCGGTCACCGAGCGCTTGCCCGAGCGGCAGGCAAACACCACCTGCTTGCCTTGCGGGTCGGGAATCGCCTTGGGGTCGAAACTCGACAGGGCGACAACGACCGCGTGCGGGAAAGCTTCCGCCGCGATCTCGTTCGGCTCGCGGACGTCAACCAGCAGATAGCGTCCGTCGGCAATGCCCTTCGAGACATCTTCCGGCGTCAAGTCGTGAACGACAAAATTCAGATTCGCCAACGCAACCTCCTCGTCCCCGCATTCAGGCGCCCGCACCAGCTCATAGCCGGTTTCGCCCTCTCTCCAGCCGCGCAAGGTCGCCCCTTGCGCCGACAAAATCAAGCGCCGCCACAATTCTAAATGACGGCTTGTCTAAATGATGACTTGCGTTCCCACTTCCACGACCCGCCCGGTCGGAATCTGAAAATAATCGATTGCATCGTTGGCCGACCGGCTCATCGCGATGAACAGGTGATCCTGCCAGAGCGGCATTCCCGACTGCGCGGACGGCTTCAGCGACCGCCGCGAGACGAAAAACGACGTCGCCATGATGTCGAACTGCCAGCCGAGCTTGCGCGCGATCACCAGGGCCTTCGGGACATTCGGCAATTCCATGAACCCGAAGCGGAGGCTGACGGTCGAGAACTTCTCGCTGATATTTTCCATGCGAACCCGCTCGGTGGGATCGACGCGGGGGGTTTGCGTGGTTTCGATCGTCAGGATGACGTTGTGTTCGTGAAGCACCTTGTTGTGCTTGAGATTGTGCAAAAGCGCGGTAGGCACGAAATTGGGATCGCTGGTCAGAAACACCGCTGTGCCCTTGACGATGTGCGGTGGGCGCTTTTCCAGACTCTTGATGAGATCCAGAAGCGGCACCTCGGTGCGCCGGGTCTTTTTGATGAGGATGGCCGCGCCGCGGCGCCACGTCCATATCAGCACAACCATAATGAGGCCGAACAGAAGCGGCACCCATGCGCCCTCAAGCAGCTTGAGGAGATTGGCGCTGAAAAACATGATGTCGACGACGACAAGCGGGACGACCAATGCGGCAGCCGTCGCCGGGTGCCAGTTCCACAGCTTCCAGACAACGACAAAGCCCATGATGCCGTCGGCGACCATCGTGGTGGACACCGCAATCCCGTAGGCCGAGGCGAGCCCGCTGGAGGTGCGGAACAACAGCACCAAAAGCAGCACGCCGATCAGCAACAGAATGTTCACACGCGGCAGGTAGATCTGGCCGGCATGGGTCTCGGAGGTGTAGCGCACCTCGAAACGCGGCAACAGGCCGAGCTGCACGGCCTGACGAATGAGCGAATAGGCGCCGGTAATGACGGCCTGGCTGGCGATCACCGTGGCGGCGGTTGCCAGAATGACCAGCGGCAGGAGGATCGGCGCCGGCGCCAGACGGTAGAAGGGGTTCTCGATGGCGTCGGGATGGGCGAGGACCAGCGCCCCCTGTCCGAAATAATTCAGCAGCAGCGCCGGCAGCACCAGACAGAACCACGCCGCCTGAATTGGTTTGCGGCCGAAGTGGCCGAGATCGGCATACAGCGCCTCGCCGCCCGTGACCGACAGAAAGACCAACCCCATGATGACGAGGCCGATCAGGCCATGATTGAGCAGGAAGTGAATGGCGTACCAGGGATTGACGGCTAACAGCACGCTCGGGTCTTCGTGGATGTGCAGAGCGCCGAGGACAGCGATAGCCACGAACCACAGTGCCATCACCGGAGCAAACGCCGAGGCCACGCGCGCCGTGCCGCGGCTCTGCACCGCGAACAGCACGACCAGGATCAGCAACGTCAGCGGGACGACGTAGTCGTCGAACTCCGGCGCCGCGAGTTTCAATCCTTCGACCGCGGACAGCACCGAGATCGCCGGCGTGATCATGGAATCGCCGAGAAACATCGAGGCGCCGACCACGCCGAGCGCCAGAAGGAGCAGGCTTTGTCGCCCCAGCGCCCGCTGCCCGAGCGCCATCAGCGACAGGGTTCCGCCCTCCCCGTTGTTGTCGGCCCGCAGCAGCAGGAGAACGTACTTGGCGGTGACGACGATGAACAGCGACCACAGGATCAGCGACAGCACGCCGAGCACGATCACCGGCGTCACCGTTCCCTGTTGCGCGGCATGATTGACCGCCTCGCGGAACGCATACAAGGGCGACGTCCCGATATCGCCAAAGACCACGCCGATGCTTCCGAGCGTTAACGCCCAAAAGCCGCTCCTCGTTGCCGAAGCTTCGCCTCCGGCTTCGGCGGGTGGATCGCTGACGGCCATGGTGTCTTGCAACGCTCTGATGGTGGTTTTGATCCGGGGCTATCGCCCACAAGGAGAGAGCCGTCAATCCATCGAATGGCATTGACAGCCTGCATTGATTCGTCCGGCAGGAAGCTCGCCCACGGTAAAATAGTATGGTTGGCGATCAGGGCTTCAAATTCGGAGGCAACGGAGGTGCCTCGCGCATCAGGGTGATGGTGACGCGCCGGTTCGCCGCCAGCGAGGGATCGTCCGGAAACAGAGGCATACTGTCCGACTTGCCCGCTACCGCAAAGATATGGCTCGGCGGCAGCCCCTCGCGCTCGAGAATCTGGCGAACGGCGTTGGCGCGGTCCGCGGACAGATCGAAGCCGTCATAGTCGCTGCGCGTCGGCATGAAGTTCGAGGCGGTGTGACCGGTGATCGAAATCCGCAAAGGCGTCGCCTTGAGCGGCGCCGCAAGCTTCCGGATCAGCATCCGCGTCCGCTCGTAAGGCTCCTTGGATCCGTCCGCGAACATCGATCGGCCGTCCTGGTCGACGATCTCCAGGTTGAGACCTTCCTTGGTCTCCTCGAACATGATGTGCTTGGAGAGCTCGGTCAGCTCCGGCATGTCTTGCAGCGCCTGCCGTAGCGACGCGGAAGCGAGCGCAAACTCACGATCCGTCTTGAGGCGCGCGCCCGCGGTCTTGGAGCGCTCCTGCTCGTTGGGAGTCGGGGTGGCGGAGGTTTCCTCCGGCGGGACGTGCGCGGAGTTCTTCAGTTTTGGCCGTGTCGGCAAGCCATCCGATTCGATGATGCCGGAATATCGCACCTCGGTCTGGGTGCCGAAGGCGTCACGCATCGAGCCCGCGACAATCTTGAGCTTGTTGTTGTCCATGGTGGAGAACGCGACGAGCATCACGAAGAAGCTCATCATCAAGCCCATCAGATCGGCGAACGTGACGAACCAGCCGTGCCCTCCGCCATGCGCATCGCCGCGTTTTTTCTTGGCCATTGCTGGTTTCCCGACTAGCGCGCTTACCGTTCTGATGGAATCAGAACGGGCGCTCCCAAGCTATTGAAATGCTCTCCCCAGATCACGCCGGAACCGGCTCGCCTTCCTCCTGGCGATGCTTCTCCGGCAGATAGGCGAGCAGCATTTCGCGCACCAGCGCCGGACTCTTGGAATCCCGGATCATCAGGATTCCGTCGATGATCAGGGTGCGATTGGTTTCCTCGTCCAGCAGCTTGCCGTGCAGCTTGTCCGCAATCGGCAGGCAGAACAGGTTGGCGACAAGCGCGCCGTAGAGCGTCGCGAGCAGCGCAGTCGCCATGAACGGACCGAGCTTGGAGGGATCGGTCATGTTGGCGAACATCTGCACCATGCCGATCAGGGTGCCGATCATGCCGAACGCCGGAGCGCAATCGCCGATGGCGCGGTAGATCTTGCTTCCCTCATCGAGGTGCATGAGAAAATTGTCGCGGTCGCGCTCGAGATTGTCACGGATGAATTCGAGATCGTAACCGTCCGCCACAAACCGGATTCCCTTGGCGAGAAACGGCTCGTTGGTTTCGACTTTCTCGAGGCCCACCGGCCCCTGCTTGCGGGCGATTTCGGCGATCCGCGCCAGTTCGTCGACAAGGTCGCGCGCCGTCAGCCGGCTCATGGTGAAGGCAAACCTGGCGCCGAGCGGCAAGCCGTGCAGAATTGCGCCGAGCGGGAAGCGGATCATCGTGGCGGCGGTCGCACCACCGAAAATGATGATCAAGGCATGTTCGCTGACGAACATGTGGAGATCGCCGCCCATAAAGACCATCACGGCGACTACGATCATGCCGAAAGCGAGTCCGGCACCCGTCATGATATCCATGAGAACTCCACGCATACTCGACCGGCCATCCTGGACGGCGGCGCGGCCCGTTCTGAGCCACGCGTCGACACCCTAACTTTGGCGCCATTAAAGACCCGTTACCGGAAAGGTAATCGTTGCCAATGTGTTAATACCGAACCAAAGCGGCTCGCGGGCGGGCACAACCGTTTGAGGAACGGCTATGATTCCCACCAACGACGAGGCATCGACATGTTGCCGTTCAAGCGTCCAACGCACCGGACGCCGGACCGCTGCACGTCTGCAAGGTTTCTCAATTCGGGCGGGGAGACCGGTTGTCCTGCTTCCGTGGCCTGATCGGAATGGTTGGCGACTTGGCCCCGGGGGGCGGCGCAACCGGCGATGCGGCGTCGGTGAATTCGGCGGATGACGGCTCGGCCGGAAACGTCTGCTCCACAGCCGCCTTGAGGTCCTGATCGCGATAGGATTTCCAACCGATCGGAAGGCTCACCAGAAAGCCGATTGAACAGAAGGACAGGACGACCCATGGATAACTGATCAGGAGTGCGATGAAGAACACCACCGACACGAAGACCGGCAGCACCAGTTCCGGCGGCACGCGCATCCCAACCATCTTGCCGGAGAAGACCGGTAACCGCGAAACCATCAGGATCGCGATCAGCAGCGTATAAAACGCCGTCAGCACCGCGGGCGGATGCGGGACGCCCAGGAACGCCAGATAGATCGGCAACAGCACCGTGATCGCACCCGCCGGCGCAGGCACGCCGGTAAAGAATTTTGCGGCAAAAGCCGGCTTGTTGGGATCGTCCATCGTCGCGTTGAAGCGGGCGAGCCGCAGGCCGCCGCTGATCGCGAATATCATCGCCGCGATCCAGCCCACATTGTTGAGGTCGTGCAACTGCCAGAAGTAGAGGATCAGGCCGGGCGCGACACCGAAATTGACGAAGTCAGCGAGGCTGTCGAGTTCGGCGCCGAACTTCGACTGTCCCTTGATCATCCGGGCCACCCGCCCGTCGAGCCCGTCGAGCACAGCCGCGAACACGATAGCAGCCACCGCAAGCTCCATCCGCCCCTCGGTCGAGAGCCGGATTGCCGTCAGTCCCGCGCAAATAGCAAGCAGCGTGATGAAATTGGGCACCAGCATCCGCACCGGAATCGGGCGAAACCGGCGACGGCGTATCTCGGACGATTTCGGATCGTATGGCGTCTGCACTTCTCCTATATAGCAGGGCCTTAATATAGCAGGGCTTTGCCCGGTCCGCCATCTGCCGGACACCCGGGCAAACCGCCCGAGCGGCTAACTGCTGCGATAGGTCCGCACGCCGTCTTCCTGCTTAAAATCGGCCAGCACCGTTTCGCCGGCGATCGCGGTCTGGCCTTCGGACACCAGCACTTGCGTCCCCTCCGGCAGGAAGACGTCGAGCCGCGAACCGAACCGGATCAGCCCGAAGCGTTCGCCCGCCTCGATCGTCTGCCCCTCGTGCACGAACGAGACGATGCGTCGCGCAACCAGCCCGGCGATCTGAGTCACCCCAACCGTCCCGTTGTTCGGCGTCGATATGACGAGCGAGTTGCGCTCGTTGTCCTCGCTCGCCTTGTCGAGTTCGGCGTTGATGAATTTGCCGGGACGATAGGCGATCCGTTCGATCCGCCCCGCGACCGGACTGCGATTGACGTGGCAATTGAACACGCTCATGAAGATCGAAATGCGCACTAGCGGCTGCTCGCCGAGTTCGAGCTCGAACGGCGGGACCACCTGCGTGATCATCGAGATGCGGCCGTCCGCCGGCGCGACGACGAGGCCCTCGCGGATTGGCGTCACACGGGCCGGATTGCGGAAGAACAGCGCACACCACACCGTGAGCAGCGTTCCGATCCAGCCCAGCGGGGTCCAGATCCAGAACAGAATAAGACTGACCACTGCGAAGCCACCGACGAAGGGATAACCCTTCGGATGAATTGGCGAAATTTGTGCTCGGACGGACTTGGCACCGGAGCGGATGGATTTGGCGACGGATAGGAGAGTCTGTCGATCTATGGACATGAGCACCTGATGATCTGCGAATGAATCTGAGGTGAAAGTGGCTTTATGGGAACGCGTCACGCCCCCTCGCTCGGCATCCGTATTGAAACACGATGCCTGATTCGGGGGGCTGCCTTAGGCCTATTCTACTCTGCCGCGGCGGCCGGCGCCACCAGCGGATCGTCCACAGGAGGCGGGGCACGGTTGGGGACGTCGTCGTCATCGCCGATCAGCGCCAGTTTCTCCCGCACCTCCTGCGCCTCGCGTTGCCTGTTCCACATGCTGGCGTAAAGACCGTCGGCCGCCAAAAGCTCCGTATGGGTTCCCCGCTCGGCGATTCGGCCTTGATCGAGCACGATAATCTCGTCGGCGCCCACGATGGTCGACAGCCGGTGCGCGATCACCAGCGAAGTGCGGTTGCGCGAGACCCCTTCGAGGGCCTCCTGGATTTCATGCTCGGTGTGGCTGTCGAGCGCCGACGTCGCCTCGTCCAGCACGAGGATCGGCGGCGCCTTCAGTACGGTGCGCGCAATCGCCACACGCTGTTTCTCGCCGCCGGACAGTTTTAACCCGCGCTCGCCGACCTCTGTCTCGTAGCCCTTCGGCGACATCCTGATGAAGCCGTCGATCTGCGCCGTCCGGGCGGCGATCTCGACCTCTTCGTCGGTCGCGTTCCAGCGGCCGTAGCGGATGTTGTAGCGGATGGTGTCGTTGAACAGCACGGTGTCCTGCGGCACCATCCCGATCGCAGCGCGCAGCGAGACCTGCGTGACGTCGCGGATATCCTGGCCGTCGATCAGGATACGGCCGCTCGACACATCGTAAAGGCGAAATAAAAGGCGTGAGATCGTCGATTTCCCCGCCCCCGACGGCCCGACGATCGCCACCGTCTTTCCCGCGGGCACGTCGAACGTCATGCCCTTGAGGATCGGGCGATTCGGATCGTAGGAAAACCGCACATCCTCGAACCGCACCGAACCGTGCCCAACATGCAATGGCTGCGCGCCGGCGCGATCCTTCACCTCCGGATTGCGGGTCAGCACGCCGAACATCTTTTCGATATCGATGATCGCCTGCTTGATCTGGCGATAGACCATGCCCATCAGGTTGAGCGGCTGGTAGAGCTGGATCATCATGGCGTTGACCATGACGAAATCGCCGACCGTATGAGTGCCGTTGCGCACGCCGATCGCGCACATGATCATGATCGTCGTCAGACCGGCCGTGTAGATGACCGCCTGTCCCCCGTTGAGAACAGCCAGCGAGGTGTAAGTAGAGACGCTTGCGGCCTCAAACCGCTCCATCGAGCGGTCGTAGCGTTTCGCTTCCCGCAACTCGGCACCGAAATATTTCACCGTTTCGTAGTTCAATAGCGAGTCGATCGCCTTGGCGTTGGCGTCGGAATCGGATTCGTTCATCCGGCGGCGGATTTCGATGCGCCACTGCGTCGCTCTGTAGGTAAAGGCCATGTAGACCACGACGGTCACGAGCGTCACCAGCACGTAGCGCCAGTCGAATTGCCACAACAGAACGGCGGTGAGCAGCCCGACTTCGACCGCAGTCGGAATAAGCTGGAGGATGACGAGCCGGACCATCTCCTCGATGCCGTTGCGGCCCCGTTCGAGCACGCGCGTCAACCCGCCGGTCTTGCGTTCGAGGTGAAAACGCAGCGACAGCTCGTGCATGTGGACGAACGTCCGGTAAGCCAGCCTGCGCACCGCGTGCATCGCGACCTTGGCAAAGATGCCGTCGCGCCACTGGGTGAGCAGCGCCATCAGCACGCGGACGGAACCGTAGGCCAGCGTCATTGCCAGCGGCGACAGGATCAACCACATCGCCCAGTTGTCGGGCTGCACGGGCGCGCTTCCCGCGCCGTTCAGCGCATCGACCGCCCACTTGAAGGTGAACGGAACGATCAGGGTGGCGACCTTGGCCACAAGCAACAGCAGCATCGCCCAGACGACGCGCATCTTCAGGTCGGCGCGATCGCCGGGCCACATGTAGGGCCACAGATGCACAAGCGCCCGGCCGAGCGTCGCGCTTCGGGTCGGATCATCGGACGGTTTTGCCGGCGCGCTCGCCGGATGCGCAGCCGCGTCAGCCATCGCTCAGGCCTGAACCCGAAAATGGCGTCCACCGCCGCGAATATCGTCTGATCGAGGTCATATATCGACGTCATATAGAGCGTTTGGGTGCTGCGTACACCCTATTCCCGGCGATTTTTCGCTGCGGAGGGCGGCCCCGCAGGCGCTTGACCCCGTGCCGACAATAGCCGAACCTTGACGCCGCAGTTGTTCCGGGCCACATCGATTCCATGAACACCATCAAAACGGTCTGCGTCTATTGCGGCTCAGGCCCCGGTACAAATCCCCAATTCGTCGAAGCCGCCGTCGCTTTTGGTAGAGCGCTCGCCCGGAACAACGTCGGGCTGGTCTATGGCGGCGGCTCGGTCGGGCTGATGGGCGCCATCGCGACCTCGACCCTCGATCACGGCGGCACCGTCACCGGCATTATTCCGGATTTCCTGACCGCACGCGAACATGCGCTGTCGCGCGTGCAGGAGATGATCGTCACCCGCGATATGCACGAGCGCAAGCGCCTGATGTTCGAGCGGTCGGACGCGTTCGTCGCCCTGCCCGGCGGCGTCGGCACGCTGGAGGAACTGGTCGAGCAGCTCACCTGGCAGCAGCTCGGGCGGCACAGCAAGCCGATCATGCTGGCGAATGTCGACGGCTTCTGGGAACCGCTGCTGGCGCTGCTCGCCCACATGCGGGCCACCGCCTTCATCCGGCCGACGCTCGCCGTCAATATCCTGCAGGCCGATCACGTGGAGGACATCCTGCCGAAACTTCGCGCCGCCGCGAGCGACGCGCTGAACTCCAAGCAGATGCCGGCCGACGTCGCCGGTCGGCTATAACCGCAGCGGACCCCTTACGCCGGCGCGCCGGACTTCACCAGCTTGTAGAATACCGAATCCATCAGGGCCTGGAACGACGCATCGATGATATTGGACGACACGCCGATCGTGGTCCAGCGCTCGCCCTCTTCGTCCTCGCTCTCGATCAGAACGCGTGTCACGGCTTCCGTGCCTCCGTTGAGAATACGCACGCGATAATCGATCAGTTTAAGTCCCTCGATATATTTCTGGTATTTGCCGAGGTCCTTGCGCAAGGCGACATCGAGCGCATTGACAGGACCGTTGCCTTCGCCGGCCGAGATCAGTGTCTGGCCGTCGACCCTCACCTTCACCACCGCCATCGCGACGGTAATGCGCTCGCCGTGCGAGTTGTAGCGCTGCTCGACATTGACGTCGAATTGCTCGACATCTAAATATTCCGGCACGCGGCCGAGCGTGCGCCGCGCCAAAAGATCAAACGACGCATTGGCGGATTCGTAGGCGTAGCCCGCCGCCTCGCGCGCCTTCATCTCCTCGATCAGCCGTCCGAGTTTGGGATCGTTCCTGTCGAACGCGATGTGTGCCCGCTCCAGTTCGACGAGCACGTTGGAGCGGCCCGCCTGATCCGACACCAGCACCTTGCGGCGATTGCCGACCGATTCCGGCGCGACATGCTCGTAGGTCGCGGGATCCTTGATGATCGCGGAGGCGTGAATGCCGGTCTTGGTGACGAACGCGCTTTCGCCGACGTAAGGAGCGTGCCGGTTCGGCGCGCGGTTGAGCATGTTGTCGAGCGTGCGCGACGCCTGCGTCAGGGTCGCAAGGCGATCCTCGGACACACCGATCTCGAAGGCATCGGCGAATTCCGTCTTCAGCTTCAGCGTCGGGATCAACGAGCAGAGATTGGCATTGCCGCAACGCTCGCCGAGGCCGTTCAACGTGCCCTGGATTTGCCGCGCGCCCGCGCGCACCGCCGCGAGCGAATTGGCGACCGCCTGCTCGGTGTCGTTATGGGCGTGGATTCCGAGGTGGTCGCCGGGGATGTGTTTCGCAACCTCGCGAACCGTCGCCTCGATCTCGTTCGGCATGGTGCCGCCATTGGTGTCGCACAGCACAACCCAGCGCGCGCCGGAGTCGTAAGCCGCCATGGCGCAGGCCAGCGCGAACGCCGGGTCTTCCCTGTAGCCGTCGAAGAAATGCTCGCAGTCCATCATGACCTCGCGGCCCACAGCCGCGACGGCCTTCACGCTGTCGCGGATCGACGCCAGATTTTCGTCGTTCGTCGTCTCAAGCGCGACTCTGACCTGATAGGCCGAGGATTTTGCCACCAAGCAGATCGCATCCGCCTTGGCCTCGATCAGCGCGGCCAGCCCCGGATCGTTGGCGGCGGATCGCCCCGGCCGCCGCGTCATGCCGAAGGCGGTGAACCGCGCATGGCGAAGCGCGGGCTTTTGCGAAAACAGCTCAGTGTCGGTCGGATTGGCGCCGGGATAGCCACCTTCGATATAGTCGATGCCGAGATCGTCCAGCATCTTCGCGATGGCCTGCTTGTCCTGCAACGTGAAGTCGACGCCGTTGGTCTGAGCGCCGTCGCGCAGCGTGGTATCGAACAGATAGAGGTGCTCGCGGCTCATGCCGCACCTCCCGCCGCCAGCGTCTTTTTCATCGTGGTGTTGGCCAGCCACTCGTCGCCGATCGTCACCGAATTGCGTTGCATCGCGACGTAACCGCGCTTGGCGAAAAATCGCTGTGCCGTATCGCTGGCCTCGACGGTCAGCGCCGTGGCGCCGCGGGCGCCAGCAAGCTTTTCGAGCGCATCGCACAGCGTGGTCGCGACCCCGCGCCTCGCCGCGCCCGGATGCACATAGAGCATGCCGATGTGATCGGCGCCCTTGAGCGATGCGAAGCCGACGGGCGAGCCCTGCAGCGTTGCCACCAGCGTCAATTCGTTCGCGAGCCGCGCGCCGAACTTGCCCTCGTCATCGGCGGCACTGGCCCATGCGATCTGCTGCGCCTTGCTGTAGTCGTCGCCGGTCAGTTCCTCGATGCTGGCGACAAAGATCGCCGCCAGAACGGGAACGTCGGCGGGCAGCATCGGCCGCAGCGCAGGTGCATTCATTGTGAAGCCTTCTTTTTTCCCTCTCCCCTTGCGGGAGAGGGTGGCGGCGAGCGCAAGTGAGCCGTCGGGTAAGGGGTTGCCGTTCCCTCGGCAATTGCAGTCAGCACGCCTTCCAAATTCGACAGCACGTCATTGTTCCAGAACCGGAGCGTGCGAAACCCATTGTCCGCGAACCAGCGGTCACGCTCGGCATCATGCACCGACTCCGCGTGCTGACCGCCGTCCACCTCGACAACGAGCCGCAGTTCGTAACAGAGAAAATCCGCAACGTAGGGTCCGGCCGGCACCTGCCTGCGAAACTTGAGGCCCTGAAAGCGCCGGTCCTTGAGCGCAAACCAGAGCTTCCGCTCAGCGTCGGTCATCCGCGATCGTAAACTTCGAGCCGTTGCTTTTCGAGACGACCCCTCACCCGCCTCGCGCCGAAGGCGCTCGGCACCCTCTCCCGCAAGGGGAGAGGGAAGACTCGACTGCGCGCTCATCGCGCGATCTCCCATGTCGTCTTTGGCTTGCCGTCGGCATCCTTGCCGTCCTTCAGCACGACGCCCATGGCAGCGAGTTCGTCGCGGATGCGATCGGATTCCTTGAAGTCTTTTCGGGCGCGGGCAGCGGCGCGATCATTGATCGACTGATCAATGCGGGCCGTATCAATGCCGGTCAAGGATCGCCCACGTTCGGTTCGCTCAGCCGCGGTCTGAGGCAACAAGCCGAGCAGCAATGCTGCCGATTTCTTGTGACGTCGCGCCGCATCACCGGACCAATCGTCAAGCCGGCCCTCGCTCAAACGGAGTGTCGGTGAAATCTGGTGCAATCTGGTAATGGCCTTATGAGTATTCAGGTCATCCAATAAAGCGTCCAGAAATTCAGGGTCTATATCGTCTGAAGGCTCAATGTCGGCGACATCCTTGTACCAATCATCAAGAACACGACGGCTTTCTTCTAACCCCTTCAGCGTCCAATCAATCGGCGAGCGATAATGCGTCTTCAGCATGTTGAGACGTACGACTTCGCCGGGCCAGTCCCTGAGCAAATCATTGATCGTCACGAAGTTGCCCAAACTCTTCGACATCTTCTCGCCTTCGACCTGCAGGAAGCCGTTGTGCATCCAGTAGTTCGCCATCGCGTGTGTACCGTGGGCGCAACGCGACTGCGCGATCTCGTTTTCATGATGCGGGAAGATCAGGTCGAGGCCGCCGCCGTGAATGTCGAAGACCTCGTCGCCACGTTCACCGCCGAGATAGGCCGCGCTCATCGCCGAGCATTCGATGTGCCAGCCAGGCCGTCCCCTGCCCCACGGGCTGTCCCAGCCCGGCTCGTTCTCGGATGACAATTTCCACAGCACGAAGTCGGCCGGATTCCTCTTGTGCGCGTCCACCGCGACTCGCGCACCGGCCTTCTGCTCATCTAACCTGCGGCCCGACAGCGCGCCGTAGTCCGGCATCGACTGCACGTCGAACAGCACCTCGCCGCCGGCCTCGTAGGCGTGCCCCCGCGCGATCAACTGCCGGATCAACGTCACCATGTCGGCCCGGCCGTCGGCGCGCGGCAACACGAACTCGGTGGCGCGCGGCTGATGGGTCGGCGGCAGGCAGCCGAGCGCCGCAACATCGGCCTGAAACTGGTCGGCGGTTTTTTCCGTGACCTTGCGGATCGCCTCGTTCAGCGGAAGGCCCGGAAAGTCCCGCGCCGCGCGGTCGTTGATCTTGTCATCGACGTCGGTGATGTTGCGGACGTAGGTGACATGGTCGGCGCCGTAGCGATGCCGCAGCAGCCGGAACAGCACGTCGAACACGATGACCGGCCGCGCATTGCCGATGTGGGCGAAGTCGTAGACCGTCGGACCGCAGACATACATCCGCACGTTCGACGGATCGATCGGCGTGAAAGCCCGCTTCTCCTTGGTCAGGGTATCGTAAAGGCGCAGTTCCATGGAATCCCGTTCCCAACGGCCGGGCGTCCAGTGATCTCTTGTGAGAAAAGACGGCCTCAGCCAGCGAATCGCTAGCGCATAATCTCGCGGCAAATGCCAGAAATGGCGAGGAGACCGTTCATCCCGATATCATGGAACGACCGGGGGTGCGGCGTCAAGGCCACGCCCCACAAACGCCTCATTTCGCCGCGAAATCGCCCCGGCTCGTCGTGGCTCGCAACGGCGATGGTCTCCATTTCCCGGCACACAATGCGTATTATTCCCGTAATTCTGGCGGCCGTGGTTCTCTTCGTGGGAGCCACCGCATGGGCCGATAGCCGCGTTTTCATCATCGCCAACCAGGCCGACGGATACGGCGTCGACCAGTGCCTCGCCCAAGGCGAGAGGTGCGGCGCTTACGCCGCGCACTCCTATTGCCGGTCACGCGATTTTGCACGGGCCACCGCTTACCGGCGCATCAGGCCCGATGAGATGACGGATTCGATTCCGGGGTCCACAGGCTCCTGTCGGCACAGCGGCTGCAACGAATACGTCGCGATCACCTGTCAACGCTGACCCGTCGATCCATAGTGGGAAAGTCGGTATCGCGCCGAGCCGCCACACTCGTGCCCCGGAAACGACGTGACGCTGCCGCGAGAAGCGGATATGACATGGCCACGCTGTCGAACGGCCGCTCCAGTAACGCATCCGGCCTGTACCATCAGCGTCTTGCGACGCAATCAGGCTCGCCCGGATTGCGTAAAAAAAGTCACCGCGATGGGCGCGTCTGCGTTCGGAACACAACACCTCTTCGTAGAGCAAGTTTGCAGCATCGCCCCGGGATCGCTCTGATGGCGGATCATGCCTGACCTTTTGTTTGCCCGCCGCACGATGCGGATTTTGGCCTGCGCCGCCGCCCTCGGCATCGCGGCTCCTGCCGCCGATGCCCTGGCGCAGGGCGCTCCGCCAGGCGTCAATCCGATGTGCCCGCGACTCGAGGCGCAACTCGCAAGCATCGACCGCGCCGGCGTCGATCCGGCGCGAGCCGGCCAGATTCGCCGCTATGAGGATGCCGCAGGCCGGCAACAGGCCGAACTCGAACGCGTAACCGCGCAAGCCCGGCGCATGGGCTGCGACAGTTCGGGGTTCTTCCAGCTATTCAACGGCCAGTCGGCGCAGTGCGGACCGGTCAGCCACCAGATCCAGCAAATGCGGGCCAATCTCGAGCAGCTCACCACCAACCTGGAGCGGCTGCGAGCCAGCAGCGGCGCCGGCAACCCCGACCGCGACAGTCAGCGGCGCTCCGTGCTGGTGGCGCTGGCGCAGAACGATTGCGGCCCGCAATATGCCGCGGCCGCGCGGAACCAGGGCTCCTTCTTCGACAACCTGTTCGGCAACCACCCCGACAATCAACCGATCCCACCGCCGGTCGATTCGGGAGGCGTGCAATCCGGGACGTATCGGACCGTCTGCGTCCGTTCGTGCGATGGTTTTTACTTTCCGATCTCGTTTGCCACCGTTCCGAGCCGGTTTCCCGACGACGAACGAACCTGCAAGAACCTTTGCCCAGCGGCGGACGCTACTCTCTATGCCTATCGCAATCCCGGCGAGGACATGCATCAGGCCGTCTCGATCAACGGACAGCCTTATTCGTCGTCGCCGAACGCATTCAAATACCGTCAGACATTCAATCCATCGTGCTCATGCAAACCGGCGGGCGAGACCTGGGCGGAGGCATTGAAGGGACTCGACGACAAGGCCGCGGCGGCGCAGCAGGGTGACATCATCGTCACGGAAGACGGCGCCAGGAAGATGTCTCAGCCGGCCGGCAGCAAAGGCTCGCAAAAGAAGGACACAACCGCGACGACCTCCCATGCGCCCGCCACCCCCAAGACCACCCCCGCCGGTGCAGCGCTGACCGATACGACACCACCGAACAAGCCGATCCGTTCAGTGGGACCGACGTTTATACCCGCGCAATAGCGGCTCTTACGCCGTCATCCCTCAAAAGCTTCCGCCGACACCGTCCCTGACCGCGAGACGAGGTCTTCATCCGGCTTCGGCAACGGTGTGCCGGGATCGCGAAACCGGTTGGTGATCGGGTAGCGGCGGTCGCGGCCGAAATTCCTGCGCGTGACCTTGACGCCCGGCGCCGCCTGCCGGCGCTTGTATTCGGCGACGTTGAGCAAGCGGTCGATCCGCGCGACCATGTCGCGGTCGAAGCCCTCGGCGACGATCGACGCCAGCGGTTCCTCGTGCTCGACCAGCCCCTCGAGGATCGCGTCGAGCAGATCGTAGGGCGGTAGCGAATCCTGATCTAGCTGGTTTTCGCGCAGCTCCGCCGTCGGCGGCCGGGTGATGATGTTGACCGGGATCACTTCGCCCGACGGGCCGAGCGCGCCGTCCGGCTTCCATGCGTTGCGCAGGCTGGCCAGCCGGAACACCTCGGTCTTGTAGATATCCTTGATCGGATTGAAGCCGCCGTTCATGTCACCGTACAGCGTCGCGTAGCCCACCGACATTTCCGACTTGTTGCCGGTGGTCACCACCATCGCACCCAGCTTGTTGGAGATCGCCATCAAGAGCGTGCCGCGGGCGCGCGACTGCAGGTTCTCTTCCGTGACGTCGCGCGGGAGCCCCGCGAAGGTGCCGGAGAGAACCTCCTCGAAACCGTTCACCGCGGGCGCAATCGGCAGCACCTCGTAGCGAATGCCGAGCGCCTTCGCGAGCGTCGCCGCGTCGTTGAGCGAGACCTGCGCCGTAAAATGGAACGGCAACATGACGCCGCGGACACGCTCCGCCCCCAGCGCATCGACGGCAATGGCTGCGCACAAGGCCGAGTCGATGCCGCCGGACACGCCGAGCAGGACACTCGGAAATCCGTTCTTCTGGACGTAGTCGCGCAAGCCCAGCACACATGCGGCGTAGTCGGCCTTGTCGTCGTCGATCTGGGGCGCCACCGGTCCTGCACACTGCCATCCCGCCGCGGACTTGGTCCAGTGCAGCGTGACGACACTTTCCCTGAAGGCCGGAAGCTGCGCGGCCAGCGAGCGATCGGCGTTCAGGACAAACGACGCGCCATCGAACACCAGTTCGTCCTGACCGCCGACCTGATTGAGATAGACCAGCGGCAAATCGCTCTCGGTCACGCGCGCCACCGAGATCGACAGCCTGATGTCGCTCTTGCCTTTCGCATAGGGCGAGCCGTTGGGAACGACGAGAATTTCCGCGCCGGTTTCCGCCAGGCACTCGACGACGTTCTCGTACTCGGCGGACTCTTCGACCCAGGTGTCCTCGCAAATCGGCACACCGATCCGCACGCCCCGAATTTTCAAGGGTCCCCCGACCGGTCCCCTCGCGAACACGCGCTTTTCGTCGAACACGCCGTAGTTCGGCAGATTGACCTTGAAGCGGATCGCCGCGACCCGCCCGCCATCCAGCAACGCATACGCATTATAGAGTTTGCCGTCGTCCACCCACGGAGTGCCGATCAGCATGGCCGGTCCGCCGTCGGAGGTCTCGCGTGCGAGATTCTCGACCGCCTCGCGGCACGCCGCCTGAAACGCGGGCTTCAGGACCAGATCCTCGGGCGGATAGCCGGCGATGAACAATTCCGGAAGCGCCACCAGCGCCGCGCCGTCGGCCTTGGCCTGGGCGCGCGCGACGCGCGCTTTGGCCGCATTGCCGGCAATGTCTCCGACCGTCGGATTCAACTGGCCGAGCGTGATCTTGAAGGTGGTTTCGGTCATGGACGCATGTGCCCGCAGGCCTCGCCTTTTTTCAATTGTCACGCTTATAGCGGTTTCGCGCCAAGTGGACACCGGTTCGGGTCAAGAAAACACACCCGATCAATACCTAAAGAAGACCCATGCGTTCAACGATGGCACTGCCCCAGGTCAGACCGATGATGAGCAGCACCACGCCCACTGCAGCCGAGCCCATATCCTTGATGTGCCCGATCTGCGGATCGTGATCGGTCGTCAATCGGTCCGCCAATTTTTCGATCGCAGTATTCAAAAGCTCAACCGCCAGAAGCAGCAGGACCACCGCAACGAGTTCGATACGGCGGACCGTTGTTGCTCCGACAAGCCACGCCAGTGGCAATGCCAGCAGAAGCGCGAACAATTCCTCCCGGATGGCATGTTCGGAACGGATGGCAAAGATCAATCCGTTCCAGCTATTGATGGTGGCGCGCCATAAACGCAATCTCAAAACCCCGCGACCGCGGGGATCGGTTTGACCTTGCCTTCCCGATCGTGTCTGAGCAATTCGGCGATCAGGAATGCCATGTCGATCGACTGCTCGGCGTTCAGGCGCGGATCGCAGACGGTGTGATAGCGGTCGTTGAGATCTTCGTCCGTAATCGCGCGTGCGCCGCCGATGCACTCGGTGACGTTCTGCCCGGTCATTTCCAGATGAACGCCGCCGGCGTGCGTGCCTTCCGCGGCATGAATGCTGAAGAACGACTTGACCTCCGACAGGATGCGGTCGAACGGGCGGGTCTTGTAGCCGCTGGTCGCGGTGATGGTGTTGCCGTGCATCGGATCGCACGACCATACGACAGCGCGGCCCTCGCGCTGCACCGCGCGGATCAGTTGCGGCAGATAATCGCCGATCTTGTCCGAGCCGAAGCGGCCGATGAGCGTCAGACGCCCCGGCTCATTGTCCGGATTGAGCACGTCGATCAGCTTCAACAGTTCATCCGGCTTGAGC
The DNA here is from genome assembly GCF_036964665.1 of Nitrobacter sp. NHB1. NCBI lineage: Bacteria > Pseudomonadati > Pseudomonadota > Alphaproteobacteria > Hyphomicrobiales > Nitrobacteraceae > Nitrobacter > Candidatus Nitrobacter laanbroekii. The sequence goes on from NZ_JBAMDA010000001.1 coordinate 1,363,422, forward strand.
GACGGGCCACACTTCAGGCCGATCGGATTCTTGATGCCGCGGAAATATTCGATGTGGCCATGGTCGAGCTGACGGGTGCGATCGCCGACCCAGATGAAATGGCCCGATGTCGCATACCAGTCGCCGGTTGTGGAATCGATCCGCGTCAAGGCCTCTTCGTAGCCGAGCAGCAGCGCCTCGTGGCTGGTATAGATATCGGTCGCCCGCAGTTCCGGATGGCTCTCGAGGTTGAGCCCGCAGGCGCGCATGAAATTGAGCGCGTCGGAAATACGATCGGCCAGTTCCTTGTAGCGCCGCGACTGCTGGGAATCCTTCAGGAAACCCAGCATCCACTGATGCACGCTGCCAAGATTGGCGAAACCTCCGGTCGCGAAGGCGCGCAGCAGGTTCAGCGTCGCCGCCGATTGCCGATAGGCCATGAGTTGACGGTGCGGATCCGGCGTTCGCGACTGCGCGTTGAACGCGATGTCGTTGACGATGTCGCCGCGATAGCTCGGCAATTCGACGCCATCGACCTTTTCGACCGGCGAGGAGCGCGGCTTGGCGAACTGACCGGCAATGCGGCCGACCTTCACTACCGGCAGCGCGCCGGCATAGGTCAGAACCACCGCCATCTGCAGCAGCACACGGAAGAAGTCGCGGATGTTGTTGGCGCCGTGTTCGGCGAAGCTCTCGGCGCAGTCGCCACCCTGCAGCAAAAACGCCTCGCCGTTTGCGACTCGGGCCAGGACTTTCTTCAGATTGCGCGCCTCACCGGCAAAAACCAGCGGCGGAAACGCGGCAAGCTGCGCCTCGACTTCACCCAATGCCTTCGCATCCGGATAAACCGGGATCTGCTGCACCGGCTTGGTGCGCCAGCTATCGGGTGTCCACCGCTCGGACATGAGGTCAACTCCTGAGCAAAAACAGTCGCTTAGAGCATGATCTCGAAAAGTGGGAACCGGTTTTCGGATAAGATCATGCTCAATCAAAAGGATACGGCTGGAGTCTGATTCAATACAGTTGAATCAGACTCTCTAGCTGGTCGTGAGGAGCCGGTATATATACAGGCTGGCCACGCTGCGCCAGTTGGAATTAAGTCTTACCGTACAAGAGCTTGCGGCAAAAGCCGAATTCGTATTTGCGGAATTTCTGCCAGCACCGCGGGGCTCCGGCGAAAAGCTGGAGCCCGGCTTTGATGCCGTTAAAGCCGAACTAAAGCCTTTCACTCCGCCGCTTCACGCGCGTGGCGTGCGGTCGGCGTCCGCATCGTCACCAGTTCTTCGGCCGCCGTGGGATGCAATGCCATCGTCGCGTCGAAGTCGGCCTTGGTCGCCTTCATCCTGATCGCAATACCGAGAACCTGCACCATCTCGGCGGCGCCATCGCCGACGATGTGGCAACCCAGCACGCGATCCGTCGTCGCATCGACGACAAGCTTCATCAGGATACGGGTATCGCGACCGGACATTGTCGCCTTCATCGGCCGGAAGGTCGTCTTGTAGATATCGACGTTGGTGAACTGCGCGCGCGCCTGCGCCTCGGTCAGGCCCACCGTGCCGACCTCGGGTTGCGAGAAGACCGCGGTCGGGATGTCCGCATGATCCACGCGCGTGGGCTTGTTGCCGAACACCGTATCCGCAAACGCGTGGCCCTCGCGGATGGCAACCGGAGTCAGGTTGAAGCGATGCGTGACATCGCCGACCGCATGGATGTGCGGCACGTTGGTTTGCGAAAAGCCGTCAACGGCAATACCGCCGTTGTTCGGATTGATGGCGACGCCCGCGTTCTCGAGACCGAGATTTGCAACGTTGGGATGCCGGCCGATCGCAAACAGCACCTGATCGGAGGCAACGCTCGACCCATTCGACAAATGAGACGTGAATTCGTCGCCTTGCCGATCGACCCTGTCGACGGTGCAGCCCGTCAGGACCGTGATGCCGTCTTTCTCCATCTCCGCGCGAACGTGCGCGCGAACATCGTCGTCGAAACCGCGCAGGATATTGTCGCCGCGATAGATCAGCGTCACATCGCTGCCGAATCCGGCAAAGATGCAGGCAAACTCGAGCGCAATATATCCGCCGCCCTGAATCGCAATTCGTCTCGGCAACTCCGTGAGGTGAAACACCTCGTTGGAGGAGATCACATGTTCGATGCCGGGAATGGCCCGCCCGTGGTTGGGCGCGCCGCCCGTTGCGATCAGAACATGCTTCGAGCGGACGGTTTCGCCCGTCGCCAGTCGCAGCGTGTGCGGATCCTCGAACACCGCCCTCGTCTTGACGATGCGCGCGCCCGCCTTCTCGGCATTGGAGGTATAGGCCGCCTCTAACCGGGCGATCTCCTTGTCCTTGTTGGCGATCAGCGTCGGCCAGTCGAACGTCGCGGACGGGATCGACCAGCCGAAACCGGCGGCATCCTCTATGTCGTGGCGGATGTGAGATCCATAGACAAGCAGCTTCTTCGGCACGCACCCCCGGATGACGCAGGTGCCGCCCATCCGGTACTCCTCGGCAATCATGACGCGCGCGCCATATCCGGCAGCGATGCGCGCAGCGCGCACGCCGCCCGATCCACCGCCGATGACGAACAGATCGACGTCGAAATCAGCCATGCCGGAGCTCGACCGAACTCAGATTTCCTTGCCGCGCTTGCGCATTTCCGCGCGAAACGCTCCGTTCACCACGCCCGCGAACTGATGCGCCCAATTGTTCATGAATGCCATGCTGGCCTCGATCGCCTTGGGCTCCTGCGCGATCAACTTCTGCCCCAGCGGAGACTTGTAAAACGTGACCAGGTCCTTCAACTCCTGCTCGGTAAAATGGCTGGCATAAATCTTCGCCATGCCGTCACCGATCTCCTTTTCGCGGCCCGCCAGCGACTTGGCAACGATCAGAGCGACCTCGTTGAGATCCTTCTGATAGTTCAAGTTGGATTGAAGCAGCGTGGTCTTGGTCCGCTCGACCATGCCCGGAACGGCATTCGCGTACATCGCGTCCGCGTGCTTCAGCGTCAGAAGTTCCTTGGCCGAAGCGATTGCGGCGGCTGTCGGTTGCGCGGGCTTCTGAGCCTGAACGCTGCCTGAGAACACCAGCGCCACGGCAAGGCAAGCCGCCGGCAGAAACCTTGAAAGACCCTTCATCTCAATTCTCCTGGTTGCGGTGCTATCGCCGCTCAACAACGCGAATTCCCTGTGCGCCCGCTAACATCGCCACGCGCGCGAGGCCAATGAACAGGCCGTGCTCGACGACGCCAGGTATCGGATTCAACAGCCCGGCCAGATGGGATGCATCGGGTATTTGCCCGAGATGGGCATCGAAAATCCAGTGGCCGCCATCGGTGACGAAAGCATGGCCGTCAAGCCCCTTTCTGACGACCATTTGACCGGAAGCGCCGACTTTCGCAAACGCCTCGGTAATGGCACGTCGCGTCGCCGCGAGCCCGAAGGGAATGACTTCGATCGGCAGGGGGAAGCGGCCAAGCCCCGCCACCCACTTTGTCTCGTCCGCGATCACGATCATGCGCTCCGACGCCGCAGCCACGATCTTCTCGCGCAGAAGCGCCCCGCCGCCGCCCTTGACCAGATTCAAATCGGCGTCGATTTCGTCGGCGCCATCGACCGTCAGATCGAGCCGGTCGAGGTCGTCCAGCGTGGTTAGGGGAATGCCGCACCGCTCCGCATCGGCTCGCGTTGATTCGGAGGTCGGCACCCCAACAACCTTCAGCCCGTCCCGGACGCGCTCGCCCAGAAGCTCGACAAAATGCTTGGCGGTGGATCCCGTTCCAAGACCCAGCCTCATGCCGTCCTCGACGTATTCAAGGGCACGCGCCGCAGCCTGTCTTTTCAATGCATCCAACGTCATCACGACCTCGATTTTGCGCAGCCGCGCCCTGTCCGGCGAGGCATTCCGGGGTGGTTCGGGAATTCGGTCAAGCGAACTCCGGACCCGCATCATAATTCTGTGGTTATGGGGTTGCTGGCGCCCCTTTTTGATTCCAAAGTTCGCGTCAAGGGGTGCCGCAAGGACAAGCGAACCCGGGAAGCCACCACATTAGCGTCGTTCCACCGTAAGGAACAGGGCAATCGGGCGTTTTCCGGACGTCTCGATTCCAGCACCCGACCAGATCCGCAAGTCGCCCTTGCATGTCCGGCGGGAGGCGGGTACCGATCCGCCATCATGACATCTTCCCCCCCTCCCATGGTCGTATTCGACCTCGACGGGACGCTGGTCGATACCGCGCCAGATCTCGCCGCCGCGCTCAACTTCGTTTTGGATCGTGAGGGTCTGCGCACGCTGCCGTTGCCGACGGCTCGCTCGATGATCGGCGCGGGGGTTCGCCGCATGATCGAACGCGGCCTCGAACATGAGGATCGCGCCGCGACGCCGGATGACGTCACGCGGATGATGGGCGACTTCGTCGACTACTATACGGCGCATATCGCCGACGCATCGCGTCCGTTCGAGGGACTCATCGAGGCGCTCGACGACCTGTCGGCGCGAGGATACCGTTTCGCGGTCTGCACCAACAAGCTGGAACCGCTTGCCAAGCTGCTGCTTGACCAGTTGGGATTGAGTTCGCGGTTTTCTGCGATCTGCGGGGGCGATACCTTTGGCGTATCCAAACCGGATCCGGCGATTTTGCAGCAAACGGTCGCGCGCGCGGGCGGAAGCATGAAGGCCACCATCATGGTCGGCGATGCAGGCCCCGACATAGGGGTAGCGCGCCGGGCCGGGATTCCGGTCATTGGGGTCACGTTCGGCTATACCGAGGTCCCGATCGCGGAACTCAAACCCGATCGCCTCATCGGCCACATGAGGGAGCTGCCGGACGCCGTCGCCGCGCTACAGGCCGAGACGCTGAACGTAACCGGCTGATTTAGCTTATGGAATTCAACTCGTGGTTTGACATCCCGTGCGACCACGACGGCCGACCCTAACCCGGTGGTCCGTGAACTGCAGCCGGTGACGCCGCCGAAACCGGTGCAGAAAAGGCCACGCAAACCGCGCGCACCCAAAGCGGCGGCGGCGTCGCCTTTCCCTAAACCAACCGCCGCTCCTGCGCCCGCCCCGGAGCATTAATTTCTTGCGCACCGCAGCAAACCGTAACCCGGCGCATTGCGCATTGTATGGCAGCTACAACGCGCCTACATTGCAGGACAGTACCACTTACGCCGTTGCGACAAGGCAAATTGAATGACCGGTTTTTCTACCCTCGCTGAGACTTCGGACTCCCGGAAAATGGTCGACCCGTATGGCCGGACCATCAGCTATTTGCGCGTGTCGGTCACGGATCGCTGCGATCTTCGCTGCTTCTATTGCATGTCCGAAGACATGACGTTTTTGCCGAAGGCGGACCTGCTCACGCTGGAAGAACTCGATCGCCTGTGCTCGGCATTCATCGCCAAGGGCGTGCGCAAGCTGCGGCTGACTGGCGGCGAACCACTGGTTCGTCGCAACGTGATGTCGCTGATACGCTCCTTGTCCCGCCACCTCGGGACCGGGGCGCTCAACGAACTGACGCTCACGACAAACGGATCGCAATTGGCCCGTTTCGCGGCCGAGCTGAAGGATTGCGGCGTGCGGCGGATCAACGTGTCGCTCGATACGCTCGACCCGGCCAGGTTTCACGAGATCACGCGCTGGGGCGATATCCAGAAGGTCATGGCCGGCATCGATGCCGCGCAAGCCGCGGGCCTCGCCGTCAAGATCAATGCGGTCGCACTCAAAAACCTGAACGACCACGAAATTCCATCCCTGATGGAGTGGGCGCACGGCCGAGGCATGGCACTGACCCTCATCGAGGTCATGCCGATGGGCGATATCGGCGCGTCCCGCGCCGACCAGTATCTGCCGCTGTCCATGTTGCGCGCGCGGCTCGCCGGCCAGTACACCCTCACCGACGTCGACGACAATACGGGCGGCCCCGCCCGCTACGTCAAGGTAAGCGAAACCGGTGGGAAGCTTGGCTTCATCACACCGATGACTCACAATTTCTGCGAATCCTGCAACCGCGTCCGCATCACCTGTACGGGCACCCTGCATACCTGCCTCGGCCATGAAGACGCCTCGGACCTGCGGCGGCCGCTCCGCGCATCGGCCGGCGACGAGTTGCTGTATGAGACGATCGATCGCGCCATCGGCCTCAAGCCGAAAGGCCACGACTTCATCATCGACCGTCACAACCGTCCGAGCGTAAGCCGGCACATGAGCGTAACCGGCGGCTAGGCGGCAGCGCCTGTTTTCGTGACGGCCCGACCGCTCGACAAACCCCCAGAATATTACCAAACGTCCGATTGACGGCGGCAACGTCGCGCTGGAATGGTGCGCTTTATCGTAGCGCGTCCCGAAGGCCCGCTGCATTCTGGGGATGCGGCGAGGCCCGCAGTGGCACCATGAGGGAGACGGTATCTGCGGCTTTTCGCGCGCGATGCAGGTTCGGGAGCCCGGCTTCCGCGATCGCGGTCGGTCGCCGCGAGGAGGTCTGATGCGTCCGTTACTGGCTCTCAGCGCGGCCATCGACCAGCTCAATGAAAAGGTCGGATATGTCTGCAATATCCTGGTGCTGCTCGCCGTTCTGGTGAGCGCCGGCAATGCGATGGTCCGATATGCCTTCGATTACAGCTCCAATGGCTGGCTCGAATTGCAGTGGTACATGTTCGCCGTCCTCGTGATGTTCGGAGCGTCGTACACCTTCAAACGCAACGAACATGTCCGCGTCGAGATCTTCTATATGTTCCTGTCCGAGCGCGGCAAGCTCTGGCTCGATCTCATAGGCACCCTTTTCCTTCTCATTCCGGCCTGCCTGTTGCTGAGCTATCTGTCGTGGCCGTTCTTCATGCAGTCCTACGCGGTCGGCGAAATATCCGGCAATGCCGGCGGTCTGGTCCGCTGGCCGATCAAACTTGTCATCCCGGTCGGATTCGTCATGCTCGCGCTTCAAGGCGTCTCGGAAGTGATCAAGCGCGTCGCGGCGCTACTAGGCGTTGTCACGATCGACGCCAGGTACGAGAGACCGACTCAATGATTACGCTCCAGATGATGCCGCCGATGATGTTCGGCGGCCTGGTTCTGGCGATGTTGATCGGCTTTCCGGTAGCCTTCACACTGGCTGCGGTCGGACTCTCATTTGGTTTCCTCGCCATCCATCTTGGCTTCTTCGACCTGAATTTCCTTCAGGCCATTCCGGGGCGCGTGTTCGGCAGCGTGCTGTCCAACGAATTGTTACTCGCGATTCCGTTTTTCACGTTCATGGGATCGGTGCTCGAACGCTGTGGCCTCGCGGAGGACATGCTCGACTCGATGGGCCAACTGTTCGGACCCATCCGCGGCGGTCTGGGATATTCGGTCATACTCGTCGGATTCATCCTCGGCGCCATCACCGGTACGGTCGCCGCTCAGGTGATCGCCATGGCGCTCATCTCGATGCCCGTGATGATGCGGTACGGCTACAACATTCGCTACATCACGGGCGTGCTGGCGGCATCCGGCACCATCACCCAGCTCGTTCCGCCCTCCCTGGTGCTGATCGTTCTCGCCGACCAGCTCGGAAAGTCGGTCGGCGACATGTATCTCGGTGCCTGGGGGCCTTCGCTGTTCCAGATCGTGCTGTTCGTCGGCTACACGTTCCTGCTCGGCCTCTTCAAACCCCATCATGTCCCCCCGGTGCCGAAGGAATTTCGCACGCTCACCGGCTGGCCGCTTTGGCGCAAGTGCCTGATGGGCATCATTCCCTCCGCCGTCCTGATCTTCGTCGTGCTCGGCACCATGATGATGGGGCTTGCGACGCCGACGGAAGCAGGTGCAATGGGCGCCGTGGGTGCTATCGTGCTGGCGGCCATTCACCACACGGATTTCAGCAGCACCGGCCGGAAATTCCTGATCGTCGGCGCGATCGCGGGCGGCATCGGCACGCTCGTCGGGATCTTCGTGCCCGAGGGACCGGTCTTCAAGATCGCGTTCGCCGTCACCTATCTCGCTGTCGTGTGGATCGGTCTGGAAGCCGTCCGCATTCCCGAGCTTCGCGACCTCATCAAACAGGCCTATCAATCGACAATGCGCCTCACCACCATGGTGACGTTCATCCTGATCGGCTCGACCTGTTTCTCCGTGGTGTTTCTCGGCGTATCCGGCGGCGAGTGGCTCGAACACCTGCTGACGTCGCTGCCGGGCGGCGCGTGGGGCTTTCTCGTCTTCATCAACGTCTTCATTTTCTTCCTGGCGTTCTTCCTCGATTTCTTCGAGATCGCCTTCATCATCCTGCCGATGATCGCGCCGGTGGCCCAGAAGCTTCTCGCTCCGATCGTCGGCGCGGACGCCGCCTTGATTTGGTTCGGCGTCATGATCTGCGTCAACATGCAGACCTCGTTCCTCCACCCTCCGTTCGGTTTCGCATTGTTCTACCTGCGCGGCGTCGCGCCGCGCGAGGTCAAGAGCTCCGACATCTACTGGGGCGCCATGCCCTGGATCGGATTGCAGGTCATCATGGTCGTTCTTGTCATCGCGTTCCCCGCGACGGTGACGAGCCTGCTCAGCAAACCGACGACTGTCGATCTCAACAAGATCAAGATCGAGGTCCCCGATATCGAGATGGCACCGCTCGATTTCGGTCCCGGGCCGAAACACGGCAATAACTGAATCATTAATGCGAGTCGGAAAGAGTTCTCCGAAGAGAACGATCGGCGACGAGCGGGAGTGACGGAACGACGTCCGGCTTTTTTTTGCGAAAGCCGGGCGCCCCGGCGCTGACAGTCTACGACTTGCGCGATCAGCCGCGCGTGCGCGATCGGATCATGAAAGTGTCGTAGGTATATTCAGCCACCTGCCACCACAGGTACTCGTCGGAGCGATAGGCCTGCATGGTCTCGATGGTCTTCTTGAAGCCGGGATTCGTCGCGGAAATCTCACCCCACAACTCATTCGTGGCTTTCAGGCAGGCATCAAGGATTTCGTTGCTGAACGGCCGTAGTTGCGTACCCCCTGCGACGAGCCGCTTGAGGGCGCCGGGATTCTGCATGTCATAGCGAGCCGTCATCCAGGTGTTGGCGTTGGCCGCGGCATTCATCAGGATCGCCTGATAGGTCTTGGGCAACGTATTCCACTTCTCAAGATTGCAAAAAGCGTGAACCGTCGGGCCGCCTTCCCAGAAGCCGGGATAGTAGTAGTACTTCGCGACTTTCTGGAAACCCAACTTTTCATCGTCGTATGGGCCGACCCACTCGGCCGCATCGATCGTGCCTTTTTCAAGCGAGGGGTAAATGTCACCGCCGGCAAGCTGCTGCGGTACGACACCGACCTTCTGGAGCACCTGCCCGGCAATACCGCCGATCCGCATCTTCAGGCCCGACAAGTCGGCGACCGTCTTGATCTCCTTGCGAAACCAGCCACCCATCTGCGTGCCGGTGTTGCCGCAGGGAAAAGCGATGACACCGAACTTCTTGAAGAACTCATTGGCGAGTTCATTCCCTCCGCCCTGATACAGCCAGGAATTCTGCTGACGCGTGTTGAGACCGAACGGGACAGACGCGAAGATCGCAAATGTCGGATCCTTTCCGACATAATAATAGGACACCGTGTGGCTCATCTCGACCGTATTGTTGGCCGTTGCATCGAACGCCTGCAATCCGGGGACAATCTCTCCGGCAGCAAAGAGCTGAATTTGAAATTTGTTGTCGGTCATTTCCGCAACTTGCTTTACGAAATAATCGGCGCCGCCATAGATCGTATCGAGCGACTTCGGAAAGCTCGACGTCATGCGCCATTTGATCTCGGGCGCCGATTGTGCAATTGCCGGCGAGGCTACGGCCGCGACAGCGGCGCCGGCTGCTGAAACCTTCAAAAAATCACGACGTTTCATACGGACTCTCCTTATGAGGATGTTTCTTTTGAATTCGAGCGAGCGGTCGCAGACGCGCGCGGCTTCAGCACAACCGGAGTCGACTCTAGAGTCTTTCTGCTTTTGACGGAATCAATAATCGTCATGCGCGGACTTGATCCGCGCACCCAATACTTTTTGACGAAAGATGGATTGCCGCATAGACAAGCGGAAGCGACGCCGTTCTTCGAACCGCTATGTCCGGCAATGACGTTGCAAAGCGGTTCTGTCAAAAACACGAAACGCCCTAGCGCGATCTCTAACAGAGAGTTCGGCCGTTGAAAACGCACGGCATGCCGTCCGATGGTCCATAAATCAAAATCGGAACGGCCTATGAAACGGGGCTCTATGCTGCGGCGGTCGCACCCTGGAGCCGGTCGCGGATACGTCCGGCAATGACGCGATAGATCGCCGTGTGCGGTCCGTCAGGTTCGCTCTCCACCACCGGATGACCCGAATCGGATGTCTCGCGAATCGACATGTGAAGCGGGATTTCGCCCAGAAACGGCACCCCCAGCCGTTCCGCCTCCTGTCGCGCGCCGCCGTGGCCAAAAATATCGCTTCGCGTCCCGCAATGCGGACACTGAAAGAAACTCATGTTTTCGACAATGCCGAGAACCGGCACATTGACTTTTCTGAACATCGCCAGCCCGCGCCGCGCGTCGATCAGCGATAAATCCTGCGGCGTCGAAACGATGACGGCGCCCTTGAGCGGCACGGTCTGAGCCAGCGTCAGTTGCGCATCGCCGGTCCCAGGCGGCATGTCCACGACCAGAACGTCGAGTTCGCCCCAGGCGACATCCCGCAGCATCTGCCTGATCGCGGACGTCACCATCGGACCGCGCCAGATCATTGCGCTTTCTTCCTCGACCAGAAAGCCGACCGACATGATCGCGAGGCCAAAACGCCCGATCGGGACCATCTTCTTGTCGTCGTTCAAATGCGGCTTTTCCCGAATACCGGTCAGTCTCGGTATCGAGGGCCCATAGATATCGGCATCGAGCAGACCGACGCGCAGGCCGTGATCGCGCAGGCCCAGCGCGAGATTGAGCGCGGTAGTCGATTTGCCGACGCCGCCCTTGCCGGATGCAACGGCAATGACAGCGGCAACTCCGGGAATATCCGCCTGTCGCGCCATCGGCGAACCTGCCGCCGGATTTTGCGGCGTGCGATGTGTCGACACAGGAGGAATCCCCTGCGCCGACCGTCGCGGCGGAGCGGCGCTGCCCGGCTTGCGTTCGGCGGTCAAGGCGACCATCGCAACCGACACTCCCGGGATCGCGCGGACGGCCACCTCTGCCTGGGCGCAAACGTCCTCCCATGCCCGGATCTCCGACGCCTCAACGTTGATGGAGAAAAACACCTTGTCGCCGTTGACAACGATCTCCGACAGAACGTCGGCGCCGGTCAGTGCCACACCGCGGGGAGAGAGGACGCCGGCCAGTCGATCGAGAACCTGTTGCGGTGTTACGTTCAAGTCGTCTCTCCGGGGGCGCACTTTGCTTCAAAACAGGCTCAACATGGCTACCCGCCTCACCCCGGTCAACGCCACGTCCCGCTGTTTCAGGATTTTCCGGTCTTTGCCGCTGGAGTCTCAAGGATTATGCTGGGCGGCCGCACAGTTGGCGAGATTTTTTTTGCAACCTGCTGATCGCAGCATCCCCATCCCGCTCTGATCCGCAAAAGAGCCGTTCAGCAGGCTCAGCCGCGATGATGGCGAAAACCCAGTGAACAAGGTTCGGACATGGCTAAAGTCGCATTTCTCGGTCTCGGCGTCATGGGATTCCCCATGGCAGGACATCTCGTCGCAAAGGGCGGCCACGAGGTGACCGTGTTCAATCGAACGCCGGCCAAGGCCAAGGCATGGGCTGAGACATTCGGCGGGAAAACAGCGCCGACGCCGGAAGCGGCTGCCGCAGGTCAGGATTTCGTGATGGCGTGCGTCGGCAACGACGACGACTTGCGCGCGATCACGATCGGCGCCGGCGGCGCCTTTGCCGGAATGAAGCGTGGCGCAATTTTTGTCGATCATACGACCGCCTCCGCTCAGGTCGCGCGCGAACTCGATGCCGAGGCGACCAGGCGCGGCTTCGGCTTTGTCGACGCCCCGGTCTCGGGGGGACAGGCCGGCGCCGAAAACGGCGTTCTCACCGTGATGTGCGGCGGAACGGAGAATGCTTACGCCGGTGCCGAACCGATCATCGCAGCCTATGCCAGGATGTGCAAACGGCTTGGCCCGGCCGGCGCGGGTCAGTTGACCAAAATGGTCAATCAGATCTGCATTGCCGGCCTCGTGGAGGGGCTGTCCGAGGGCATCCACTTTGCCAAGAAGGCGGGACTCGACGTCAATTCGGTGGTCGAAGTGATCTCGAAGGGCGCTGCCCAATCGTGGCAGATGGAAAACCGCTACAAGACGATGAGCGAAGGCAAGTTCGATCTCGGCTTCGCCGTCGAATGGATGCGCAAGGACCTTTCGATCTGCATCGCTGAGGCCCGCCGCAACGGCGCCAGCCTTCCGGTCACAAGCCTGGTGGATGCCTTTTACGCGGAAGTCGAGACAATGGGTGGCCACCGCTGGGACACGTCCAGTCTTCTGGCGCGGCTCGAGCGTTAAGGGCTACTGGATTCACGATGGCCGCGGCCCGGGTCGATTGCCGCCAAATGTCGTATTCGCAGGGGAATTAACCTCCAGTTAACCGGAATATCCTGCTCTTTAAGGTAGCCCTTAATGATTTAGCGCCAGAATTAGGCGAGTAAAGGCTCGCGCGGCCGCGTGCAGGATTTGTGTTTGTTGATGAGTACCCCCGCCGATAAACCTGAAGTCGTCCAGCTTCCGGTCGCCCCCGCGATTGTGCCGTCCGCACGCCATCGCCGCGCCGCCACGCAGCGGGTCCGCGAGGCGCGGGACCGGTTGACCTCGACAAGCGGAACCCGCCCGGCATTCGATCACGAACTGCTCCGGCAGTACGCGCAAACACGGCTGTCGGCGTCGTTCGTCGTGATGCTGCTTGTGGTCGCGACCGGCGTGCTGTTCGGCTTCTGGATGGAGCCTGCGTCGGCGGCCGTATGGACGTTCGGGATGCTCTGCATCCACGCCGTAACCATCTACAATTGCAACAATTACCTCAAGAAGCCATCGTCCTTCAACAGTTCGCGCAAATGGCGCGCGCGTTTCATCCTGCTCGATCTTTTGTACGGCCTGTGCTGGACGATGATTCTGATTCATCCAGCCGGTACAGACCCGGTCACCAATACCCTGATGATGTTTCTGATGCTGCTGGTCGTAGCGGTATCGAGCATGCTCGCCGCCAGTCTGCCTATTGCCGCCATTGCCGCGACCGCCCCGGTGACCTCGGCGATCGCACTGAAGTTTGCGATCGGCGGCACCTTCAACAACTACATTCTCGCCGTTCTCGCTTTGGCCGCAGAGGGTTACTTCGCGTTGCTTGCGCATCGCCTGCATTCCACGACGCTGGCGACACTCGAAGCACGCGCGGAAAAGGACGCTCTGATCGGTGAACTGGAGCAGGCCAAGGCCATTTCGGATGAAGCGCGACATCGCGCGGAATCGGCCAACGTCGCAAAATCACGATTTCTCGCGCAAATGAGCCACGAACTGCGGACGCCGCTGAACGCCATTCTCGGATTCTCCGAAGTGATGAAGAGCGAAATTTTCGGCGAGCACGCGGTCGCGGTCTACAAGAGCTATTCGGCCGACATTCATAATTCCGGCGTTCACCTGCTGAATCTGATCAACGAGATCCTCGACCTGTCGCGGATCGAGGCCGGCCGTTACGAACTCAACGAAGAAGCAGTGTCTCTCGTCCATGTCGTCGCGGACTGTCACCACCTGCTGAAGCTGCGAGCCTCCAGCCGCGGCATCACCATTCATGAGGTGTTCGAACAAGGTATGCCGCGCATCTGGGGCGACGAGCGCGCCACGCGCCAGATCGTTCTCAATCTGTTGTCGAATTCGATCAAGTTCACGCCACAGGGCGGGGAGATCTGGCTGAAGGCGGGATGGACCGCTTCAGGCGGGCAATACCTCAGCGTCAAGGACAGCGGCTCCGGGATCGCGGAAGACGAAATCCCGATCGTGCTGGCGTCGTTCGGACAAGGGACGAATTCGATCAAGTCCGCAGAGCAAGGCGCAGGTCTCGGATTGCCGATCGCCAAGAGCCTGATCGACATGCACGGCGGTACGTTCACCCTGCGGTCCAAGCTCCGTATCGGCACCGAAGTCATCGTCACCTTTCCGCCGGAGCGCGTGATGTCCGCTCTCGCGCCGATGGCGGAGGAAGCTCCGCCGCTTCAACCCGCACAAACGGCCGATCCGGCAGCGGATGCGAGACACCGCTTGCGGAACAAGCCGATCATGAATGCCGGCACGGGCCTTTAGAGCATGATCCCGAAAAGTGGAAACCAGCTTTCGGATAAGATCATGCGCGTAGCCGAAAACATGGCAGGTGCGTTGTGATCCGTATCCTGCTCGTGATCGGAATGCTGGCGGCGACGGCGGGAGCCGTGGTCGCCTATGGCGATCCCGCGCGAATATCGGCTGCGGGAAACCTGGTCTCCACCATGCTGCGCGAGGCCGGCGCGGGGCCGCCACGCAGCGTCCAGATTCCCCGCGCCCAGGGTGGCGATTTCAGTCTGCACGCAAAGATCAACGGTGTGAAAACATCGATGATCATCGACACCGGCGCAACCTCCGTCGTCCTCACCTACGAGACCGCGAAAGCGGCGGGGTTGCCGCTGGAATTGCTGAATTACGACGTCGATGTCGAGACGGCCGGCGGGCATGCGCGCGCGGCGCGGCTGACGCTTGACCGGCTTGCGGTCGGCAAGCTCGTCGAGCGATCCGTGCCCGCGCTGGTGGTTCCGCGCGGCCAGATGAAAACCAACCTGCTGGGGATGAGTTTTCTCAATCGGCTCGAAAGCTGGGAAGTCCGTCCAGATCGATTGATGCTGAACGGCTATCCCTGAAAAGTTCTCGAATCACATTGTGACGGCGCGGAGCGGTGGCCTGCGCGCCTCATTGCGAACAGCGTGGCGCTTCAGCGGTCGCGGAGTGCGTGCCGAAGTGCGTCGAGATCGATGCGAAGGCCGAGATCGTTCAGCTCGACCGGAAGCCGCCGCCGCCAGTTCGGGTGCTCGGTCACCGTGCCTGGAATGTTCGGTTGATCCTTCAATCCAATCAGATCGTCGAGCGCGACCGCGAGAATGCGCGACGGCGTACGCGCGAGAAATTCGACGACCCCGAAAAAATTCCTCAGTGCGATATGTTCTTCGCCCATCTTCCATTCGAACGCAAGGAGCGTATCCGCCCGCACCGCGTCCGTCTCGCCGGGATCGAGACCAAGCTCTCGCTTGACCCTGAGATCGGAATGCGATTGCCAGCCTGCAAACGACGCGAGGTCATGCGTGTTGAAAGTGACAAGGGCATTTGCGGCATAACTCGACGGCCCGATAAAAGCGCCGTCATGGCCGCGCTCAAACATCATCACCTTGTAGGACCACACGCCCCAATCCGCGAGAGTGTCACGAAAGCCGTCCGGCACCGTTCCCAGATCCTCCCCGATCGTGATGCAGCGCTGACTGACGCTCTCCTGCGCGATGACGCCGAGCAGCGCCTCCAACGGCATCTCCACATACACGCCATCCCGCGGCGACGCACCGGACGGTATCAGATAGAGTCGGTTGAGGCCGAGGACGTGATCCAGCCGTATGGCTCCCGCAAAACGCATCGAGGCGCGCAGCATCTCCCGAAACGGTGCGAAGTCGCTCGCCTCGAGTCCAGCAGCATTGAACCCCGCCAGTCCCCAGTTCTGCCCGGCCGTGTTGAGTTGATCGGGCGGCGCACCAACCGAAAGCCCGCGCGAGATGGCATTCTGCTCGTTCCAGGCGTCGAACCCGCCGGGCTGAACGCCGACGGCGACATCGATATAAAGGCCGACCGCCATTCCGCGTTCAACGGCGAGGTCGGCGCATGACTGCAACTGGGCCGCCGCGCACCATTGCACGAACTCCACGAATTCAACCTCTGCACGCCGCGGACCGTTTCGAAAGGCTTGGATTCGCGTACCGTCTGGGCGGCGCCACTCTTCCGGCCATTGCCACCACGGCAGCGAGCCGAATTGCCGCCGCAGCACCTCGAAGCAGGCAAAGCGTTGCAGCAATTCGCCGCGGTCGTGCCTGAACGCCTCGAATTCGACTCGAGCGGTCGTATTTGCGGTGCTAAAGGTCTCGAACGCGTGCCGGAGCGCGGCGAATTTCAATTCCGCGACGGCCGCGTAGTCGATCAGTTCGCCGTGGCGGGCCTGATCGAGTTGCTCGCGATGCTGCGCCAGCCACGCGCGCGGAAGGTTCGGCAACCGCTCAGGGTCGATGTAAAGCGGATTGAGGAACAGCCGGCTGTTCGGTGCATAGGGGCTGCATTCGAGGGGGCGATCATCGAACAGCGCATGAAGCGGATTGAGTCCGATTCCCGCGCATCCCCATTCGGCGGCCAATTCGATCAGCGCGGCGAGGTCCGTGAAATCGCCAATTCCCCAGTTGCGCGACGATGACAGCCCATACAGTTGAACCGACAGCACCCAGACCCGATCGAACGAACCTTGATAGGCCACCGCGGGCGTCACCAGCAAGGGAACTGCATCGAACGTATCGCCGCTACCAATCTCAAGCTCCAGCCGATAGGCGCCGATTGCCATCGATTGCGGTAGTTCGATTGTCGCCCCGGCCACGCGTCCTCGCGCGACCACCGCATTACGTTCAACGATCCGCCAACCGATTCCGTTCGCTGCGGCGTCCACCGGCACGCGACACGCGCCGGAGCCGATTACAATTACAACGGGTTGCTTCAGATAGAGACGTTGCGAAAGAGACGGCAAACCATCGAGAATGGCGCTCAGCCGCTCGCCGTTCACCACATGGCGGTGGCCCTGCCCGTCCACAAATTCCAGATCGATGCCAAGGTCGCGCGCTTTTGAATAAACATCCATCCCCACGCCTCAAACCCCGGCACGCCTGTCCGTGAATTCGTCCGGACACGAGTCTCGTACAAAGAGAGGCAACGCCATAACAAGATCGCGGTTCCATCGGGAACTTTGCAGCGACGGGAGGGTTAAATAGACGGGTCCTTCATTCACAAGTGGGTTGGCGGCGCGTGATGTCCGTATCGACACAAAAAAACATACCATTGCGGGCGGGCGAACGGGGCGCAGCGGCGGGCAGCTTCCACATCGAGGACGTGTATCCCAACGTCGACGCCGGACGATTTCCAGTCAAGCGGCTTGCAGGCGACCCCGTCGAGGTCTGGGCGGACATATTCCGAAGCGGTCACGACATCATTGCCGCTCAGTTGATCTGGCGGCGCGAAGAGGACCGCGACTGGCACAAGTCGCCGATGACCCTGCACGACAACGATCGCTGGTTCGGCAGCTTCGCGCCCAACGAACCCGGACGTTATGTCTACGCCATCGAGGCCTGGACCGATGAATTCGCCACATGGAAGCATGGCTTCGAGCTGAAGCAGAAGGCCGGCCAGGACGTCGCGCTCGATGCGCTGGAGGGCGCCGCGCTACTGACGCGCGCGCAGTATGGCGGCAAGGAAGCCACGACGGTCATTGTTCGTCAGTGCGAGGATTATCTGAAAGGCGGCGATCCCGCGAGCCTGCTGGTGCCGGAACTCGCGAGCGCGATGACCGAAAGCCGCGAACGCGGCGATCTCACGCGATCGCAGCTTTACCCGCTGACGATCGACCGCGGCCTCGCCGCGGCGGGAGCATGGTACGAGATGGTGCCCCGGAGCCAGAGCGCGGTCCCCGGCCAGCACGGCACGTTCCGTGACTGTATCGCCCGCCTCCCCGATATCGCCGCGATGGGATTCGACGTTCTTTATTTTACGCCGATTCATCCGATCGGCAGGATCAATCGCAAGGGGCGCAATAATGCGCTGACCGCCGCCGAGGGCGACCCCGGCAGCCTCTACGCCATCGGCGCCAAGGAGGGCGGGCACGATGCGATCCACTCGGACCTCGGCACCTTCGACGACTTCCGCGATCTGATCGCCGCCTGCAAAACCCACGGCATGGAGATCGCCCTCGACATCGCGGTGCAGTGTTCGCCCGATCATCCCTGGCTGACGGAGCATCCCGACTGGTTCAAGCGGCGTCCTGACGGCTCGATGCGCTATGCGGAAAATCCTCCGAAAAAATACGAGGACATCGTCAATCCCGATTTCGGTTGCGACGATGCAGGCTCGCTGTGGAATGTGCTACGGGACACTATCCTGTTCTGGGTCAATCAGGGCGTGCGCATCTTTCGTATCGACAATCCGCACACCAAGCCGCTCAATTTCTGGGAATGGCTGATCCGGGAGGTCCAGACGAAAGACCCCGGCGTCATCTTCCTCGCCGAGGCGTTCACCCGGCCGAAAG
Source organism: Nitrobacter sp. NHB1 (assembly GCF_036964665.1). Taxonomy (NCBI): domain Bacteria; kingdom Pseudomonadati; phylum Pseudomonadota; class Alphaproteobacteria; order Hyphomicrobiales; family Nitrobacteraceae; genus Nitrobacter; species Candidatus Nitrobacter laanbroekii. The sequence continues at coordinate 1,381,712 of NZ_JBAMDA010000001.1, forward strand.
TCATGAAGGGCCTGGCGAAGCTCGGCTTCACGCAGTCGTATACCTACTTCACCTGGCGCACTCGGAAGTGGGAGATCGAGTCCTATCTCAACGAGCTGACGGGATATCCCGAGCGCGACTACTATCGGCCGAATTTTTTCGTCAACACGCCGGACATCCTGCCCTTCCACCTGCAAAGCGGCGAATCCTGGATGTTCAAGTCGCGCGTGGCGCTGGCGGCGGCGCTGTCGAGCACTTATGGAATCTACAACGGCTTCGAGCTTCTGGAGCACGAAGCCATTCCGGGACGCGAGGAATATCTCAATTCCGAAAAGTACGAGATCAAAGTCCGCGACTGGAATGCACCCGGCAACATCAAGCCCTACATCACCGCGCTCAATCAGGCGCGCCGCGCCAACCCGGCGTTCCTGCAAACCCGCAATCTGAGATTTATCCCGATCGACAACGACCAGATCGTCGCGTTCACCAAGCAAACCACGGACGCGAGCAACACGATCGTCGGCGCCATCGCGCTGTCGCGCGACGGCTGTGAATTCTGGCTGCCGCTGGATTCAATCCGGATCCGGACCGCCAACGAATCGAGGCCTCCGGTCGCGCTGGAAAACCTCATGACCGGCGAGCGGCACGCCATCGAGTGGGGCGGCGTGCGCTTGAGGATCGATCCGCTCCGCGATCCCGCGCTTTTGTTTCGCTGTCTGGCGTGAGGTCCGTCATGAATGAGATGACCCAAATCGATGCCGACAGATATGTCCAGACCGACGATCTCTGGTACAAGGACGCCATCATCTATCAACTTCATGTCAAGGCCTTCGCCGACAGCAACAACGATGGCATCGGCGACATCGCCGGTCTGACCAACAAGCTTGGCTACCTTCAGGAACTGGGCGTTACTACACTCTGGCTGCTGCCGTTCTATCCATCCCCGGGACGCGACGATGGATACGACATTGCCGATTACGGTTCGATCAACCCCGACTTCGGCACGATGAAGGAATTCCGCCGCTTCATCTCCGAAGCGAAGCGGCGCGGCCTTCGGGTGATCACGGAACTCGTCATCAATCACACCTCCGACCAGCACAGGTGGTTCAAGCGCGCCCGGCGCAGCCCGCCGGGATCGAGCGCGCGCAACTGGTATGTCTGGAGCGACACCGACAAGAAATACCAGGACACGCGGATCATTTTCACCGACACCGAGAAATCGAACTGGGCCTGGGATGCCGAGGCCAATGCTTACTACTGGCACCGCTTCTTCGCGCACCAGCCGGACCTCAATTTCGACAATCCACGCGTGGTCAGGGCGGTCGTTCAGGTGATGAAGCGATGGCTCGACGCAGGCGTCGACGGCTTTCGGCTGGATGCCATTCCCTATCTCTGCGAGCGGGACGGCACCAACAACGAAAATCTTCCCGAAACCCATGCGGTGATCAAACACATTCGCGCGGAACTCGACGCCTACGCCAAGGGCAAGGTGCTTCTGGCCGAAGCCAATCAATGGCCGGAGGATGTCCAGTCCTATTTCGGCGATGGCGACGAGTGCCACATGGCCTATCATTTCCCGCTGATGCCGCGCATCTATATGGCGATCGCGCAGGAAGATCGCTTTCCGATCACCGACATCTTGCGGCAGACGCCCGATATTCCCGGCAATTGCCAATGGGCGATGTTCCTGCGTAACCATGACGAGCTGACACTCGAAATGGTGACGGATATCGAGCGCGATTATCTCTGGTCGACCTATGCCGCCGATCCACGCGCGCGCATCAATCTCGGCATTCGCCGCCGCCTCGCGCCCTTGATGGACAATGACCGGCGCAAGATCGAGCTGATGAATTCGTTGCTGATGTCCTTCCCCGGCACCCCGATCATCTATTACGGCGATGAGATCGGGATGGGCGACAACATCTATCTTGGCGATCGCAACGGCGTCCGCACCCCGATGCAGTGGACACCGGACCGCAACGGCGGATTTTCGCGATGCGATCCCGCGCGGCTCTATGCACCTCCGGTCATGGATGCCGTCTACGGCTACGAGTCCGTCAATGTCGAGGCGCAGTCGCGAAGCCTGTTCTCGCTGTTGAACTGGATGAAGAAGCTGATCTCGGTACGAAAATCCAGCTACGCCTTCGGCCGTGGCACCATGTCCTTCGTGCGGTCCTCGAATCGCAGCGTTCTCGCTTACGTGCGGCAATACGACGACGAGGTCGTGCTCTGCGTCGCGAACCTGTCGCGATCGGCACAGGCTTCCGAACTCGATCTGTCGCACTGGAAGGGCCGCTCACCGCTCGAAATGCTGGGACGAACGACGTTTCCAGATATCGGCGAGTTGCCTTATCTGATCACGCTGGCGCCCTACGGATTCTACTGGTTCCGGCTGAACGAAAAGCCGCCGTCGCCAAATGTCGCGCCAATGATCGTGCCCGACTATGAGACCCTCGTGGTTCCGCTGGGCTCGACCTGGATGTCGCTGGCGCGGACCCGATCGATCTTCGAGCGCGACGTTCTGCCCTCGTATCTCGCCCGCTCGCGCTGGTTCCCCGAGCGGTCGGCCGGCGCCATCACCGCGCGTGTCCCGGCGGCGATACCGCTCACGAAAGACCAGGTGTCACGGCCATGGCTGGTGATCTTCGACGTCACTTATCGGGGGCAATCGGGACGATACGCGATGCCGATCCGAATTCGATGGGATCGGCTCGACCGGCGCAACTATGACGCCAAGAACATCGCCGCCGTGCGGCAGGGCTCGCGCGAGGGAACCCTGATCGACGCGGCCCATGAGAACGACCTGATCGCCGGCATCATCGACGATCTGCGGCACCGGGCGATCTTTGAGGAAGGCAAATTGCGGCTTGCCTACCATCCAACGGAACGGCTGGCCTCGATTGCGGAAGAGCCGATTGCCAACGTGCGCGCCGTCCAGACCGAACAATCCAACAGCACCGCGCTGGTGGACCAGAAGTTCGTCGTCAAGATCTACCGCAAGCTCGAAAACGGCATCAATCCGGAAGTGGAAGTCGGACGCTTCCTGACCGACGTCGCCGGATTCGCCAATACGCCTGCCCTGCTCGGCAGCGCCGAACTGACGGGACCCGATGTCCAGGCCACCGTCGCCATCGTCCATGCCTTTGTCGGCAACCAGGGTGACGCATGGACCGTCAGCAGCGGTGCACTGGATCGCTTTATCGACGAGCAGCGGTTGGTCGGAGCGAGCGATTCGGCTCCGGCACTTGAAGAGAAGGCGGCGTATCAGCGCTACATGATGCAAACCGGCAAGCGCGTCGCGGAAATGCACGTCGCGCTGGCCAGCCGCGACGACATCGCAAATTTCCGCCCTGAACCTGTGGCTCCTTCGGACGTCGCGCACCTCATCGATCGTTTTATGGTGCGCGCCGGGCAAACGTTCGATCGCCTCGCTCAAGCCAAGCTTTCCGATTCGGATCGGCTTCTTGCCGACGAAATTTTAAGCATCCGCCCAGCGTTGCATCGCCGGCTCACCGAGCTGCTGCCGCCCTCAATTCAAATGTACAACATTCGGCATCATGGCGACTTTCACCTCGGGCAGATCCTCGTCGTCCGCGACGATGTCTTTATCATCGACTTTGAAGGCGAGCCCCGTCGAAGCCTCCCCGAGCGGCAAATGAAGGCGCCGGCGGCCCGCGATGTCGCCGGGCTGATCAGGTCCATCGACTATTCCGTCACCACAGCGCAAGAGCGCGCCCTCAAGAGCGGAACGGACGACGACGGCCGACTGGCCAAAGCCTTGTCGGCATGGCGCGACGAGGCGACGCAAACCTTCCTGACCGCCTACCGTGATGCGATGTCCGATCCCCGGCTATGGCCGCAGGACGAGGACGACACCGACAGAGCGCTGCGGTTCTTCCTGCTCGAGAAAGCGTTCTATGAAATCGACTACGAACTCGCACATCGCCCGGACTGGCTTCGTGTCGCATTGGGCGGCGCCCTTCGCGTGCTACGCAAATAGGAAGCGAGATGACGTATGATCGAACTGTCTTCCGAAGCCCGCGCCATCGTCGAAGGGCGGCATTCCGATCCCTTTCACTATCTCGGCCGTCATCGCGAGAACGACCGTAACGTGGTTCGCGCCTATCTGCCCGAAGCATCCGAGGTGCGTGTCGTCGACGAGCACGGCGGAGAGACGACGCTGACGCGCATTCATGACGCCGGGCTTTTCCTCGGCGACCTGCCGAACGGCGCCGAGCGCTACCGCCTGCGCGCCAGGTTTGGCGCCGACATCGTCGAGCTCGATGACCCTTACCGCTTCCCCCCGATCCTCAGCGATTTCGATCTCTATCTGCTCGGCGAAGGCACGGATCAGCGGCTCTATAACAAGCTCGGTGCTCATCCCATAACAATGGACGGCGTGGATGGCACCGGATTCGTCGTGCTTGCGCCCAACGCACGGGCCGTCGCTGTCGTCGGCGATTTCAATTACTGGGATCGCCGCCGCCATCCGATGCGCGTGCGCGGCAACGGATACTGGGAATTGTTCGTTCCCGGCGCGCGAACGGGCGACCGCTACAAATTCGCTATCACGGATCAGGGCGGCGGTTTGCTGCCGCTGAAATCCGATCCAATGGCGTTCGCTGCGGAAGTTCGACCAAGCACCGCGTCGATCGTATTCGACGAAGCGGCGCTGCCGCGCCCCACGCCTGCGGCCGCCACGATCAACGCACGCAACGCGCCGATCTCGATCTACGAGGTCCATCTCGGATCGTGGCGTCGCGGCGACGACAACCGCTGGCTCTCCTATCGCGAACTCGCGGACACGCTGCCGCGCTATGCCCGCGACCTCGGCTTCACCCATATCGAGCTGATGCCAGTGAACGAGCACCCGTTCGACGGCTCTTGGGGCTATCAGCCCACCGGTCTTTACGCACCGACCAGCCGCTTCGGTCCGCCCGAGGATTTCGCGCATCTGGTCGATGCCTGCCATCGCGAAGGACTCGGTATTTTGCTGGATTGGGTGCCCGGCCACTTTCCCGACGACCCTCACGGCCTCGGCCATTTTGACGGCACGGCGCTATACGAACATGCCAACCCGTTGCAGGGACGCCACCTCGACTGGGATACCCTGATCTACAACTACGGCCGCACCGAAGTCGTCAATTTCCTCGTCGCCAACGCACTGTTCTGGCTCGATCGCTACGGCGTGGATGGCCTTCGCGTCGATGCCGTCGCGTCCATGCTCTATCTCGATTACAGCCGCCCCGAAGGCGGCTGGATTCCCAACAAGCACGGAGGCCGGGAAAATCTTGAAGCCATCGAATTTCTGCGCCGATTCAACAGGGAGGTATTTGCCAAGTTTCCGCAAGCCACCACGGTGGCGGAGGAATCGACGGCATGGCCGCAGGTCTCGCGCCCGATTGAGTTTGGCGGCCTTGGCTTCGGCTACAAATGGAACATGGGCTGGATGCACGACACGCTGGACTATATCGGCAAGGATCCGATCTACCGCAAGCATCACCACGGCCAGATCCTGTTCGGGCTGCACTATGCGTTCTCGGAAAATTTCATCCTGCCGCTATCGCATGACGAGGTCGTGCACGAAAAGCGCTCGATCCTCGGCCGCATGCCGGGCGATGAGTGGCAGCGGTTCGCAAACCTCCGCGCCTACTACGCATTCATGTTCGGCCATCCCGGAAAAAAGCTGATGTTCATGGGCGCGGAGTTCGGTCAGGAGCGCGAATGGAGCCACGACCACGCACTTGACTGGCATCTTCTCGATCAGGCGAGCCACCGGGGAGTCCAGGCCGTCGTTCGCGATCTCAACGCGCTCTATCGCGACGTGCCGGCGCTGCATGAACTGGATTGCGATCCCGCCGGATTCGAATGGATCGTCGCCAATGATGCCAATCGCAGCGTCTTCGCATGGATGCGCAAAGGCGAAGGCGGACGGGCGCGCTGTCTGGTGATCGCCAATTTCACGCCGACCATCCATCGCGACTACCGCGTGCGGGTACCCTTCGCCGGCAGGTGGCGCGAGGCGCTCAATACCGACTCCGCGCATTATGGCGGAAGCAACGTCGGGAACAACGGCTTGGTCGAGACGCTGGACGGAGTCATCCCCGAACTCAGCCTGATGCTTCCGCCGCTCGCGGTGATCTTTCTGGTACCGGAACACGCATGATGAAAATCTCGGAAGGCACACATGTCCGCCTTGGTTCGAACTGGGATGGGCGCGGAACCAATTTTGCGCTTTTTTCAGCACATGCGGAAAAAGTCGAGCTATGCCTGTTCGACAGCCAGGGGCGACGGGAGATCGAACGCGTCGCGTTGCCCGAGCATAATGAAGACGTCTGGCACGGCTATCTCAACGACGTTTCGCCCGGTCAGCTCTACGGCTACCGCGTCTATGGCCCCTACGATCCCCAGCACGGGCATCGGTTCAACTCCCACAAGCTTCTGCTCGATCCTTACGCGAAGAAAGTCAGCGGACGGCTCGTCTGGAGCGATGCGCATTTCGCCTACCGCACCGGAAGCCCGCGCGAGGATCTGTCCTTCGACCGGCGCGACAACGCACGCGCCATGCCGAAAGCCACCGTCATCGACGAAACATTCAACTGGGGCCGGCGCGAACCGCGACCCAGCATTTCCTGGGAAGATACGATCATCTATGAAGCTCACGTCAAAGGCCTGACCAGGACGCGTCGGGATATTTCTCCTGAACTGCGCGGAACCTACCGCGCGCTCGCGGCGCCAGCCATGATCGATCACCTGCGGCGGCTCGGCGTCACCACCATCGAGCTTCTGCCGGTTCATGGCTTCATCGATGACCGTCAACTGGTCGAGCGCAAGCTGAGCAACTATTGGGGATACAATTCAATCTCGTTTCTCGCACCGGAGCAGCGCTACGCCAAGGATGCCGCGCTGGACGAATTCCGCACGTCGGTTGCCCGCCTGCACGACGCCGGCTTCGAGGTCATACTCGACGTCGTCTACAATCATACTGCCGAAGGCAATCACCTCGGGCCGACGCTGTCGTTCCGCGGCATCGACAACGCATCCTACTATTGGTTGATGCCGGATAACCCACGCTTCTACGACGACTTCACAGGCACCGGTAACTCGCTGAACCTCACTCACCCCCGCGTGCTGCAGATGGTGATGGACTCGCTGCGCTATTGGGTCGAAGTCTGCCACATCGACGGATTCCGCTTCGACCTCGCCAGCACGCTGGCGCGCGGTCCCCATGGATTCGACCGCAACAGTTCTTTTTTTACTGCAATCCGGCAGGATCCCGCTCTTGCCGCGGTCAAGCTTGTCGCCGAGCCCTGGGATGTCGGCGCCGGCGGCTATCAGGTCGGCGGCTTTCCTTCGCAATGGTCGGAGTGGAACGACCGATATCGCAGCATCCTACGCCGCTACTGGGCCGGCGAAGGACATCTGATCGGCGATGTCGGCGGCCGCATGACCGGATCGTCCGACCTCTTCAACCATGACGACCGCGCGCCTCGCGCCGGCATCAATCACGTCACCGTCCACGACGGCTTCACGCTCGCCGATCTGTTTTCCTATAACGAAAAACACAACGAGGCCAACGGCGAGGACAATCGCGACGGCTCCAATGACAATCTCAGCAATAACTGCGGCCACGAAGGACCGACGGACGACCCTGCGATCGTTGCGCTCCGCCGCCAGCTTCGCAAGAACCAGCTCGCCTGCCTGCTGCTCGCCCAAGGCGTTCCGCTTCTCCTTGCGGGCGATGAGGTCGGCAACAGCCAGCATGGAAACAACAACGCCTATTGCCAGGACAACGAGATCGGGTGGATCGACTGGAGCGGCCTTGGCCATGAGGACGACGACATGACCGGCTTCGTCGGACGCCTTACCGCCATCCGAAGACGCTTTGCGCAGATCAGGGCGCGACAATGGGTGGTCGGCAAGAAGGTGGACGGCTCCTATGGCGTGCTGTGGCTGACCCCGCACGGCAACGAAATGACCGAAGCCGACTGGAATTTCCCGGAAGGACGGTTTCTCTCTTACGTGCTCGGCCCGATGGAGCACGGTGGGCAGGCGCTCTACGTCGTCCTCAACGCGGTGCCGGAGCCGGTCGAATTCAGGCTTCCAAGCATGGAACAGTATAAGACCTGGTCGATCGTGCTTCATACCACGGACGATGATGCCGAAGGCAGCGCGCACGACCCCAACGCGACGATGCAGGCGCCGCCTCGCAGCGTGATCGCCTTCGCAGGCCAGCCATGAGCGCCGGCCGCTTCGGCCCCGTTCTCAGGCCGGACGGCACGACGTTCCGGCTTTGGGCGCCCGCGGCCGACGAAGTCGCGGTCATCACCGACACCGCGCACACGATGGCAAAAGACAGTGACGGCTGGTTCATCGCCGAGGTGGCCGCGGCCCGGCCCGGTACACGCTATCACTATCGGATCGACGGCAGCCTGAATGCGCCGGATCCGGCGTCGTCATATCAACCCGATGATGTGTCCGGTCCCAGCGAAGTTGTCGACCACAGCCGTTTCCAATGGAAAGCAATCGACTGGCGCGGGCGGCCGTGGCACGAAACGGTCATCCTCGAATGTCACGTCGGCACGTTTACGCCGGAAGGCACGTATCGGGCCATGATCGGCAAGCTCGATCATCTGGTTTCGACCGGAATCACTGCTCTCGAATTGATGCCGGTCGCCGATTTCGCGGGGAGGCGGAATTGGGGTTACGACGGCGCGCTGTGGTACGCGCCCGATCATGTTTACGGCACGCCGGACGATCTCAGGGAGTTGATCGATCAGGCCCATCTGCGCGGACTGATGGTCTTTCTCGATGTCGTCTATAACCACTTCGGGCCGGAGGGAAATTATCTCGGGCGCTACGCACCGCAGTTTTTCCGCTCGGAAACGCTATGGGGTGCTGCGATCGACTATCGCGTTCCGGAAGTCCGCGCTTTCGCCGTCGACAATGCACTGCACTGGCTCGGCAACTATCGCTTCGACGGCCTTCGCCTCGACGCGGTACATGCCCTCGCCGAGGTTGGCGAGCCGTCGATCCTGAACGATATCAGCCGCGCGGTCGGGGTTCTGGCGCGGCAAAGCGGACGGCATATCCACCTTGTGCTGGAGAACGACGACAACCGCGCGGCGTTGCTCGATCCTTCTTCCGGCATCCCCGAGGGAAAGTATCGCGCACAGTGGAACGACGACTACCATCACGTCTGGCATGTCATCCTCACCCAGGAGACCCACGGCTATTACGGCGACTATGCCACGCAGCCGCGCCATCTGCTCGCGCGAACGTTGCGCGGCGGCTTTGCCTATCAGGGCGAACCCTCGGCCTATCGCGGCGGGCGCGCTCGCGGGGAACGGATCGGCGCGCTCCCGCCCGCCGCCTTCGTGAACTTCCTTCAGAATCACGACCAGATCGGCAACCGCGCGCTGGGCGACCGCCTCGAATGGACCGCCGACGCGCGGGCTATCGAGGCCGCGCTCGCGATCACGCTGCTCGCGCCGATGCCGCCCTTGATGTTCATGGGCGAGGAATGGGGAGCGACCACGCCCTTTCCATTTTTCTGCGACTTCAAGGGCGACCTTGCCGATGCGGTGCGAGCCGGGCGGCGCAGGGAATACGCCGAGGCCTATGAGGCGTTCGGGGATGACGTCCCCGATCCCCTTGCGCAGTCAACGTTCGAGTCGGCGGTTCTGGTGTGGCCTGAGGAGGACCAACACCTGCCGCGGCATGAGTTCGTCAAGGAACTGTTGCGAATCCGCCGGCACGAACTCATGCCGCATCTTGGCAGCGCAACGTTCGCCTCGGCCGAGCTGCGTCAAAACGATCGCCTGCTGATCGCATACTGGCGCCTCGGCAACAGCGCACTCCTACATCTTCGCGCCAACATCTCGGATCACAACGTCACCAATGACGTGCCTCCAATGCCGGGTCGCCCGATCTGGGGCGGAGAGCCGCCGGCGCGCTTGCCGGCCTGGTCGGTCTTCTGGTCCATGGGAGCGATCTGATGGACGGCGGCATTCCCCGTGCAACCTATCGCCTGCAATTCACGTCCGGTTTCACTTTTGACGATGCCGCGGCCATCGTCCCCTACCTCAAGAAACTCGGCATCACGCATCTCTATGCATCGCCGTTCATGAAGGCGCGGCGGGGCAGCACACACGGCTACGACATCGTCGATCACAATGTCATCAACCCCGAACTCGGCGGCGAAGACGGCTTCAATCGCCTGAGTGCAGCTTTGACGTCTCACGAGATCGGCGTGATCCTTGATTTCGTTCCAAACCACATGGGCGTGCACCATGCCGACAACGCCTGGTGGCTGGACGTGCTCGAATGGGGGCCGAAGTCGGCGTTCGCCGATTCCTTCGATATCGAATGGGATATCCTTCCGTTCCGCAACAAGCCGGGACTGTTGCTTCCGATTTTGGGATCGGCCTACGGCGTTTCGCTCACGCGAGGCGACATCGAATTAAAGTACGATCCGCGGGGCGGAAGTTTTTCAGCGTGGTATTTCGAGCACCGGCTGCCGATCGCACCGGAACGCTACAGTGATATCCTCAAAACAATCGCGAGCCAGCTTTCGCCGACGTCCGCCCGGGACGATCTGCTGGCGATCGCCGGGCGCTACGCCGGTCGGGATAATCCCGGGCGCGATCATGCATCTGCCCTCAAACGCGACATTGCGGCTGTCGCCGGCGGCCCTGCTGCGATCGATCAAGGCCTTGAGGCCTACCGGTCCGCGCCCGACAAACCCGCGCAGACCAATGCTCTTCATCAATTGCTGGAACGACAGCATTACAGGCTTGCGCACTGGAAGCTTGCAACCAGCGAAATCAACTATCGACGATTTTTCGACGTGAACTCTCTGGCGGGACTTCGCGTCGAGGATCGCGATACGTTCGACCGCATTCATGGTCTTGTTCGCCGGCTCATCGCCGAAAACAAGATTCAGGGCTTGCGGCTCGATCACATCGACGGGCTGTACGACCCTGCGCAGTATTGCAGGCGTTTGCGGCGCCTGATCCGCGAAGCCCAGGGCGCGGATCGCCGCCCATTCTATCTGCTGATCGAAAAAATTCTCGGAGATCACGAAGCGCCGCCGCAATTCGCCGGCATCGACGGCACCACGGGCTATGAGTGGCTGAACGCCATCACCCATGTCCTGGCCGACGAGGATGGTCTCAAGAACCTCGACGAGGTCTGGCGTCAGGCCGGCGATATCGCGCCCGCCTTCGATCCCGTATTGCGCGCTGCCAAACGGCGCGTGATCGAGACCTTGCTCGCAAGCGAATTCACCGTTCTCACCCGGTTGCTGGCCCGCATCGCGGCGGGTCATTATTCCACGCGCGACTATTCCGCGGACAGCCTTCGCCAGGCCTTCGAGTTGTTCGTCCTGCATTTTCCGGTTTACCGCACCTACATCACGCAGGCGGGACCGACCGAGGGCGAACGAAAACTCATCTCCGGGACGATAGCGAAAGCGCGGCAGGAGTGGTTTGCCGCCGATGACGGAATTTTTGACTTCCTGCAGGATACGCTGACGCTCGATCTGCTGGCCGCCGGAAGGCCGACGCACAGCCGTCAGCGGGTCCGCCGGTTTGCGCTCAAGGTCCAGCAGTTTACCGGACCGACGATGGCCAAGTCTCTCGAAGACACCGCCTTTTATCGTTATCACCGCCTTCTTGCTTTCAACGAGGTCGGCGGAAACCCGGCCGCGCCGGCTCTCGATGTTGCCGGTTTTCACCGCAAGATGCTGGAGCGCGCCGGCCGCCAACCGCACGGACTGACAGCCACGGCAACCCATGACACCAAACGCGGAGAGGACGCGCGCACGCGGATCCTCGCGCTGACCGAGTTGTCGGACGAATGGGCGAGCATGGTCGGGCGATGGAAGACGCTCAATGCGGGATTGGTTTCTACCAACAACGGCGTCCGCAGCCCGTCCGTGGCGGACGAATACATGCTGTATCAGGCGCTGATCGGCACCCTGCCCCTGCCCCTTGATAATACCCCGCCTGCATTTGTAGCGCGAATGCAGGCCTACGCCGAAAAAGCCTGCCGCGAGGCCAAGCTGCAAACAAGCTGGCTCAATCCGGACGCATCTTACGAAGCCGGCGTCAGGAAATTTCTGGCCGGCATCCTGGACGAACGCAGGTCGTCCGAATTTCTTCAATCCCTGAAAACCTTCGCACGCCGGGCCTCGCTGATCGGCGCATTGAACTCGCTGAGCCAGATCACGCTGAAGGCGACGATGCCCGGCGTCCCCGATTTCTACCAAGGCACGGAACTGTGGGATTTCTCGCTGGTCGATCCGGATAACCGACGGCCAGTGGATTTTGCGGCGCGCGAAGCCTTTCTCGACGCCGGACACGCTGATATGGCAGTGCTCACCGAGAGCTGGAGCGACGGTCGCGTCAAGCTCGCATGGACGCATCACCTTCTGGACATGCGGGCGCGCCATGCGAAAGTCTTCACCGATGGAGATTACAGGCCGCTTACCGTCGAAGGCGCACATCGCAGCCACGTCATCGCATTTGCCCGCACCCACCGCAGCGAAGCCGTCGTTGTCGTAGCCTTACGGCATTTTTCGTCATTCACGGACGCCGGCATGATGTGGCCGACGTTTGACAGCCTCGATGCCCGCGTCGATCTGGGCAACCTGGCTCTCATTCATCCGGCGGTGATGGAACGGAAACTCGACCTCAAGCGACTGTTTGACCGGCTGCCGGCGGCTGTGCTGTCGGCGAGAATTTCTACAAGGTCCGAGATCGCTCGCTCCAGGCGGCTGGAACAAGAGTTCCAAAAACGGAGCAAGCGCGATACGATCCCGGTCAAGGGCCATTTTGGCAAAAACGCACGCTGATCGCGGACTGCGCAAGGCATCACAAACTTCTAAAGTCTGGCGAGTTCGCGACCTGCCCACCGACATGGGCGGAAACAGATCGGAATTTCAGGATGGTCTTTGAATTCCCCCCCAAGCAAGATCGCATCCTCGAAGATGACGCATCGACCCGGCCCGAATCCGGAGACGACGACATCGTCGCGGAGATCAAGAGCGCGATACTGTCCAAAATCGTGCTGGCGGCAGGAAAGGATGTCAAGCGCGCCAATCTCCACGACTGGTACATCGCAGCGGCGCTGACGCTGCGCGACCGCATCGTCTATCAATGGCTTCAATCCGATCATGCCGCTCAGAGTCGTGGCGACAAGCGTGTCTATTATCTGTCCCTCGAGTTCCTGATCGGACGACTGCTGACGGACGCCCTGACGAACATGTCGCTGATGGGACCGTTCCGCACGGCGATCGAGGACCTCGGCATTGATTTCGACGCGTTGCGCGACGTCGAGCCAGACGCCGCGCTCGGCAATGGTGGCCTGGGCCGGCTCGCCGCGTGTTTCATGGAAAGCATGGCGACGCTTGCGATTCCGGCGCGAGGTTATGGCATTCGCTATGAACACGGGCTGTTTCGCCAGATCGTTTCCGACGGATGGCAGGAAGAGTTTCCGGAACAGTGGCTGCTCTCCGGAAATCCTTGGGAATTCGAACGCGGCGACGTGGTGTTCGATATCCAGTATGGCGGACATCTCGACCGCATCGAGCAGACCGGCCAACCATCGCGGACGCTCTGGGTACCGGATGAGACCATTCAGGCGGTCGCCTACGACACGCCGATCGTCGGCTGGCGCGGCCGTCACGTCAATGCGCTGCGGCTATGGTCCGCACGCGCGGTCGATCCGATGCGCCTCGACACCTTCAACAGCGGCGATCACCTCGGCGCGATGTCGGAGATGGCGCGGGCGGAAGCGATCTCGAAATTTCTGTATCCAAGCGACGAAACGCCGGCCGGCCGCGCATTGCGCCTGCGTCAGGAGTACTTTTTCGTCTCTGCCTCGTTGCAGGACATCCTCGACCGCCATCTTCACGCCGATGGCGACATCAGGTCGCTGCCATCCCATGCGGCGATCCAGCTCAACGATACCCATCCCAGCCTTGCCGTTCCCGAACTGATGCGGCTGCTGGTGGACAAATATCAGATCGGCTGGGACGGCGCCTGGGACATCACCACCAAGACAATCTCCTACACCAATCACACGCTGTTGCCGGAGGCGCTGGAGACCTGGCAGGTCGAACTGTTCGAGCGGATGCTGCCGCGCCATCTCGACATCATTTACCGGATCAACGTCGACCATCTTGCCGCAGCGGAAAAGCATTTTGGAGCGAACACCTGCTCCCGGACATCGGTGTCGCTGATCGACGAAACAGGCGGGCGCCGCGTCCGCATGGGGCATCTCGCCTTCGTTGGCTCCCACCGCATCAATGGCGTCTCCGCCATGCATAGCGAACTCATGCGCGAAACCGTGTTCGCCGATCTGAACAGCCTTTATCCCGGTCGCATCACCAACAAGACCAACGGCATCACGTTCCGCCGCTGGCTGCATCAATGCAATCGGGGACTCACCTCCCTGCTTCAGGATGCATGTGGCGCTGCGGTTCTCGACGAGCCAGAGCGGTTGCGGATGCTGGAGCCACTGTCGGACGACCGCGCGTTCCAGCAGCGCTTCGAGGCGGTCAAGCGGGCAAACAAGGTCGCGCTCGCCCAAGTCATAGCCAGCCAGCTCGGCATTGTCGTCGATCCGTCGGCATTGTTCGACGTCCAGATCAAGCGCATCCATGAATACAAGCGCCAGCTTCTCAACGCGATCGAGGCGGTTGCGCTCTATCAGGCCATCCTAGCGAATCCGGAAGGCAACTGGACGCCGCGCATCAAGATTTTCGCCGGAAAAGCCGCGGCGAGCTACCGGCAGGCCAAGCTCATCATCAAGTTCATCAACGACATCGGCAACGTAATCAACAACGATCCCGCGATCAGGGATCTTCTCAAGGTCGTCTTCATCCCGAACTATAATGTCAGCGCCGCTGAAATCATCGTCCCGGCGAGCGACCTGTCCGAACAGATTTCCACCGCCGGCATGGAAGCCTCCGGAACCGGCAACATGAAGCTCGCACTGAACGGCGCAATCACAATCGGAACGCTCGACGGCGCCAACATCGAAATTCTCGAGCATGTCGGCGAGGACAATATCTTCATCTTCGGCATGAAAGCGGATGAGGTTGTCCAGCGCCGCGCCACGGGACTGGATGCCACCGGCATCATCTCGTCATCGCCGATGCTGACTGGTGTGATCGAGGCCATCGAACGCGGCGTGTTCTCGCCCGACGACCCTTCGCGTTTCGCGCCCATCGCCCACGCGCTGCGTTTTCTCGACCACTATCTGGTGTCGGCCGATTTCGAGGATTATTACCGCACGCAACGCGCCGTCGACATGAAATGGGATAGTCCGGGGTGGGCCCGCTCAAGCATTCTCAACGTCGCGCGCATGGCGTGGTTCTCGTCCGACCGCACCATCCGCGAATACGCCGAGGATATCTGGACTATTCCCCTGACCTGATGCCGATGCCAGCAGCGACGGCCGCGCCCGGACCATGACTCGGGACGTGGTCGTGCCGATTGCCCGGCCGCCATCAGGCGATGCCGAGATGGCTCTTGGCGTCCGGCGTCATCATGTCCGGCGTCCACGGCGGATTGTAGGTGAGCGCGACATCGACGGCACCCACAGAGGGCACGCTCGACGCCGCGTCGCGCGCGCCGTTCGTGAGGTAGTCAGTGGCCGGGCAGCCGCGTGTCGTCGTGGTCATGGCGACACGAACCACGCCACCGTCCTCCACGGCGACGTCGTAAATAAGTCCGAGATCGACGATGTTGTAGCCCAGCTCTGGGTCGATCACGAGGCGCAACGCCTCCTTGACCTCGCCGGCGAGGGCTTCGCTCGCTTCGGGCGTCATGCCGCCTCCTTTCACGCGGCCTGTTTGGCGGCGCCGACGCGAATCAGGATCTTGTAGGTCTTGCCATCCGGCTCGAAGCCGCCGTGCCAGGCGTGACCGCGCTTCGCCAGTTCCGGCAACAGGAACGCCGGCTCACGGCAGAGCAGCGCCGACAGCACCTCGCCCCGCGCCATCGCTTCGGTCGCGGCGAGAATGCGCACCAGCGGCTCGGGCGGATCGAGATCGCGGTTATCCATGTGCTGCACGGGCTCCGGCCACGCGCCGTCGTCGGTCGCGGTCGTCGTCCGCGCCGGAGCGGCGCCGGCCGCCGTGCCCGGCGTGAACAGCACCTCCCAGTCACCGCCCCCGATTTCCCGCGCCTCGTAGCTGAAACCCTTCGAGCCCAACACCTGGAACAGCGGCGTCGGCTTGAAGGTCGCGAGCAGCCGCAGACCCTGACCCGGCTGCAGCTTCGCCACCGCCGCTATAATCTCGCCGAACGGCTCGCCGCCGGCGCGCAGGATCGGGCGAACGTCGACGTCCATGAATTGAGTTGTCATGCGTCTCTCCTTCAGCTTGGCTGGACCGATGAATGCAACAGGTGTGGCGGCTGTGCGCCCCGGGGCAGCCGCAACGCCGGCGCGACGTTGGCGAGGCGGCGGGTGCGCAGCAACTGGAGGCCGACGCCGATAGTCGCCGCCAGCATCGCGCCGGCACCGAGTCGGAAAAGCCATGGCAGCGTGAACAGCAAGGCGACGGCGGCGACCCACACCGCGACAAAATACAGCGCGAACCATTTTTTGGCGCGCGGCTCGTTGACGAGATCCTGCACGCGCGGCGTCGCGGTCTTACCAAGCACCGGGCCGTAGCATTCGAGCCAGGTCAGGAAGGCGACGATCTTGTAGAGCTTGGCGAGGCCGAAGCCCGTCAGCCACGCAAAGGCGACCAGAAAGACGATGACGCCGACATGATCGGTGAAACGTCCGGTCAGCAGCAGGCCGAGACCGAGAACCACGGTTGCCGCCAGATTCGCCAACGCCACGCCGGCCATGCGGCTGTTGAGTTCGATGACGCGCCGCTTGCGCGCGCGATAAAGATGCAGGATATCGCCGCCGTAGAGCGCGAGCCCAATGATGCCGAGCACACCGGCGGCCCAGACTGCCCACATCAGGTTGGTGGCCGTCCAGATCGCCGCTACACCGCCGAGGATGATGACCGCGAGCGCCGCGGTGCCGAAATAAAGCGTACCACGCGTGGTGCGGCCTTCAAGCTCGGGCGCCAGCATGAACATCGCCAGCAAACGGTAGCTGACGCCGATGGCCGTAAAAGTAAGCCAGCCGCCGAGGCCCGCGATCACATGGATCGGCAGGCCCAGCGTGGCGACATCGACTAATTGCGATTGCGCGGTGACGCCGCCCCGCACCAGCGCGAAGACGATGCCGAACAACACCGTCGCCGCCAGGCAGCACAGCCCGACCACGACGAAGCGCGCCGGCAATGGCAGTGGCCGCGCAGCCCACAACGTGCGGCCGAGATTCCACAGCATCAGGCCGAACCCCGCGCCGAGCAGGACCGCAGCCGCCGGAAACAATCCGAACACCGCGTGGATCGTGCCGCCGAGTTGAAGAAAGGCCAGCAACAGCGCCGCCAGACCTGCGATCAGCAGGCCGAGCGTCGGCAGCGGCAGCGCGTTGTTGTAGAGCGGTTTGGCCACCAGCACCGGCGCGAACTGAAACAGGGCCCCGCACATCAGCAGGCTGAGCCAGCCGATCGCAATCAGATGCACCAGCAACAGGGAAGCCGGCGCGCCGACCGGTGCCTGCGGATAGCCGATACCCGCCAGCATCAGTCCCTCGGCGGCAAGCAGCGCGATCACGGCTGCCGCGAAATAGGACATCGTCCAGCGGGATAGCGCTACGCCGACCACGGCGGCACTCCTTTCGAAAGGGAAGCGCCGGCGGGGTGAGGCCGCCGGCGCGGTCGACAAGCGATCTCTGCGGAAGATCGGTCTTGTCGACAAAGGCACGCGGTTCGTGAGCTAACCGCGTGCGAATCAAGCGACCTTGAACTGCCTGGCGATCTCCACCTTCCAGACCGAGGGGCCCTGCTCCAGATAAGTCCAGGAGAACGCGTCGGGGTGCTCGGCCTGAAGTTGATAGTAGAGCGGCTTGGGATCGTGGTCGTTCACCAGAACGAACGAGTCGCCTGCCCTCAGATCGCCGACGATCTGAAAAAACCTGGCGTGGCGCTGCGCCGGAACCAGGCTGCGCACGTCGATCTCGGTGACATCCGTCTCTTCACTTGTCTGACACATGGCCGCTCCTGTCGTCGCCCGTTGATGGCTTCGTCGGAATGAACTCCGCGTCCGGCCGGTCCTCAAGAACCGGCGGCGTAAGATAACCCTTACATGAAGGCATACTCGCTCTATAAAGATACACTGTCAATATATCTTTTACGCATAGCATCGCCGTAAAACGAAAACCGCGCGCCGCAAGGGCGCGCGATAAAACGCGGACCGAATAATGCGTGGGATTCAGATCGCCCGGATCAGCCAGCCTGCTGGACGGCGCGCTGGGCCATCACCTTGACGAGATTGGCGCGATAAGCGGCCGACCCGTGAATGTCGGCGATCATGGTCGCTTCCGGAATGTTGATTGCGTCCAGCGCCGACGAAGACCAGTCGGCCTTGAGCGCCGCCTCGATCGCACCGACCCGCATGACACCGTCTTGCGACGCGCCGGTCGCGGCCACACGGACGTCGCCGGCTTTGGTCTTGGCAACGAATACGCCCGTCAGCGCGAAGCGCGACGCCGGATGACGCATCTTGGCATAGCCGGCCTTTTCCGGAATCGGGAAAGCGACCTGGATGATGATCTCTCCGTCTTCCAGCGCCGTCGTGAACAGTCCTCTGAAAAAATCATCGGCTGCGATCGACCGCTTGTTGGTCTTCACGGTCGCGCCGAGCGCCAGAACAGCGGCCGGATAGTCGGCGGCCGGATCGTTGTTGGCGATCGATCCGCCGATGGTGCCGCGGTAACGAACCGCCGGATCGCCGAGCAACGACGTCAGATGCACCAGCGCCGGGATCGCTTTCTGCACGTCGGCATTGGTCATGATGTCGTAATAGGTCGTCGCCGCCCTGATCGTGAGCGTGTCTCCGGACACCTCAATGCCGACCAGATCATTGATCCTCGTAAGATCGATCAGGTCGGACGGAGCCGCAAGTCGCTGCTTCATCACCGGCAGCAACGTATGACCACCGGCGAGATACGTCGCATCGGCACCCTTGGCGAACAGCGAAACGGCTTCGTCGATGCTGGCG
The DNA here is from genome assembly GCF_036964665.1 of Nitrobacter sp. NHB1. Taxonomy (NCBI): domain Bacteria; kingdom Pseudomonadati; phylum Pseudomonadota; class Alphaproteobacteria; order Hyphomicrobiales; family Nitrobacteraceae; genus Nitrobacter; species Candidatus Nitrobacter laanbroekii. The sequence continues at coordinate 1,400,830 of NZ_JBAMDA010000001.1, forward strand.
GGGCGATGATAGGTGGTCTGATACATGGCCGTTTCTCCCTGCCGCCGTTCAGCCGTGGATCGCGTGCCAGACGCGGTCGGACGATGCCGGCATCGCGAGATCGTTGTTGCCGATGGCATCGGTGATGGCGTTGATGACCGCCGCAGATGCGCCGATCGCGCCGGCCTCGCCGCAGCCCTTCACGCCGAGCGGATTGCCCGGACACTCCGTCATCGTGTGCTGCACGTTGAACGACGGCAGATCCTCCGCGCGCGGCATCGCATAGTCCATGACCGACGCGGTCAGCAACTGACCGCTCTCGTCGTAGACCGCGTGCTCCAGCAGCGCCTGGCCGATGCCCTGCGCGAGACCGCCATGGACCTGCCCTTCCACAATCATCGGATTGATGAGGCGGCCGAAATCGTCCGCAGCGACAAAGTTGACAAAGGTGGTCTTGCCGGTACCGGCATCGACCTCGACCTCGCAGATGTAGGACCCAGCGGGGAACGTAAAATTGGACGGATCGTAGAACGCGCTCTCCTTCAGGCCCGGCTCCATGCCGTCGGGCAGGTTGTGTGCGGTGTAAGCGGCCAGCGCCACCATCGGAAATGCAATTGCCTTGTCGATCCCGGCCACCTTGAACTGGCCTTCCTCGATGACGATGTCGTTCTCCGACGCCTCAAGCTGATGCGCCACGATCTTCTTCGCCTTGGCTTCCATCTTCTCCATCGCCTTGACGATGGCGGAAAGCCCAACCGCCGCCGACCGCGAACCGTAGGTGCCCATGCCGAACTGCACCTTGTCGGTGTCGCCATGCACGATCTGAACCTGATCGATCGGGATTCCGAGCCGGCCGGCGACCACCTGCGCGAACGACGTCTCGTGACCCTGACCGTGGCTATGCGATCCCGTCAGGACTTCGATGGTGCCGACCGGGTTGACCCGCACCTCCGCGGATTCCCAAAGTCCGACCCCCGCCCCCAGGCTGCCGACGGCCTTTGAGGGTGCGATGCCGCAGGCCTCGATATAGCAGGACACGCCGATGCCGCGCAGCTTGCCCTCGCTCTTTGCCTTGGCCTTGCGCGCCGCGAAGCCGGCATAGTCGATCGCCTTCATGGCCGCATCGAGCGACGCATTAAAGTCGCCGATGTCGTAAGCCATGATGACCGGCGTCTGATGCGGGAATTGGGTGATGAAGTTCTTGCGCCGCAATTCGGTCGGATCGACCTTGAGCTGGCGCGCCGCCGTCTCCATCAGCCGCTCCACGAGATAGCTCGCCTCAGGGCGGCCCGCGCCGCGATAGGCGTCCACCGGCGTGGTGTTGGTATAGACGCTGATCACCTCGGCGAAGATGCTGGGGATGTTGTACTGGCCCGACAGCAGCGTGGCGTAGAGATAGGTCGGCACCGACGACGAGAACAGCGACATGTAGGCGCCGAGATTGGCATAGGTCTTGACGCGCAGCCCCGTGATCCTGTTGTCCTTGTCGAACGCCATCTGGGCCTTGCTCAAATGATCGCGGCCGTGAGCATCGGTCAGGAAGGCCTCGGTGCGGTCGGCGGTCCATTTCACCGGGCGGCCGGTCTTTTTCGAGGCCCATAGCGCCACCATTTCTTCCGGGTAGATGAAGATTTTCGAACCAAACCCGCCGCCGACATCGGGCGCGATCACACGCAGCTTGTGCTCCTGCGCGATATTGTAGAACGCCGAGAGTACGAGCCGCGCCACATGCGGGTTTTGCGACGTGGTATAGAGCGTGAAGTGCTCCTCCGCCGGATCGTATTCGGCGATCGCGGCGCGCGGTTCGATCGCGTTGGGCGCCAGACGATTGTTGGTGATGTCGAGCGAGACCACGTTCGCGGCGGCCTTGAAGGCCGCATCGGTGGCGGCTTCATCGCCCAGGGTCCAGTCGAAGATCACATTGCCCGGCGCCTCCGGATGAAGCTGCGGCGCGCCGCTCGCGACCGCCTCGCGCATGTCGACGACGGCGGGAAGCTCCTTGTAGGTCACCGCAACAGCCTCGGCCGCATCGCGCGCCTGGTTGCGGGTCTCGGCGATGACGACGGCAACGGCCTGACCGACGAAGCGCACGGTCTCCGGCGCCATCGCGGGCCATGCGCCCATCTTCATCGGCGATCCGTCCCTGGAGTGAATCATCCAGCCGCAGATCAGATTGCCGATCTTGTCGTCGACCAGCTCCTTGCCGGTCAGGACGGCAACCACCCCTGGCATCTCCAGTGCGGGCGCGGTGTCGATCGCGGCCACCTTGGCGTGGGCGTGAGGGCTGCGAACGAACGCCGCATAGGTCATGCCGTGAAGACGGATATCGTCGACGTAACGGCCCTTGCCGGTGATGAAACGCTTGTCTTCCTTGCGCAGCGCGCGGGCGCCGATTCCCTCGATTCCCATGATCCGCTCTCCCTGCCGGAGTGTTGTCGCGCCGCTTCCGTCGAATGCGGCGGACACGGGTTTCCTGCGTGAGCTGCTCGGCGGCTATTCCGCAGCCTGCGCCGTCGTCATCCGGCCGGCGGCGTCGAGCACCGATTTGACGATGTTGTAATAGCCGGTGCAGCGGCAGATATTGCCTTCCAGTTCCTGACGCAGGATTTCCTCGGTCAACCCGCGGCCATGCCGGCGCACGATGTCGATCGAGGCCATGATCATGCCGGGCGTGCGGTAGCCGCACTGAAGGCCGTGATTGTCGCGAAACGCCGCCTGCATCGGATGCAGTTCGTCGCCCTTGGCGATGCCTTCAATGGTCGTGATGCTCGAACCGTTCGCCTGCCCGACCAGAACCGTGCAGGATTTGACCGCGCGGCCATCGATGTGAACGGTGCATGCGCCGCACTGGCTGGTATCGCAGCCGATATGCGTACCGGTCAGTCCCAGATGGTCGCGCAGCAGATGAACGAGAAGCGTCCGGTCTTCAACGTCAGCCGAAACCGACTTGCCATTGACGGTCAGCCTGATCGTGGACACAGGACCCTCCCAGGCGGTTTTTCATGGGTCAAATAGAACCATGGCCCGAGAATTTTGTAACTCTCAATCTTCGTCGTATGCCATTTCGCCCAATGTCTGGTTGTCCCGTTACCTGTGCGGGACGCGCGCCCGGCGTCCCGCACGGAAATTTGATGATCTTGGCGCGGAGCACCAAACCGGCAATAAAACCGCCGCGCCAGCCGGCCACCGGCTGCCGGCAAGCATCCGACCTGAAACAGCGTGGGTCAAAAACACAAGGGCCCCGAAGGGCCCCTGCATCATACCGCATCTTTCGCGGCCTTGACCGGCCGCGCCCTGACGATCTTTCGGGCGGGCTTCGCCTTGAACGTCATCGCCTCGCCGGTGAAGGGGTTGGTGCCCTTGCGCGCCTTGGTCGCCGGCTTCTTGATAACCACGAACTTCGCGAAACCCGGGAGCATAAAGACACCGGTCTTCTTGAGCTCCTTGTAACCTGTCGTCGCAAGCGCCTCGAGAACGCCCTTTACGTCCCTTTTGGACAATTCGGCCTGAGCCGAGATTTTCTCAATGAGCTGCGATTTCGTCATCTGGGTTGCCATCATCGATCCTGTCTGTTGATTCGGCCCGGAAAAACAATATTTCGAAATCCAGCTAAAAAAACACACCTTATGAGATTTATAACAGCTTACTTCGAGCGCCCCGGCGCCTCCGACAGGCGCCGGCCCCCCCGGATCTTGCACAGATGTGAGGCGGCGAACGGTTCACGCGGGCCTTTGCGTGGCGGCAAATCGTGCTATGCGCTGGCGATGAAGATTATCTTCCGCATTGGCGCGTCCATCCTGATCGCGGCGGTCGTGTTCGCGACGCTCGGGCCGGCGCGCTATCGCCCGCACTCCCCGCTCGGACAGGATGGCGAACACGCCCTTGCCTTCGTTCTGGTTGGTCTCGCCGTCGGCCTCGCGTTTCCGCAGCGACCATTGCGCGTCGCGGCGCTATCCGTCGTGCTGATCGGCCTGCTCGAGATCATGCAACTGTGGGCGCCCGGCCGCCATGCGCGGCTGGAGGATTTTCTGGTCGATGCCGCGACGGCGTGTGTCGGCATCGCGATCGCTGCCGCGATGGGCTGGCTTGCCGCGCGATGGCGCAGATCAAGATCCCGATGAGTTTCGGCGGGCGGCTCGAGCGGTCGCGTGGCGGCAACATCCTGAAATCGGAATAGTTCGCAACAAACAAGCCAAGCCGCGAATGAGTGGCGATTGCGCAATCGCGCGCGCTTTTATCCTGGGTAGCGGACTGCTAAACCCCCGCGGATGCCACGCCTCGCCTCCAGTTCGAAAACAAGAGTAGCCGCCGTCTCGATGATCGCCAGCGCCAGCATGGCGGCGATCAAATTCGCGGTCGGCGTGGCTATCGGGAGTCTCGCTCTGATTTCCGAGGCGCTGCACAGTTCGGTCGATCTGGTCGCCACGATCGTCACCTGGTTCGTGGTGCGGGTTTCCGACCGTCCCGCCGACGACGAACATCACTACGGTCACGGCAAGATCGAAAGCCTCTCGGCCCTTGGCGTCATTGCGATGCTGTATGTTCTTGCAGGCGGCATCGTGGTCCAGGCCTATGCCCACTTGCGCGAAGGCGCGCCGGCCCCGACGCTCTCCGCCATTCCGTTTGTCGTGCTGATTGTCGACATCGCCGTCAATGTCTGGCGTGCCCGCGCGCTGCACCGGACCGCGCTCGACACCCGCAGTCAGGCGCTGGAGGCCGACGCCCTGCACTTTGCTTCCGATGTCCTTGGATCGATCGCCGTCATCATCGGGCTGGCGCTGTCCGGACTGGGCTATGCGTGGGGCGATGCCACTGCTGCGATCGGCGTCGCAATCCTAATCTCCGTGCTGGGCTTGCGGCTCGGACGCGCCACGATCGAAACGCTGCTGGATCGCGCGCCGGAAGGCGCTGCGGAAAGGGCTAAAGCCGCGATCAGGGCGCTGCCGGGTATCATCGATATCGAGCGGTTGCGGGTACGGATGGTCGGCCCCCGGCATTTCGTCGACGTGATCGCCGACGTCCCGCGAACCTATCCGATCGACCGCATCGATGCCATCAAGCAGCAGGCGCAGGACGCCGTGTCCGCCGCTCTCGGCGATGCCGATTTGACATTCACCGCGATACCGGTCGCGCGCGACAACGAAAGCATCCGCGAGCGCATCATGGTGATCGCCCACAATTCGGGCCTCGCCATTCATCACGTCACCGTGCACGATCTCGGAGAAAAACTGACGGTCAGCATCGACCTCGAAGTCGACGGTGAAATGGCGCTGGTGGACGCCCATGCGATCGCGCACCGGCTGGAGCACGACATTCGCCACGAGTTCGGCGCGAACGTCGAGGTGGACACGCACATCGAGCCGCTGGAGCCCGAGCTTCCGCTGGGGACGGATGCCGTCCCCGCACGGATCGCCGCCGTCCGGACGGCCCTGTCAAGTTTCGCCGCCGGCGGAGCGATCCATGACATTCACAACGTGCGCGTCAGAGACACCGAAGCCGGCGAGATCGTCAACTTCCATTGCCGCGCCGCGCCGTCGATGAGCGTCGCCAGGGTGCATGAGCAGGTCGACGAGATCGAACGCGCGTTGCGCCGCGCCTTCCCGAGCGTCAAGCGCGTCATCAGCCACGCGGAGCCGGCGCGCTGAAGCCGAAGGCCGTCGCCCTGGTGTCCCAATTCCGAAGTTCGCTTGACGGACCCGCCGGGACGATGAAGCGACCTTCCGAACCACCACACGGCGCACGTTCCCGTTTCGGACTCACCGGCGGCGACCGCGGAGTGCTGGGATTCTCCGTTGGACAAAATTTATTTCGTATTAACGAATCGTTGACTCTCGACAGCCTCGAAAAAGTGGATTCAAATCGCTGCGATTCGGAAAGACCGGGGCGTCCTTCCGATCGCGTGTACGGAAAATTCTCGCGGGGGTCCAAGGCATGGCGCGCGCTCAGGCGGCGAACGCGTGCGCTCAATCCGATTCGATCAAGGGATTGGCGCAATCGATCGCAAAACCAGCCTACCACAGGCTGCTGATCGCCGAGCCCGTGCTTCGCCGCGCCGTCCCCGCCCTGATAATCGCTTTCCTGGTTACGATATGTGTCGGCGCCCTGGTGCAGGTCATCGACCAGACCCGGCAAAAACAGGCGATGACGAAACACGATCTGCTGGCGCTCGCCGATCTGCTGGCCGAACGTCTTGAGCATGTCGGCGTGATCCATCAGGACCGCCCCGCCTCCATCGAACGCCTCCAGAACCTGCTGCCAAGCCTCATTCCATCCTGGGGCATCGCCGCCGGCCGCCATGTCATCGTCACCGGCGCCGATCAGCGCGTTCTCGCGCGGATGCCGATCGATGCTTCGCCTGGCGAGAGCAACCGGATTCTCGAACTCATCAGCACCGCGCAATCGCCGGCCTTGCGTGGCACGTCGCCCGCGAGCGTCACCGACGTCATCCTGCTCGACGGCAGCAGCGCGCTCGCGACCCAGCGCGTCGTCAGATCATTGTTGGGCCATGTCACCGTTATCCAGGACAAAACCGATTCAGTGTGGCGGCCGGATACTGCGCTGTCGATCACGCTATCGGCCACCACCGGATTCGTGGTTCTGATCCTGGGCTTTGCATTTCACTGGCAATCCACCCGCGCGCGCGAGGGCGATCTCATCAATGATGCGGTCCGCGGTCGCATCGATACCGCGCTCAACCGCGGCCGATGCGGCCTCTGGGACTGGGATCTGTCGCGCGGGCGGATATTCTGGTCGCAATCGATGTTCACCATGCTCGGGCTGGAAAGCCGCAGCGACCTGCTCACCTTCGGAGAGGTCAACGCGCTGGTCAATTCCGAGGACATCGACCTGTTCGAAATCGCGGATCAGCTTATCTCGGGGAGAATCCACCACATCGACCAGAGTTTCCGGATGCGGCACAGCGGCGGACACTGGATCTGGTTGCGCGTCCGTTGCGAACTCAATCAGAATGCGGGCGGCGGCACCGCTCATCTGATCGGGATCGCCGTCGACATCACCGAACAAAAGAGCCTCGCCGAGAAAACCGTCGAAGCCGATCTGCGGCTGCGGGACGCGATCGAAACCATCCCAGAGGCTTTTGTGCTTTGGGATGCCGACGATCGTCTGGTCCTTTGCAACTCTCACTTCCAGCGCCTGCACAAGCTGCCCGAGAGCGCGGTCGCGGCCGGCACCTCCTACGAGACCGTGATCGAGGTCGGCCGCATGCACGAAATCAGCGCACGGCCACCCGAAGCCGGTACAACCGCTCCAGGCGCGCGGACCTTCGAAGCGCAGCTCGATAACGGAAGCTGGCTTAACATCAGCGAACGCCGCACCAAGGACGGAGGTTATGTGTCGGTCGGAACCGACATCACCCGGATCAAGGAGCACGAGCAAAAGCTCGTCGACAACGATCTCCGGCTGCGGGCGACCGTCATCGATCTGAAACGGACGCAGGCGACGCTCGAACAACAGGCGATCGAGCTTGCGGACCTTGCGCAGAAATACGCGAAGGAAAAGGATCGCGCCGAGGACGCCAATCGGGCGAAATCAAAATTTCTCGCCAACATGAGCCACGAACTGCGAACGCCGCTCAATGCCATCATCGGATTCTCCGAGATCATGAGCAACGGCATGTTCGGAACCCTCGGCTCGGAGAAATACAGCGAATATTGCCACGACATCCTGACCAGCGGCCAGTATCTGCTCGAAGTCATCAACGACATCCTGGATATGTCCAAGATCGAAGCCGGCCGCATGAAGCTCGACATGGAGCCGCTCGATCTCTCCAGGATGCTGGCGGAATCGCTGCGGGTCGTCACAGGTCGCACCAGCGACAAGAAGCTGACCTTCGACGTCAGGATCGACGATGACATTTCCATCATTGCCGACCATCGCTCGGTCCAGCAGATCACCGTCAATCTGCTGTCCAATGCGGTGAAGTTCACGCCCGACGGCGGGCGAGTCATAGCGCGAAGCCAGGTGTTTGCGAATTCCATCGCCCTGACGATTGCCGACACCGGCATCGGCATCGCGCCACATTCGCTGAGAAAGCTGGGCAAGCCGTTCGAACAGGTCGAAAGCCAGTTGACCAAAACCTACGCGGGATCGGGACTTGGGCTGGCGATCGCCAAGTCGCTGGTCAACCTGCACGGCGGGTCGATGCGGCTTCGCTCAAAGCCCGGAACCGGGACCGTCGTCCGCGTCACCCTGCCCCGTCACGGCCGCCTGGACAATCCGGCAGCGAGTGTTGCCGCGTAAAGCAAGATGCGCTCAGAGTTGAGCCGGCGTCATTGCGAGGAGGCATAGCCGACGAAGCAATCCAGCTCTTTCTTTTGTGCTTTGTGGCGTCTGGATTGCTTCGCTTCGCTCGCAATGACGATAGATCGACCCAACCTGGCTTCAGGACCGGCCTTCCATCAGCCTGAGAAATACGCCGCGCACATCTTCCTGGGTATCGCGGACGCGCGCCTCGAGCGCCGAAAAGTCCGGGGCGTCCCCCGCCCGCGCCATCACCGGCAGCAGATCGTCGCCCGCCGTTTCCGGCTTGAACTTGTCGCTGACGCAGAGCCGCAGGATCTGGGTCAGGTCGTGATAGAGCCGTGCCGCGGACCGCAGAACTTCCCCATCCGGCAACGACAGGACACCCAGTCGCTGCGCGTTATCGAGCGCCTGCTGGGTATTGACGCTGAGAATGTCCGGCTTGTCCGCCGCGTGGACGAGTTGAAGATACTGCGCGATGAAATCAATATCGACCATGCCGCCGGCGGCGTGTTTCAGATCCCAGATGTCCTGCTCGCCTTTTTCCAGCGCGATCGCGCGGCGCATTTCCGCGACATCGCTGGCGATGAGGCCGGCATCGCGCCGCCGCGTCAGAACGTTGCGGATGACGCGCTCGATCCGGGCGCGAAACTCCGGCGACGACGAGATCACCCGCGCGCGCGTGAGCGCCATGTGCTCCCAGGTCCATGCCTCATGATCCTGATAGTCGGCGAAAGAGTCGATATGCGAGGCGACGGGGCCGGCGCGTCCGGAAGGCCGCAGCCGCATATCGACCTCGTAGAGAACGCCGTAGTTGGTCCGCGTGGTGAATGCGCTGATGAGGCGCTGGGTGAAGCGCGCAAAGTATTGCGTGCCCTGCAACGGCCGTGCTCCGTCGGAGTCCGGATGCTCGGAATCGAAATCATATAGCAGGATCAGATCGAGATCGGACGATGCGGTCATCTCGCGGCTGCCGAGCTTGCCCATCGCAAGGATCGCGGTCTCCTGCCCCGCGATCCGGCCGTACTGGTCGGCGAACTGATCCTTCACCAAACCATGCACGGTATCGACGATACCCTCGGCCACGTCGGCGAACACAAGCCCCGCCTGCCGCGCCGACACGGTGCCGGACAGGATGCGCGTCCCGATCAGGAACAGACTTTCCTGGCCGAACAGCCGAAGCCGGTCGAGAAATTCCTCATAGGAATTCGCTTCCTCGAGCGTTGCCGCCAGCCGCGCCGACAATTCCTGCCGGTCCGGCATGGCGCCGAAGAATCGTGGATCGATCAGCCCGTCCATGATCTGCGGCCGGCGCGCCAGCATGTCGGCGAGCCGGGGTGCCGCACCGAGCACGAGCGCGACCAGCGCGACCAGATCCCTGTTCTGGCTGAGCAGCGAGATCAGCCGGCCGCCGCGCTGCAGCGCTTGCAGAAAGCGATCAAACGCCGTCACTGCGCTATCCGGCTCCTCGGCACGCGCCAGACCGTCGATCAGCGCCGGCACGAACGCCTCGAATGCGGTGCGTATCGCCTCGACCTTGAGGGCTCGATATCCGCCGGCTATCCAATGCTGGATGGTGGCGGCGACCATTCGCGGCTGCTTGAAGCCGAGCTTCACCAGATGATCGAGAACCCGCACGTCATCGGGTCCGGCACTATAATCCACCGCCGGCAGGTTAGCGGTGCCGGCCGGGTCGCCCTCGAACAGCCGGCTGTAGTGCCCCTGCACGCAATCCAGATGCATTAGCAATTCAGCGGCAAAACTCGCCCGATCGTCGAACCCGAGGAAGCGCGCGAACCGTTCCACCGCCTCGGCGTCGGCAGGCAGAACATGGCTCTGCTCGTCGGCGACCATCTGGATGCGGTGCTCGACCTTTCGCAGAAACAGATATGCCGCGGTCAGTTCGTCGCGCGCCTGATGCGTGATCCAGTTGCTTAAGGCGAGAATATTCAGCGCGTCCAGCGTCGGCCGCACCCGCAATTCGGGATGCCGTCCGCCGGCGATCAACTGCTGGGTCTGTGCGAAGAACTCGATCTCGCGGATACCGCCGCGTCCGATCTTGACGTTGTGGCCTTCGACCGCGATCTCGCTTTGTCCGCGAAAGGTCTGCATCTGCCGCTTCATGTCGTGAACGTCGGCAAGGGCGGCGAAATCGAGATGCTTGCGCCAGACGAAGGGCGAAATCTCCGCGATCATGGTCTCGCCTGCCGTCCGGTCGCCGGCGCAGGGCCGCGCCTTGATCATGGCGGCGCGTTCCCAGGTCCGCCCTTCCCGCTCGTAATAGTCGAGCGCAGCGGCGGTCGAAACGGCGACCTGCGTCGACGCGGGATCCGGCCGCAAGCGCAGATCGACCCGAAAGACGTAACCGTCGCCGGTCCTTTGTTGCAGCATGCGCGCAAGACCTTGCGTGAGGCGCACGAAGAACGGCTGCGGCTCGATCCCGGGCGCGAGCGAAGGCGCCGCGAGATCGAAGAACACGATCAGGTCGATGTCGCTGGAATAGTTGAGTTCGCCCGCGCCCATCTTGCCCATCGCGAGCACGACGAGGCCGCTGCCATCCTCGGGCCGGTCGATGTCGGGAGGTTGCAAGCGACCACGCCCCGTCTCTTGCCGCAACAGGAATCGCAACGCACTCCGGACCGCGGCGACGGCAATGTCGGTCAACCCCGCCGTGATCTGCATCACCGGCCACACCTCGCCGATGTCGCACAACGCGATCAAGAGCGCTGCCTCTGCCTTGGCGGCGCGCAGTCGCCGCATGGCCTCGGCTTCATCGCCGGCCTCCGCCGCTTCCGACATCTCCGCGATCAGCCGCGCGAGACGACCCTCTGGCTCGCCGCGAAACAGGCGCAGCGTCCGATCGGGATCGGCACGCATCAGGTCGAAGAGATAGGGAGACGACTCCGCGATACCGAGCAGGATGGTCCGAACCGGCGGAAACCCGGCGATCAGAGTCCCGATCGCGCCGGACTGCTCCGGCGTCAGGTCGGACAACCAATCGTTGAGACGGTGTTCGGATTCAGCGGGCGCGAACACCTTTGGTCCGTCCGCAAGCCTCGCCGCCAGACTGGCCCGGTCCGCGTCGCCCTTCGCGGATGAAATCATGCACCAATCTGTTGCACGTCCGGCGTCGGCGCCGCAAGCCCCTCGCCGCTTCGCGCGGGTATCGACAGCGTCGCACGCAAGCCCGGACGCGCATCGTCGAGCGTAAGGCCGCCGCCGTGCAGCGTGGCCACCGCCGACGCGAGGCTCAGGCCAAGCCCGGATCCCGCCAGGGTGCGGCTGGTCTCGAGCCGCACGAACCGCTCGACGGCATGCTTGCGGTCGGCTTCGGGTATCCCGCAGCCATGATCGGTTACGGCGAGAACGATGCGGTCGCCATCGCGGCCGGCTTCGATCAGGATCGCGCCGTCGGCAGCGGCTGCATCCGCACCGAGCGGCTGCGCGGCCGGCTGCTGCGGCTGGCCGTACTTGATGGCGTTTTCGACGAGGTTGGCGAGCGCCTGACTTATCAGTTCGCGATTGCCGTGCAGCGGCGCCGGCTCGGTCTGAACCCGGAGCGTCAGCCCGTTATCTTCGGCCAGCGGCTCGTAGAATTCGTGAATGCTTTGCGCGACGTCCGCGGCGTCGAAATCCGCCATGTTGTCGCGCGCCTGTCCTGATTCCGCCCGCGCGATCATTAAAAGCGCGTTGAAAGTGCGGATCAGGCCGTCGGACTCCTCGATGGTCTGTTCCAATGCGGCGCGATAGTCGCTTTCATTGCCGGACTTGGCGAGCGCTTGCTCGGCGCGATTACGCAGCCGCGTCAGCGGCGTCTTCAGATCGTGAGCGATGTTGTCGGAGACTTCCTTCAGCCCGTTCATCAGCGCTTCGATGCGCTCGAGCATCGCATTGAGATTTCCGGCCAGCCGGTCGAGTTCGTCGCCGCTGCGTCCGACCGGAAGCCGGCCGCTCAGGTCGCCCGCCATGATGCGCTGCGTGGTCCCGGTCATCGCGTCGATCCGGTGCAGCACGCGCCGCGCCACGAAGATGCCGCCGCCAAGACCAAGGACCACGACGATCAGCAGCGACCACTGCGCGGCGGAAGCGACCACGCCGACAATACGATGACGTTCTTCCAAATCGCGGCCGATCAGCAACCGGAAACCGTTCGACAGCTCGGTCACGCGCACCAGCGCGTGGTGATGGGCCTGGTCCTGCTCGTCGAGCCGGCGGTAGACGGTCTCGGTCCAGTCGGTGGTCTCCATCACACCGGGCTGAAGCGAACCGATATTGCCCGCGACGGCCAATCCGGCCGGCGTCGTCACCAGATAAAGATTGGAGCCGGGCCGCAGCGCGCGATTTTCGATGGCGCGGACCAGGCCGCGCAAGCCGCGGCGGTTGAAGACCCCCGTGAGCAGGCCGATTTCCTCGCTCACTGTCGCCGCGATCTGGTCGGTGATCAGGCGGCGGGTATTCCAGGCGAAATATCCAAGGAGAGAGGCCGCAAACAGCGCGAACAGCAACAGATAGACCAGCGTCAGCCGAAACGCCGTAGTGCGGAACAGCTTACCGAGCGCCGTCACGGGTCATCACTCTAGAGCCTTTTCGCTTCTGATAGAATCAGAAGCGGGCTCTATGATTTTGATTTGACGCGTTTTCTTCACGCGAACCGGTACCCACTTCGCTCGAAAACGCGATAAGACCATTGAAAACACTGCCATCCGCCAGTTATTCAGAAGTCTAACAGACCAGATGAGCGGCCAATAGGCCAGTTTCATGAGGGGTTTGTAATGAACGCCAAGTCATGAGCCTTTAGAGCGCTTACCGTCCTGATGGAATCAGAACGGGCGCTCCAAGCTATCGAGTGGTCGCATTTCCTTTACGGTGAACCGGTGTCCACTTCACCGGGAAATGCTCCAGCCGACGCGATGCCTGCGAGATCGGCTTGGCCGGATGGAACGGTGCGACCGAATAACCTGGAAACGACAAAAAGCTCGCCATCGTAAAGGCACCCGGGCTTACTGAAGGTTTACGTTCAACCTCGGCGCGGGCATACGCCGATTCTCACAAATCCTCCTCCGGCCGCGCAATGTTGGCCATCGTGATTATGTTATTTCTTTCGACGGCTGCGAAGGGAATGGCGACAATGGAACCGATAACGCCGCAAGACTTATACGATGCGCTGCGGGAGGCGGCCGCAGACCTGGACGCATACGGCAGCACCTTGGGGAAGGACGGAATTGTCGCGCTCGACGGCCGCTTCGACCTCGTGGCGATGGCAGACTATCTTAACGGGACCATCAAAAACGGGACCGCCAAAGCAGACACTGAAAGTAATACCAAAACGCCATAGTTGGACGATGCCCCTCTTCCTCCGCAGGACCGTCATTGCGGCTGCTATGCGCAGCAGATCGGAGGCCGTCCAAATGGACGGCTTCAATGTGCGGGAGCAGCCGCAATCGCTCCATGGACCAGTTTGGCATTCCTGAAGCCGACTCGCGAAAACGAGACGTAGAACGCAGCGATGTTCATGAGCGCCCAGACGACAAAGCCCAGGGTGTAGCCACCGAGCAGAAAGTTGCCGGCGGCCAGCACGGATGTCATGGTGAAGCCGCAGGCCGCGCCGGCGGCCTTGGCCAGTCCGCTGACCGCGCCGACGTGCACGAAGTACATCGGGATCAGTTTGATGACCGCCGCCGCGGCGGCGCCGGACAGCAACGCAAGCCCATAAATGGCGACCAGTTCGAGGTTCAGTGAAATCTGCAAGGCCAGGAGCACTGCCAGCGCGGACATCAACCCGAACATCCAGCTCAGAATGCCCAGAACATCATAACGATCAGCGAGCCAGCCGCCCAGCGGCCGGGTGACGGCGACGCAGACGACCAGCAGCGGGGTGTAAAACGCGGATGCGCTGGTGGGCTCCACATGCCAGTGGTCGACCAGATAAGTCGGCATCGTCGACGCGAAGAAAACCAGCGTGCCGAAAGCTACCCAGTAAAGTGCAGGCACCAGCCATACGATGACGCCCGACCGGTATACGGCGAAGATCTCTTTCGTCGACGTGTTTTTGAGATTCGTGTTCGGCGCGTCGGATGTAAAAAACATGTAGACCGCCGCCATCAGCAGCGTGGGGATGGCGAAGATCGGAAATATCAGGCGCCACCCGTCCGGGTCACTCAGGTCCAGCACGCGGGTAATCAGGAAAGTAACCGCCATCATGCCGACGGTGATTCCAATGTTGCCTAAAGCAAAGAGGCCAAGGGCCGTCCCCTGCTTCGATTTGGGATACCAGGACGATACATGAGCGTTGCCGACCACGAAGGTCGCGCCTCCAAGTCCGAGCATCATTCCCAGAACCAGAAATGAGTAATAGCCCTCGGCGAAGCTCCCGAAAAGCAGGGCAACGGAGAGGCAAACAAGCAAAAGCGTGAAAACCGTCCGGCCGCCGAACTTGTCCGTCCAGATGCCGAGCGGGATGCTGATGGCGGCCGCGAAAAGCGGCTCCATCGCAGCCAGAACAAGCACCTGGGTGCTCGTGAAATTGTACCATTCGATCAGAAAGGGGGCGAGCGCCGAAAACATGCCCCAAATCGCAAAACCGAGCGAAAACGCCACGGTCGATATAAACAAAACTCTCGTGTTGCCCTGCGGCTCGGCCGCATCAGCTCCGATAACCGGATTTTCCACGACGACTGCTCCCAACTAATAGAGAATCGCGCTTGACCAATACATTACGCTTCGCTTCCGCCTACGCATCGTAGCGGGCAAACAACGCTCCCCGACGATACTTCGTATGCGGTCCTTGGCAATCCACAATGTTAACTAGTTTACATAGTACCTTCTCGCGGCCTTCGCGTCTATCAATTTCCGAAAGGCCGATCTTCACGCCTGGAGCCTCCCTTCTGATGGAATCAGAAGGGAGGCTCTATGATTTTGATTTGACGCGTTTTCTTCACGCGAACCGGTACCCATCCTCGGGTCAAGCCCGAGGACCTGCTTCGCTCGAAAACGCTCTAGCTATTGCCGCCTGATCGCCATTCGGCATCGGTCATGGCCTTTTCCGGTATGGACTTTTGAGCAGAATGATTTTCAGATTCTCGATGAGTGCATGCCGTCACGGATCATGTATCCGGCGCCCCTGATCGTATGCAGCAGGGGCCGCTCGAAGCCCTTGTCGATCTTGGACCGCAGCCGCGAAATATGCACATCGATGACGTTGGTCTGTGGATCGAAGTGATAGTCCCAGACGTTCTCGAGCAGCATGGTCCGGGTCACGACCTGCCCTGCATGTTTCATGAGGTATTCCAGCAAGCGAAACTCGCGCGGCTGTAGCGTCAGTTCCTCCTCGCCCCGCGCGACACGATGCGACAGCCGGTCGAGTTCGAGATCGCCGACACGATAGACGGTTTCCTCGGCCGGACCGCCGCGGCGGCGCGACAGCACTTCCACCCGCGCCAGCAATTCGGCAAATGAATAGGGTTTCGGCAGATAGTCGTCGCCGCCCGCGCGCAAGCCCTTGATGCGATCGTCGACCTGGCCGAGCGCGGAGAGGATGAGCACCGGAGTCCGGTTGCCCCTGTCGCGCAGGGAGCCGATGACGGAGAGCCCGTCGCGTTTCGGCAGCATCCTGTCGATCACCAGCACGTCGTAGTCCCCGCCGTCGGCAAGCGAGAGGCCCTCCTCGCCATCGCTGGCGAGATCCGCGACATGACCGACCTCGCGAAACGCCTTCACGAGATAGTCCGCGGACTCGCGATCGTCCTCGATGATCAGCAGGCGCATCTGGTCGCTGGAATTGCCCAAGATGTATTGTCTTTCCATCACCATGGCCCGCTCATCGTCCGCGCGCAAGGCTGCGAGACAAACCCCCGCAATTCACAAAAAAGCGGGCGGTGGAGCTTGGGGCGACTCCACCGCCCTAGTCCTTCCGACGGAGGGGGGCTGTTCCCATCGGAAGGAAACTCAAGGGGACGGGCTTTTGGCCCATCCCCCGGAAAGTGCCGTCAGCGGGGGCGACCGGTGCCGGCGACGCTTCCCACCTCTTGCAGGACTCGCACCTGTTTTTGATTGAGCATGATCTTATCCGAAAACCGGTCTCCACTTTTCGGGATCATGCTCTAACCCTTCGCGATCGGAACCGCGACGAAACGCGCCGTACCGCCGGTGCGAACCCGCATCAAAACACTGTTCTTGTGGTCCGCGTGCGCCGCTTTGATCGCCTCGCGCACGTCCTCAGAACTGGAGACGTTCTTTCCCGCAACCTCGAGGATCACGTCGCCTTCCTTGAAGCCGCGATCTGCGGCGGCGCTCTTCGGATCGACATCGATGACGACGACACCCGCTGTGCCGGCGCCCGCAACCGACCCCGCCGGGGCAACCGTCATGCCGAGCCTGGGAACGTCGTCGCCATGCGACGGCCCGTGGTCATCGCCGTACCGATCGGCCTTTGCGCCCACGGTGTTCGGCAAGGTGCCGAGCGTCAGGTTGACGACCTTGTTGTTCCCCTTGTGCAGAATGTTCAGCTTGATCGAGGTCCCCGGCGCAAGGCCGCCGATGGTCCGCGCCAGTTCGCGCGCATCCTTGACGGTAGCGCCGTTGACCGCCGTGATCACGTCGCCGGACTCGATGCCGGCCTTGGCCGCCGGGCTGTCGGCCTGCGGCTCGGCCACCAGCGCACCTTCGGCTTTCTTGAGGCCGAGGCTGTCGGCGATGTCCGCGGTCACCGGCTGGATCTGGACGCCGATCCATCCGCGGCTCACCGAACCCTTGGCCTTGAGCTGCGCGACGACGCTCTTCACGGTGTTGGCGGGAATCGAAAACGCAATACCGACGCTGCCGCCGGAAGGCGAATAGATCGCGGTGTTCACGCCGATGACGTCGCCCTTCATGTTGAAGGCCGGGCCGCCGGAGTTGCCCTTGTTCACGGGCGCGTCGATCTGGATGAAATCGTCATAGGGACCGTTGCCGATGTCGCGGCCGATAGCCGACACGATGCCGGCGGTCACGGTGCCGCCGAGGCCGAACGGGTTGCCGACCGCGAGCACCCAGTCGCCGATCCGCGCCTTGTCGTCCGACAACTTCGCAAACGGGAAATTCGAACCGCCCTCGACCTTGATCAGGGCAATGTCCGTGCGCGGATCGGTTCCGATCACCTTGGCGCTGTAGGTCTTGCCGCTATCGGTCGTGACTTCGACCTTGTCCGCGTCGTCGACGACGTGGTTGTTGGTTACGGCATAGCCATCGGCCGAAATGAAGAAGCCGGAGCCCTGTCCCGTCACGACGCCGTGGCCATGTCGGCCATGCATTCCCGGCGGCAGACCGTCCGGTCCGCCAAAGCGGCGGAAGAACCGTTCCATCGGAGAACCCGGCTGGAACGGCGAATCGTCGTCGCCGACGATCACCTTGTCCTTCATACGGACCTTGACCGAAATCACCGACGGCTTCACGCGCTCGACGATATCCGCAAAGCCGATCGGCTGGGCGACCTTGCTGACGTCGTTGGCGACCTGCGCATGAGCCGGAGTGGTGAAGAGATCGGCTTTGTCCGTCGGAGGACTGAACCCGTATGCGGCCAGGCCGAGGCCGGCAACGGCCGACGCCATCAGCGCGAACTTGCGCGCGGTAAGCTCGGAACGGCGGGCGGGCTTGGGCGGAGAAGGCGGCGAGAGATCAGTGGGCCTGTCGGTCATGCGGGGTCTCCAGAACCAGTTTGAAATATAAGTGCCGAAGGCAGCACTTCATGGTTTGAAGATGGGGATTTGCGCCTTACAGCGGGCTGGCCGGGAAATTAATGTTTCGTAACAATGGGCGAGCGCCCTCGTGCGGCTGTTTGGTGCACGGCTAAAGTTATTTCAGCTTTGATGGAGATATGGAGTCAAAGCCGGGCTCCACAGCTTTTTGTTTTGACGCGCACTGGTACCCATCCACGGGTCAAGCCCGAGGACATGCTTCGCTCGGAAAACGCTATAGCGCTAGACCGGTTCGCCCGCAGACGATTCCGTCGCCACCAGCTTCGCGAGCCGCGCCTCTTCTTCCTCGCTCAATCGCGGCGGCGCATCCGCGGCTGCCTGCATCGCTTTCGAGCGTCGCCGGCTGAATCCCAAAAGCCCGAGTCCGCCGCCCACCAGAAGCAGCGGAGTCAGCAGCCAGAGCAGCAACGTGCTCTTCTCGAACGGCGGCTTCAGCAGCACGAAGTCGCCGTAACGGGCGACCAGAAAGTCCAGCACCTGCTGATTGCTGTCGCCCGCCGCGATGCGCTCGCGCACCAGCAGGCGGAGGTCGCGCGCCAGCGGTGCCGCGGAATCGTCGATCGACTGGTTCTGGCACACCATGCAGCGCAATTCGCGCGACAGGGTGCGTGCGCGCGCTTCCTGCGCGGGGTTGGACATGATCTCGTCTGGCTGCACCGCATGGGCGGGAGACGCCATCGCGAGCGCGAGGCAAAGGAGTGCGCCGAAAACAGGCAGGAGCCTGCCCCGCGCACGGAACAGTCCCTGCCAACGGGTCGGCGCACAGCGCCGCCCGACGACAAGCTCCGGCGCGAACCACAGTCTTTGCATGAGTCCATGCATGACGGTCTCACTCCGCCGGCTGGAGTATGCGGCTGACCTTCGCCGGTTTCGGCGCGCCAACCCGCAGACGGCGGTCGGACAGCGACAGCGCGCCGCCAAAGGCCATCAGAACCGGCCCGAACCAGATCAACAGCACCATCGGTTTGTGGTAGATGCGCACCGCGACCGAGCCATCGGCGGCGGTATCGCCGAGCGAGATGTAGAGCTGGCTCGCGCCCCGCGTCAGCAGCGCGGCTTCCGTAGTGGACGCCGCGCGCGTGGTGAAGTTGCGCTTCGATGGCGTCATCACCGCGATCGGTTGCCCGTCCTTGCTCACGGCGAAGCGTGCAACCTGTTCCCGGAAGTTGGATCGCTGCCGCTGCACCGTGCCCTCGAAGGTCAGACTGTAGCCGCCGACCTGCGCCACGTCGTTCTTCTTCATGGAGGCGATGTATTCGGTGTTCCAGGTGGTCTCGCAGACGATGCCGATCAGGGCCACGCCGAGACCGGCGTGGGCGAAGACGCTGCCCCAGGTCGAGCGCGGCAGTCCCTTCGCGCGGCGGAACGACACCGGAAGCGACGCACGAAACAGGTTGATGCGCTCGGCGAGATCGCTCAGCGCACCCAGAATCACGTACACGGCGAGTCCGATCGCCAGTGGCGCGAAGGTGCTGCCGCCGCGCGTCCATGCCCACAGCACGGCCACCGCGATCACGCCGCCGATCCCGGCGGCCATCAACCGTTGCGAGGCGCCGGCCAGATCACCGCGCTTCCACGCCAACATCGGGCCGAACGGCACCGCGATCAGCAACGGGACGAACAAGGGAGCGAATGTCAGGTTGAAGAACGGCGCGCCGACCGAAATCCTGCTGCCGGTGATGACCTCGAGCGCCAGCGGATACAGCGTGCCGATGAAGACGGTAGCGCAGGCCGTGGTCAGGAACAGGTTGTTGAGCACGAGCGCGCCCTCGCGCGAGATCGGCGCGAACAACCCGCCCTGCTTCAAGGAGGAGGCCCGCCAGATATACAAGGACAGGCTGCCGCCGATGAAGGTGCACAGGATTAACAGAATGAAGACGCCGCGCGTCGGATCGGTGGCGAAGGCATGGACCGATGTCAGCACGCCGGAGCGCACCAGGAAGGTGCCGAGCAGCGACAGCGAGAAGGTCAGGATCGCAAGCAGGATGGTCCATACCCGGAGCGCGTTACGCTTTTCCATCACCACCGAGGAATGCAGCAGCGCCGTTCCGGCCAGCCACGGCATCAGCGATGCGTTCTCGACCGGATCCCAGAACCACCAGCCGCCCCAGCCGAGTTCGTAGTAGGCCCAGTACGACCCCATCGCGATTCCAAGCGTCAGGAAGATCCACGCCATCAGCGTCCATGGCCGCACCCAGCGCGCCCAGGCGGCATCGATGCGCCCTTCGATCAGAGCGGCGATGGCGAAAGAGAACGAGATCGAGAATCCGACATAGCCGAGATAGAGCATCGGCGGATGCACCGCGAGGCCGATATCCTGTAGCACCGGATTGAGATCGCGGCCTTCCAGCGGCGGATTGACGAGCCGCATGAACGGATTCGAGGTCAGCAGGATGAACAGATAGAACGCGGTCTGGATCCAGCCCTGAACCGCCAGCACATGGGCGCGCAGCGACAGCGGAAGATTATTGCCGAACGCGGCGACCAGCCCGCCGAACAGCGCGAGGATCGTCACCCACAACAGCATGGAGCCTTCGTGATTGCCCCAGACGCCGGTGATCTTGTAGAGCATCGGCTTCAGCGAATGGGAATTCTCGAACACGTTGACGACCGAGAAGTCGGAAGTGACGTGCAGCGTCACCAGCGCGAGGAACGAAACGGCGACGAACAGCAGTTGCGCAAGCGCGGTCGAGCGCGCGACGTTCATCAGTGCGCCGTCGTGCAGTCTCGCGCCGATGATCGGCACCGTGGACTGGATCAGCGCAAGGCCAAGCGCCAGCACCAGCGCATAATGTCCGGCTTCAGCGATCATTGCGATACCCCCTGCTTGCCTGAGGCTTCAACAGCTTTGGCTTGCGCGCCATAGTCGTCTTTCCAGTGGCCTTGCTTTTTAAGGGCATCCGCGACCTCCTTCGGCATGTAGGTCTCGTCATGCTTGGCCAGCACGGTGTCGGCCCGAAACACGCCAGAACTGTCGAGCGCACCCTCGGCAACCACGCCCTGCCCTTCGCGGAACAGGTCCGGCAGGATGCCCTTATAGGTAACCGGAAGCGTCGCGCTTCCGTCGGACACTTTGAATTTGACCATGAGATTGTCGCCGCGGACCAGCGAGCCATCCTGCACCAGCCCGCCCAGCCGGAAGCGCTGGCCCGGCTGAATGTGCTGTTCCGACACCATCACCGGCGTCGAGAAAAACACGATGGAGTCGCGCAGTGCATTCAGCACCAGCGCGACAGCGATTCCGAGCACCACGAGCGATCCGCCGATCATCGTCAAACGCCGCTGCTTACGAGTCATGCCGTTTCACCTGTGCGCAAAGTGAACACCTTGGTCATCCATCTATCCCAAGCGCCTTGAGCCCTTCGTTGAGCTGGCGCAAACCCGCTTCATTCTGTCCGAGCGCGCGACGGGCGTCGTCGCGCACGGTGCGCGACTTCTCCGGCTCGTTGAGCACCTTATAGGCGCGGGCCAGACGCAGCCATCCCTCGACATCGTTGCCGTTCTGCTTCAGGCGCGTCGCAAGCCTGCCGACCATTTTGTGGATCATCGCGGATCGATCCGCTTCATTCATGCCGCTCGCCGCGGCCACCGCGCCCTGCGTCGGACCCGGCGCGCCGCCCCGGACCTGCCCCAGCGCCTGCTGCACGGTGCCACGCCACTGCGCGTCCGCAGGCGCATCGGCCAGCAGGGCCTGCCAGATCTTTGATGCGTCGGCGGTACGGCCGTCCTGCTCCGCGGCCATTCCGAGGAAAAAGCGCGCCTTCGCCTCCTGGGGATTCAGGGCGACCGCCCGCTCGAACTCCTTTTTCGCGTCGGCGGTGACAATGCCATTGGCGGCCCCGGCGATCGCCGCACCGAGATCGGCGCGGCGATCGCTGGTTTCACCCTCGTAGGTGATCACGTTGCGATAGGCGCGCGCTGCGTCGTCGAAGCGGCCGAGTTTTGCCAGCACCGGCGCCAGCACGGTCCAGCCGCGGCCATCGGTGGGATTTTTTTCCAGGTGCGATTCGACCTGCTCCACGAGGTTTTCGAGCGGCTGCGATGCGTCGGCTGATTGAACGCGATCCGCGAGCGGGAAATCAGGCAGTCGCGGCGATCCGAGCGGCAAGTAGACGCCGAGCGCCAAAACGGGAATCCCGACCAGCGCGAAGACCGCCACCGCGCGTCGCAGCCAGAGTTTAGACGCTTGCGGCTGATGGCTTTCCGCATCGGCCGCCTCCAGAAGACGCCGCCCGATCTCGACCCGCGCCGCGGCTGCCTCCGGCGCGCCGATCAGGCCCGCATCGGCATCACGCCCGACCTCGGCGAGTTGATCCTGGTAGACGGTGGTCTCGCTGCCTCCCGGGCTCCGCGGCCTGGCCGAGCGACCGAGCGGCCACAGCACAGCAAAGGCCGCTCCAGCGGTCATCAGCGCAAACACAAACCACAGCGTCATTTCATCATGGTTCCGGTGAACCGGCGCAGGAAACGGCCGACCCGATGGCGGGGTTACATCACGACTGGAAGGGGGAAGCAATTGACAATTGCGGCACAATTGGCGGTGAGTACCAGCAACCCTATGATTTTTATTATAGTTTGGGTTCAGAAGCGCGATTGACGGACTTAACTCGCCCGCGACGACGTCTTGCGTTCGACCGTGAGCGCGTTGTCGGCCGCCCGGCTCATCAGCGACGAATAATCCTGGCCGAACAGAACCTCACAGAAGCGAATCGCCGCCTTGACCTGCTGCTGCCGGAACGCGCGGACGCGCTCATCGCCGTTGCGGAGCGATTCCACCAGGGTTTCGGCGGTCCGTTCAACGTAATGCTGCAAATCCGAATAGGTGCGCATCGTGACCTCGTTAATGGCCAGTTCGCTGGCGTAGGTCCGGCACACCGCGACGAAATCGATCAACGCGGCGGTTTCCTCGACCTCGATCGGGTCGAGCCGCGCTCCGGGCGGAATGTCCTTGTCGGACCGCTGGCGGAGCAGACGCCTCACCCGGCCGGAGACGCCGTCGATTTCCGATTGCAGGCCATTGGAAATATCGACCCTGATCGCCGCGAGCTGACGGCCCCAGCTTGAATCGGCGCGGATATCGAGTTCGGTCCGCAGCCCCCGGACACCATCGTACACGGTCTTGAGATGTTCGGAGACATTTTCGAAACGTCCGCGCCGGATGTCGGCACGCAGACCGGCCGAAGTCCGCGACAAATCGTCGAGCGCCAGCGTGACCGCCACGCCATAAGGCGTCGTCGCCACCCGGATCTCGTCGTCCGAACCCGCGACCCTGATCGCCAGGCGGACGATCTGCCACGATGCCGACAACCGTTGCATCACCAGCGATAGCGCGAACGGCAGCGCCAGCGGGGTTTGCAGGGAGGGAACGTTGAGCGCGGTCACCAGGGCGGCGATCTGCGCCTCTCCGAAGACGCGCAGAAAACCCGGCAGCCGGCCATTGAGGGTATCGAGGGCCTCGCGGGCGTTCAGAACCGCTCCGATCGCGGCCAGATCTTCAACGACGCTGGGACCGCCGATACGGCCCAGCGCCCGCTGGCGGTCAGGACCGGCTCCGTCCGCAAAGATCCGCTGAATGGCGGCTGCAGCCGCCGCCTGGAAGGTCCGCGCTGCCGCCTCGATCCCGGACGCCGACACGGCTTCAGCCGTGAGCACGGCCTCGAACGCACGCGCGGCATCCGCCGCGCCGTCCTGCGCCAGCCACTGCCAGACCGGCATGAGCGACGTGCGCCGGATCTGCCCGGGGCGCGGCGCGGAGCCGCCTTCAACGAGAAACGGTTCCAGCGGACGGAACAGATGCCAAGCCGGATCGTCGCCCCGCGGCCGCTCGCCGCCATCCGATCTACGGGCGATCCTGCGCAGCTCCCCGAGCACGAAGCTGGCGACCGCGGCATCTTCACCGCGCTCGACGGCGCGCTCGAACTCCCGCATCAGCAGCGCCTGCGACTTCGGCGGGAGCTGCGCGAGATAGTTCCTCAGCCGTTCGATCGAGGCCTGGTCCATGCATACCAATCTTGACGCGAACGATCGCGCGCCGGAAGGGCCGGTGGCATGTCATAGCAGGAGCGGTCTTAAGGATGGGTTGACCAAAGGCGGACGACGTCAGGCGGTGACACTCTTTTCGCAAAAAGAGCGTGCCACGACAAAAGGATAGGCGCGGCTTTTGATTCAGCCTTGTCGCCGGATCAGCCCACCGCAGCCCAGCGCCCATCGGCGTTCCGGCAGGCGGTTTTGCGCACGGTTTCGAGCTGGCTGCCGATCGTGACGGTGTGGGAGTAGCCGCGGCAGGTCTCGCCCTTCAGCTCATACTCCGGACCGGCGACGATATTGCCATGGCGGCCGGTATCCGGATTGCGCCAGGCAATCGGCGCGCCGGGCGCGCCGTGTTCCAGGGCATCGATCTGGGCCCGATAGGCCAGCCGCCGGTCGCCGTCATCAAGTGCCGAACCGAGTTTCGGTCCGATCAGTCCGCCGAGCGCGGTCGCCGTCGCCGTCGCCGCATACCCGCGCGCGGGATCGGTCAGCAGCCCCGGACCGTCGGAGCCGCCGGAACTCGTCATGTCGCAGCCGCCGAGAGCGAGCGCCACCGCAACAACCAACAGCCTATTCGTTTTGCTCATGACCCCTCCGGCGCCCACCCGCCGGGACGATTCTGCATCCGGTCGCACAGGAGCGGGCAATTCGGGCGGGACTGCGGCGGTGCGGCCGCTCGTCTCCGCTCAGCGGACTATCATGCCGCCGGCAGCACCAGTTCGGCCCGCAGGCCGCCGATCGGCGCCGAGCCGAGCGTCAGGCTGCCGCCATAAAGGGCCGCGAGATCGGTGACGATCGACAACCCCAGTCCCGATCCCGGCTTGGTCTCGTCGAGCCGCCGGCCGCGCTGCGAGGCCTGCATCCGCTCGGCATCCGACAGTCCGCTGCCGTCATCGTCGACGACGATGTGCAGCATCGCCGGCCCGGCTCCGGCAATTGGAGACACGGATGCCTCGATGAACACCCGCGACCGCGCCCATTTGCAGGCATTGTCGACAAGGTTGCCGGCCATTTCCTCAAGGTCCTGGCGCTCGCCGCGGAATTTCGCCGCCGCGCTGAGGTCGACCTCGATGGCAACGCCGCGGTCGCGGTGAATCTTCTCCATGGTCCGGCGCAGCGCCTCGATGACGGGCGCGACATCGGTCACCGTTGCAACGACGGTGAGTCGCGCGGCGATGCGGGCGCGCTCCAGATGATGGACCACCTGATTGCGCATGACCTCGGCCTGTTCGAGCACCTTGGCGGCGAAGGGATCGCGCTCGTGCGCGTTGGCTTCGTTGATGATGACCGAGAGCGGCGTCTTGACCGCGTGCGCGAGATTGCCGACATGGGTGCGGGCGCGCTCGACGATCTCGCGGTTGGCATCGATCAGCGCATTGGTCTCGCGGGCGAGCGGCGCGATCTCGACCGGAAACTCGCCCTCCAGCCGCTCGGCGCGGCCGGACCGGATGTCGGCGATGGCGTCTGAAATGCGTTTCAGCGGAGCGAGACCGAATCGCACCTGAAAGATCGTGGTCAGCAGCAGCCCGATCGTGAGCGCGGCAAACGTGCCGCCGAGGTAATAGTCGAAGGTCCGCGTTTCATCGAAAATCTCGGTGGCGTCTCCGGCCACCGTGACGCGGAACTTGCCGTCGGCGCCGAGATCGACCGGCCGCTCCACCATGCGCAGGGTCTGCCCTTCGGGGCCGTCGACATAGCCGACGCGGACCCCCGACGAAGAGAGCTCGATGCCCTGATCCTCCAGCTTCGGCAGCTTCTTGTCCCACAGCGAGCGGGACGCACGAATCTCTTTTTTGTCCGGATCGGTGCGGACGATCTCCCAGTACCAGCCCGACAGCGGCAGATCGAACAGCGGCTCGCCGAGCGACTGGAACTGGTGATCGAGCGGCTCGTCCGGCGTCGCCGCTTCGGCGATCAGGGTGCGGAGATAGAGATTGAGGCGGCGGTCGAAGGCGCGCTCGGACGCCGCGCGATAGACCGACGACAGCACCACGCCGGTGATAAACAGAATAACCACCACCCAGGCGGTCGCGGACAGGAACAGCCGCGTTGCGAGCGAATTCGAGCGGCCGCCCCGAAATCGCCTAGCGCGCATCTGCCGGCGGCGTCAGCAGGTAGCCGAGCCCGCGGACCGTCTGGATGATATCGACGTCCAGCTTCTTGCGGATGCGGCCGACAAAGACTTCAATGGTGTTGGAGTCGCGATCGAAATCCTGATCGTAGAGATGCTCGACCAGCTCGGTGCGCGACACCACCCTCCCGGTATGATGCATGAGATAGGCGAGCAGCCGGTATTCATGCGATGTCATCTTGACCGGATTGCCGCCGACGCTGACGCGCCCGGTGCGGGTATCCAGCGTCACCGGCCCGCAGGACAGTTCGGATTGCGCATGTCCGGTGCTCCGCCGCAGCAGCGCGCGAATCCGCGCCAGAACTTCCTCGAGATGGAAGGGTTTTGCGACATAATCGTCGGCGCCGGCGTCGAATCCCTGCACCTTGTCGCTCCAGCGGTCGCGTGCGGTGAGAATCAGGACCGGCATGGTGCGGTCATTGCGCCGCCAGGCCTCCAGCACCGAAATGCCGTCCATCTTCGGCAGGCCGATATCGAGCACGACGGCGTCATACGGTTCGCTGTCGCCGAGGAAATGCCCCTCCTCGCCATCGAACGCTCGGTCGACCACATAACCGGCGTCGGTCAGCGCCGTCGTGAGCTGACGATTGAGATCGGGATCGTCTTCGACGACGAGAAGGCGCAAGGCAGGCTCCGCTGATTCCGGTTTGCCTGGCCAAGATGAACCGTCATCGTGTGAATGGCAAATGAACGCCAAAAGCCGCTTATACTCATATTTCGGTGCTCCTGCCGCCTCCGCAGGAAGCGGTCAGAGCCCGGCGCAGCCGCCCGGCTCTCCCCCCGGTGTTCACGTCGTGGTCGAGCCGTCGTCCGGCGGCAACGGGCTCAAAAACGCGTCGGCCGCCGCGTTGACCCGGGCCAGCACCGCGTCGATCTGCTCGGGCGTGGCGTTGCTGCCGCCGATCAGGCCGGCGATGGCCTGGACGTAGGGGATCGACGAGACCACGCCCTGCTCGATCGCGGGCGCGACCTTGACGATGGCGCTGACGATGGCTTCGGCGGCTGCGAGGCCGGCCTCGATTTCTGCTGCGGTGACCATGTTACCGTGCTCCCGATATGAGGACTTGCTGGACGCCGATCAGCGCCGACCGCGCCGCCGAGAGCGCGTTGGTGATGTCGACGGACGGATAGGCCTTCTGCAGCGCGACCAGATTGTTGACGGCGAGGCGCGCCTTGCGCATCGCCGCCTGCAACCTTTCGATCACCGACCGCCTGGCGCAGATGTTGGCCGCACCCGGCTCGGTGCCGGTCCGGCAAAGCGGCAGCGCCTTGTAGGCATTGGCGGCGTTCACCGCGACGCCGTAGGCGTTCTCGATGCCGTAGATCGTATTGAGCGCAACCGACGTGTTCAGATTCAGCGACGGCAGCGCGGCGGTCTGGCAACCTGCCAGCGCCAGACCGGAGACGACCGCTATCGCGGCGACAAGCTTTCGCATGAGACCTCCTGTTGTTGGTGGATTACCTGACCGCGCCGGTCGCGGCGCTGATGACCGGCACATCGGTCCGCGCCGCGGTGTCCGCGGTGGTCGCGCGGGTGCCGAACTTCACATAGAGGCCCCACGCCACGGTAAAGAGCGTGCCGATAGCGCCGATGATGCCGGTCACCTGATCGGAGGTGACCCAGCCCTTGCCGGTCGCGAAGCTGCCGGCTGCGATCAGCAGATAGCGCACGACCTGCCACACCGAATCCGATGTCATGTTGTATCTCCAACTATGCGTGTTGATTGCGCGAGACCGTCGCGCGGCGGTTAGATCGTCAGTGCGGCTTTCCATTTCGAAAGCCACGCCTTGCGTTGCGGCAGCCCGACAAACCCGCCGTTCAGCCGCTTTGTGACGCCGCGCAAATCGTCTTTCCGAGCGAACGTAAGACATCCGCAATTGACGAAATCGGCCACGCCGCACTCAAGGAAATAACGGGGATCGTTGACGAGGCCCGGCTCGCGAACGACATCGAGCCCGGTTGCCGCCGCCAGTCGTGCATAGCCTTCGCGCCCGGTCGTCTGCACCGCGCCGCGGCCGCGGAAATTCCAGCCGTCATCGGAGCCGGGGCGATTGCCCATGCGGCCGTTGTAGACCTTGTTGGCGAGCGCGCGCGGATTGTGCGCGTAAGGAGCAGCGCTGGCGGCGGTCGAAAAGCGCGACGGCCACACCTGCGTCATGCGGATCGCCGAATAGTTCAGGTTCTCTATCACCGCAGTCCCGGCCCCGCATTCGTGGCTGATCTGCGCCATGACATGCGCAATCAACAGCGGCGCGGCGATGCCGTGCTTGTCGAATACCGCGGGCGCCGTCGCCGTCATGCCCTCGATCAGCCCGGCGATACTGCTGTTGCCGCGCGGCCAAAGGCGCCGCAACGCCGCCTCGAAATCAGGCATAGCGGGAGCGCTCGCGGCCAAGGCTGCGCTGGGCATTGGATT
The DNA here is from genome assembly GCF_036964665.1 of Nitrobacter sp. NHB1. Classification (NCBI taxonomy): domain Bacteria; kingdom Pseudomonadati; phylum Pseudomonadota; class Alphaproteobacteria; order Hyphomicrobiales; family Nitrobacteraceae; genus Nitrobacter; species Candidatus Nitrobacter laanbroekii. The sequence goes on from NZ_JBAMDA010000001.1 coordinate 1,429,377, forward strand.
GGTCCTTTTGGGTGGTTTACGACGGGATGCCGAGAGTCTGGGTTCGCGCCGGGTCGCCTCACGAATAACCGCTTGCAGCAGCGCGATCTGATCAATCGCGTGGCGGCCCATAATGGGGGGCAGCAAGCCCGAAACGATTTGTTGAACTCGGGGCTAATCGAGGCGGCCTGTCGCAATGGGACGCACGCAGCGGACATCACTCCATTGCAGCGACTACCCGGCCATCAATCATTGGGCCCAAGCGCTGGGCGGGCGCGTTGCATTAGAACCGGACACCAACTACTGTTCAAAAAAATTTTCAATTTCGGGCGGCTTTTACTTGTTCAGAATGATTGCCGCGACATTTGCGTTGATATCGTTGATGTGTTGCAACAACGCTGCTCACGCTCAAAAATCTCACCAATCTGAGATTCCGGGTTCCGTATTCAACTACGCTCCGGACGTTATTGGGCCTCTCATCTTCCGCCCGCGTGATACGGTCAAAACCGATTGGCAGGCCCTGATTACGAGAGGTAGTCCACTCACCTTCTCCACCCGGCTGCTTTCTCTCATGTATGCATTTCGCACTTCGCGCGATCCGCATATTCGATCGGACGTGGCTGAAGGACTCGACATTTTGCTCAATCGCTGGCCCACCGTGACTCGCGACGGAAAGCTCTTTCGCTGGAACTATAATCAGACATACGAATCCCATGCGCCCGGCTGGTGGTCAGGAATGGACGGCTTTCTCATGCCGGTTGTTTTTCTGGCCGCGTTTGAGACGTTCGATGATGCGAAGTATGTTGATCTCGCGCGGAAATCCCTGGAGTCGGCCTTGCTGTCGCCGACCGAGGGCGGCTCGATGTGGCGTTCGGAAGATGGATGCTGGATATCCGAGTATTCATGGCAGGGAATGAATGAGAGCGACGAGTTTTACGTCTTGAACGGCCATCTCTTTGGCCTCGAAGCATTGAAACTGGCTGCCATTGCGTTCAAAGACAAGCGATATGAGGAGGCCTTTCAATGCGGCCTCAAGGGTACGATGGCCCGAGCGGACCGCTTCGCGACACCCGACTGGTCACTCTACATGCTCAACAAGCCGACGATCGACCCACCTCACTACGTGATCTTCGAAACCTCGCAATATCGCGCCCTCTCGCGACTGACAGGCATTCCATTCTTTTCAGACGAGATGATTCGGAGGCAACGGGTTCTGAACAAGCACTACGCACCGTTCGTCGCAGAGGACGGGACCGTCATATTGTCGCGCATCGGCGCTCCTCACCCTTATCAGATAGACATTTATCAAAACAGGCTCACATGCACATTAGAGAACGGATCGGAATGGAGCGCCACGTCCGTTTCTGATGAAGCGCCCGTCAAGCGAGGCTTCATCACGGGGAAGCCGCCGGCGCGACCGACGCGCTGTTCATTGACCGCGCTCACTGGAGTGGGAATCGACGTTCTCCTGTACGAGAACAGCCCCGTTCAGCTCGCGGCTGGGCATCCGCAAGCCATTGAGACCAGCATTGATACCGACTACGACGCGTCGGACAAATCCGGGAGAACCGTTACAGTCTCTCCGAGCAAGAGCGACTCCGCCAATCCCGACAATTATCGCAGCAATTCAGCAAAGATCTCTCTTGTGGGAGATTTTCCCATAATCAATTCAGGCCTGTTCGGCATCGAGCTTGGGTCCGAGCGACGGTCCTCCATTGGAGTGACCCTTGTGGATGAGAAAGGCAACGAGTCCTTTCGTTACTATCCGGCCTTGCGCGCGGAACAGAAGACGCTGGTCCTGCTTTCGAAGATCGGCTTTCCTGACCATGAAAAGCTTCACAGCAAAATCAAGCGGATCGACGTCTGGCTATATACGGATACGGGCAACATGACCGATCAATCTGATTTCAAAATCGATGTCGGCAACGTTGTCATGTTCGCAAATCCAGTGCAGCTACGCGAATACATGGCGACCTCCGACTTTCAGCTTGAGATCGAACCATAACTATCGGACGGTTAGATAATATTCCACGCAGATGCTCGGCTACGGGAATATCAGCACCACCACAGCCTCGAAACACGAAACCGAGCATGTTGCGCACCTCACACATATTGCCCGCCGCTCGCGGTCGAGCCCGCCGCGTTGCCCGGCAGCGTGCCGCCCGATGAGCTAATGACGCCGTTCGAGATCGCCGAATAGCGCGTGCCGGTGGCCGCGCCGCTGTAGGTCACGCTGCCGCATTCGATCACGCCCGCGCCGGTGGCGATGGCGAATTGCGAGCTGAACGCCGGCGTGCCGGTCAGCGTGATGGTCACGCTCGGGGAATAGATCAGCCCCTGGTACGAGACGTTCCAGTGCCGACCCGCGCCGCCGGATATCGCATAGTTGCCGACCACGTTGACGGTGGCGCCAAGCGCGGCGCGGACATGGACGCCGGCCGCCGCGCCGAAATCCACGTTCGCGATTTCCACATAGGCGCCCTTGCCCTGGACGTTGAGCGCGTTGCCTGATGTCGCGGTCTGGATCTTCAGGCTGTTCAATCGATAGGACCCGGCGAAGCCGACGCCACTGAAGGCATCGGCGCCGGTCACGCTGATCAACGTATTGGCCGGCGTCGTCGCGTTGCCCTTGATGGTGACGCGCCCGGCTCCGGTCAGGGTTTTGAGGACCACCGCACCGGTGTAGGTGCCGTCCGCAAGCTGAACCGTCACGTCGTAGATCGACAGGTCGATCGCCGCAGCGGCATCGATCGCCTTCTGGATGGTCAGAAACGCGCCCCCGGAGCTGTTCGACAGCCCGTCATTGCCGTCGCTGCCGTCAGTGCGGACGTAATAAATGCGGTTTGCGGCAAGCACGTCGCGCGGGCCGCCATTGACGGGAAACGAGACCCGCCCGCTGGCCGCATCGAACACCATGGCCTCAAGCCAGCTCGATCCGTCCGCAGACACCTTGAGCTTGAATGCGTCGGCGCCGACCAGGCCGAACTCGGCGCGACCCGAAAAATTGTCCGAGAAGAATATCGACGCCGTATTGGCGGAGCTTTCCTTCGAGACCTGAAGCCGCATGTCGCCGGTGCCGCCGTCGGCGGCGGCGATGGCGGTAAACAGCGCGGCGTTGGATTTGACGCTGAGGAGATTGGGACTGCTGGCGGCGGTATTGACGCCGAGATGCGCCACATCATCGAACGACGCCGTGCCGCCCGCGCTCTGCCAGGCCGCGCCGTCGAACACGAACAGGCTGCTGTCAGCCGCCGACCAGATACACCATCCCGTCTTCGGCGCGAGGAACGCCCAGGCGCCGTCCTGCCAGGTCGCGATTGTATCGTCCTGTCCCGCCCACGCGCCGGTCGCGCCGCTTGCGACCACATGGCGTTCGCCGTCCGCCGGAGTGGATGGTGGCGCGGTGAGCGTCAGATCGAGCACGCCGATCTGGATCGCCGCGTCGAGAATACGCAGCGCCTCGTTATGGGTGACGTGCTTCTGCGCCTGGCTGCCGTCGATATACGGCAGCCCGAGATTCGGTGTGTCTGTCATGGCAACTCAGAGGGTGAGAGTAAGCTCAGTAGGATGGCCGGCGCCGACGGTCGCGGACATTTGCGCGACGCGAAGGTGCAGGCTGGTTTGCGGCGTGCCGAAGTCCGCCAGTTCGTCGGCGTCGGCGTAGAACGCCTCGGACGTGCTGCACGCGATACTGCGCACGACCGAGCCGCCGGAGACAATGTCGAGCGTGTAGGCCTCGCTGTCTTCGCCGAGCGGCACCTCAACGCCCCAGCCGTCGCCATCGATGCGCGTCCGGCGAATCCACGAGATGCGAACGCCGCCGCTCTCGCGCGACGCCTTGACGTGCACCGGCGACAGCGGCAGCAGCGCGGTCGGGCGCGGCGTCACCGTCAGGGCAACGGCGGTCGGATCGTCATGGTTGCGTCCGACGGCGGCGAGCCGCACCAGGATCGGACGATCCAGTGCATTCAATCCGCGCGCCAGCGGTATGAGGTGCGTGTCGAGCAGGACGAACGGCGCGCCCGATGGCAACACGTCAGTGATAGCGTATTCGCTGCCGGCCTGCCCGCGCAGCAAACGCGATAGTCTATAAGTGCTGCCGTCCACCAGCTCGGCATTGGCGAACTGCAAAACTTCCCAATCGCCCTCCGCGTTCTGTACCGCCGCCGCGTTGGCGCCCGCGAGCACGCGCGCATCGGATACCGACGTCAGCGCGCCGCCGTAGAGCCGCACGCGAAAGACATTGCCGCGATCCCATCGCCCGGCCGGCCCCGCCGGCAACGGGTCGAGCGTTTCACCCGATGTCGAGGGCGCTGGGATGATCGCGGCCGGCTGGAAGCTCGCGCCGTCGGGCGAGGTCCAGACGGTGACCGATGTCGGCCATGGACTGGCGAACACGGCGAGCCGCGTCAGGATCGGCGGCTGCGAGGAATCGATGGTCGGCAAATCGAGCACCGCCGCCTGCACCGGGCCGAGCGCCGCCGGTATCGCAGGCCGCGTTTGCCGTGGCGGCGACAGCGGCACCGAAAACACCTCGGGGTCGATGCTGCGCGCGTTCACCTGCCGCGCTTCGGCATCGAGCGTCGCGCCGATTTCAAACAGCCGCCGCCGCCCGTTGATCGTCACCGCGATCACGTCGCCCGGCGTCAGCGACAGGCATTGCGGACCGAGCGAGAACGCGGCGCTTTCGCGGCCGGCCCACAGATCCTGCAGCCAGACCTCGGCCCGCCGCGCCATCGCGGCGTCGTCGCTGACGACCGCGAGAGCGGAATGAACGCTCCGGTTCGATCCACCCGCCAGCCGGCGCGATGTCACAGCAGAGCGTCGGTAATCCACCGTGCCGTCGGTAAAACCGAAACCGGCTTCACGCGGCAGTTCGGTTTCCTGCGCGCGGGTCAGCCGCGCCAGCGCGCCATCGTCCGGCAGCACCAGATCGTCCTCGGCGAATTCGGCGACCGGCGCGCCGCCGCGCGAAACGAAGCGCAGCGTTCCGTCGGCGGCGGTCGCATCGAAGGCGTAGGCGCCGGCGAGCGGTTCGATCATGGCGCGCGGCGACATCGGCCGGTCGATCACGTAGCCGTCGCAACTCTCGCGCAGCGCCGAGCTGTCGGCACCGGTGACGCCGCAATCGGCGAGCAGCGCCTGCACCAGCGCGTCCATCGGCGCGGTGCCGAGACGCCCGGTGAGCCAGTGCCCGGTCTGCCAGTTCGGTCCGTCGCTCCAGACCTCGGTCGCGGCGGGAAACGCCGGATAGGGCCGCGCGTCCCAGGTCCACAGATGGATTGCGGACGGCTCGATCATGCGCCCGCCATAAACCGGAGAGACCGGATTGTCCGCGTCCGCCGCGCCGAACGAGGGATCCAGTTTGCCGAGGAAAGCTTGCAGATAGCGGCGCTGGATCAGGTCGTCGCGACTGCCGCTGGAGAAATACGGCATGTGGTTCTCCGACGATTTGGGATCGGGAAACACGCTCGGCTGGTTGGCGCCCTTGTCCACCGCCGGGCAGCCGACCTCGGTCAGCCACACCGGCTTGCTCTGCGGCCCCCACGCGGTTGGACTTGCGAGTTCGACGCCACCGATGCGCTCGTAATGCGGCGACGACCACCACGCCTTGATATCCTTGACGCGGAAGGTCCACGGCTTGCCGAGACCGTCGGTGATCGGCGTCCGGTTCTGCGCGGCGCGCGCGGTATCATCTGTGTAGTACCAGTCGAACCCCTCGCCGCCTGAGATGTTGCCCGCGAGATAGCCGACGTCATAGGTCGAAGCCGCAATGCTCGCATCGAGATGTCCGGCCTCGTCGCGCCAATCCGCCAGTGGTGCATAGTAATCGATGCCGACGGCATCGATCGCGCTTGACGCCCACAGCGGATCAAGCGGAAAGCGCACCTCCGAGGAGCCGGCATCGACCACGTCGGCGCCGTATTCGGTCCAGTCCGCGCCGTAAGTCACGATCGTCGACGCGCCGACGATGGCTTTCACCTCAGTCGCGAGCGTCACCAGCGCATCGACGGCAGGGTAAATGCCGCTACCGGAGCGCACGCGTGTCAGCGACCGCATCTCCGATCCGATCATGAAGGCGTCGACGCCGCCAACGGAGGCGACCAGGCTCGCATAGTGCAGGATCATGGTGCGATAATTCCAGCTTCCACCGGTAAAGAAGCTGCCGACCTGCGTCGCCGCCGCCGGTGCGCCTTGCGGCGAGCCCGGCCGCCCCGGCGCGGGATCGCAGGTGATGCGGCCGCGCCAGGGATAGGCCGGCTGCGACGACGCCCCGCTCCACGGATCGCTCAGGCCGTTGCCGGCCGGAATATCCATCATGATGAAGGGATAGAACGTGACCTTGAGGCCGCGCGCCTTCAACTCCGCGATCAGATGCCTCACGCTGTCGTCGGACGGCGTGCCGCCGAAGGCCGGACGGCCATCGACCTGCGACACCACATAAGCGCTCGCCCGCGTCACGCCCGCTACCGACCAGTTGGCGCCGCGGGTAAATTTGCTTGCACTGTCGACGCCGGGACGAACGAGGCAGCTTCCGGCGCGAAGGTCGGACCCGAACCATGCAACAACGACAGCCACACGTTCGAGATTCGGACACACGCCCTGGAGATCGTCGAGCGCCGCGATCACATCGGATTCGGCGTTCGGCGCGTGACGGTTTTCCGGCGCCGACTGACCGGGGCCGAGCCATCGCACGACAGTCGACGGCTCGTAGCCGAACTCGGTGGTGCCAGGGATCAGCGTCATCGCGCGCACCATCCGTTCGAGTTGGCCGATGGGACGGACGATCTCGAACGAGAGCTGCGGAATGCGGTTGCCGAACTTCGCCAGCGGCAGCCGCTCGAACACGATGTAGGCAAGCCCGCGATAGGCCGGTGCGTTGCCGGCGCCTTCTTTTGCCACAATCAGATCGTCCGGGGACTGATCCTCGGCGCCGCGATGAACGCGGAATGTCAGACCGGAGAGATCCAGCGGGCTGCCGTCGGCCCAGATCCGCCCGACCCGTCCGATCACGCCCTCGCAAAGGCCGACCGCGAAGTTGGCGAAATAACTGTAGGTGGTGGATGTCGTGCTCGGCCCGCTGAACAGACCGCCCTTGCCGCCGGACGACGAGGTCTCGCTGCTGACGACCTCTTCGAGCCGCGTCGCCCAGATCACCTGGCCGGACAGCCGCGCGCGGCCATAGACGCGCGGAATCGGCGCGCCTTCGGTCGAGGCCATCACGTCGAGATCGGCGAGCCGCGGCCCAACCACATTCTGGTTGCCGGGTCCGAACAGCTTGCGGTCAATGACGTTGCCGACCAGCGCGCCGGCGATGCGGCCCGCGATCGCGCCGGCCGGGCCGAACAACGCGCCGGCCGCGCCGCCCGCGACGGAAAGAACCAGCGCTGCCATCAGCCCAAAACTCCCGGAAAACGAAATGCGTAAGCCAGTCGCCGCCGCCACCACGGCGCCAGCGCGATCTCGCAGACGGCGGCGCCGTCGTGCGCATGAATCATGGTGCGTTCGCTCGATGCGATCGCGACATGCTTGGCGACGAAGCCGTCGCGCCAGCGGAACAGCAGCACGTCGCCAGGCTTGAGGTCGTCGAGCGCGCGAGGGACGAGATGACGCAACGCCGCCGCCGCCAGTGTCTCGTCGCCCTTTGCTTCGGCCCAGTCCGGCGCATAGGGCGGCATCGCTTCCGGCTCATCCCCGATGCAGTTGCGCCAGACCCCGCGCACGAGGCCAAGACAGTCGCAGCCGATACCCTTGAGCGAGGCCTGATGGCGATAGGGCGTGCCGATCCAGACGCGGGCTTCCGCGACGATGGCCGCGCGGGTCGTATGTGGGAAGGTCACGGGGCACTCCTTCAAAACAAGGCCTTGGTGCCGTTGCCGTTGTCCGGCGAACCGGGCAGCGGATAGCTGACGACGAAATCGTTGCCGGGGATCTGCGGAAAACCGCGAAAATTGTCGGTGTTGGCAAAGCGGTCGCGGCAGGTCGCGAAACTCTTGTCGCAGCCGGCGGTGATCGTGAAGCCGTCGCCGACCGCGATCGGCTCGGCCATCGCCCGCCACAGCGATAGCCGCACCTCGCCCGCGACGACTCGATGCTGTTTCACCTCAACTGCAACACCGGCATTGGCCCCGCCGGTCCAGGCGAGCCGCCCCGCCGTGAACCAGCCATCGGCAAAACCGTTGAGGTTTGAGACCGCGACGATCGACGTTCCCTCAAGGGCCGTCACCGCGCCGCTGCCGCGAAAGGTCGAACTGGTCAGATCGACCCGGCATTTGCTGTCGCCGAGATCGACGCCGCAACGCGCCGTAAACAGACGCCCGCTGTCCTGCGCCAGCGCATCGGCGAGCCCGCGTAACTCCGCGGTGAACGCGGACCCCTCGCGCCGGACCTCCCCCATGGTGCCACGCGCGATCAGGATTTTCAGCGAAACATCGCTCCAGTCGACCAGCCAGGTTGTAACCTCGGCCGCATCGTAACGCCCGGCGGCGAGATCGGCCTCGGTCAGGACGTCGTCGGAAAACGCGCCCGAGATTTCCAGGCCGTCGACCGCCAGATCGAACCGGCTGGTGGCTTCCGATCCGGTGAAACCGGTCCCGGCGCGACAGGCGACGCTGCCGATCGCCAGATCGCGGTCGTGGTCGGTGAAGCCCAGCACGACGCCGTCGCGCCGCCTCACGATCCAGCAGCGCGCCAGCGTGGTCGCGCCGGAATCGAGTTTTGCCTGAAGCGCAGAGGGGATGCTTCTCACGGACGAATCTCCACCAGCGGAATCTTCGGAATGGCGCCGGCGGCGAAGGTCGCGAGATCGACTTCGAGGTAGTCGGTGTCGAACCGCACCGGCACATCGAAATTGAATCCTGCGGTGACGGCCGCTCCCGCCGGCGGGACATGCCCCGCGAGAAAGGTCACAACGCCGCTGGTGGCGTCGCAGGTAAAGGCCGATCCCGCCGCGACCTCGCTATCGGCAACCGCAACGCGCACGCTGCCGTTCACCGGCTTGGCGATCGCGCGCGCATAAGGCGCGAACGCACCGCCGTAGGTTTTGATCAACTGAAACGCTGATGTCGCGCCGTCGCCGACGCCGATGACCTGATCGAGCGGCGAGATCGCGATGCCGGTCGCAACCGAGCAGCAGTCCAGCCGGTCGCGCCAGCGGAAGCCGTAAAGTCGGCCGCGCCGCTCCTCGAAGAACGCAATGACGGCCTGCAAGGCATCCAGCGTCTTGACGCCGTAGCCGGCATCAAAGCGCCGTCGCGACTGCGCCCAGCGCGCATTGCGCGCCTCGCGCCCGGAGCCGAAGCTGACGATATCGGTGCGCCGCTCCGGCCCGCCCGCACTTTTGAGCGCGATATCGAGCGGAAACAGGATTTCGTGGAAGCTGGTCATGACATTCCTACGATGAATCAGTCAATGATCGTCATTGCCGGGCACAGCCGTTCGAAGAACGGCGTCGCTTCCGCTCGCCTATGCCGGCAATCCATCACGATCGAGTCATGATTGATGGTTGGCCGGATCAAGTCCGGCAATGACGCTTGATGAGGACAGAACCCAGGATCATCACAAACTCCGCTGTCCCCGCGCCACCGCGCGCGCGATCTGGCCGGTGACGTAACTTTCGGAGCGGCGGAAACTATCGAGATCGGGCGTCGCGATCTGCACCGTGATGCTGTTGCCGCCGCCATTGCCGGAGACGCCGAGCCGGCCGTCGGCACCGCGCACCAGCGGCATGATCGCCTCCGGGCCCGCCTCGCCGGCGAGGCCGACGCCGCCGTTCATCATCGGAAAATAGCTCGGCGTGCCGATCACGCCGCCCGATGCGAACGGCTTGATGGCGCCGAGCGCGTTGGCCTGCACGCCGGCGGCCGCGCCGACGCTTCCGGTGAGGCCCGAAAACAGGCTGGAGATACCGCTGGTCAGGCTCGCCGTCAGCGGCTTGAACGCGGCGGTCACCGCGAGACTGGAAACACGCAGCGCCAGCGTTTTCAGCACGTCGTCGAATTGCTTGCCGCCGTTGATCGACGAGGAAAACGCCTGCGTCATCGCCCGCGCAAAGCCGCCCGCGCCGATCGTCAGCGCCTGGGTCTTGGCCGTGAGACCGTCCAGCGTGTTAGACGTGTCCTGCAAGCTCGTGTCGTCAGTCATTGCGTCCTCCCTTGCGCGGCGCATCGGGAAACCGCGCCAGCAGGTCGTCGAGGTCGGTCCGTGCCAACGGCCGGACAGAAGGCCCACGCACTGCATGGATCGCCTGCGTCAGTTCGCGCGGCGTCATCCGCCAGAAGGCGTCCGGCGCCAGCCGCAACACGCCGAAGCCGAACCCCATCGCCTCCGCCCATGGAAACGGCTTCATCGCGCAGCGCCGTCATCGAAGGTCGCAGCGATCAGCTCGGCCGCGATCTTGACGAAGCCTGCCGCGCCGCCCTCGGCCGTCATCGCGGCCACCTCGTCGTCGGTCACGGCTTCGCCGCCGCCGCGGAGCCCTGCGCCGATGATGCGGGTCAGGTCGCGCGCCGATAGCCGCCCCGAGCCGAAACGCTCCGTGAGCGCGACGAGATCTTCGGCGCCCAATGCGGATTCGAGTTCAGCCAGCGCGCCCAGCGTCAGCACCAGAGTGCGCTGCCGCCCGCCGAGTTCAGCGGCGATCTCGCCGCGATGTTTGTTTGGCATGTGCGCCTCACATCGCCGTAAAGGTCAGCGCGCCGGCGGACTCCAGCGCGAGGTCGAACGTCACCTCGCCATTGTGCTCGCCGGCGAATTCGAGGCTTGCGATCTGGAACGCGCCTTCGATGGTGCCGAAGTCGGGCACCACCACCTGACAGTCGCTGATCGTGCCGTCGAAGAACGCCTGCCGCACCAGCGCGTCGGACGCCGCGTCCTTGAACAGCCCGCGGCCCGACAACGACGCGCGCTTGACGCCCGCGCCCGCCAGAAGCTCACGCCAGCGGCCAGCCGACTCCGCGCTGGTGATATCGACGATCTCGGCGTTGAACGCGATCCTGCGGCTGCGCAATCCCGCCACCGTGACGAAACTCGCGCCGTCGCTCATTTTCAACAGCAGGTCCTTGCCCTTTTGTGCGCCCATGACGGCTCCTTGATTTAAGTTGTCGGTTCGGTCACGGCGCGGAAACGCACCTGTGCATGATAGGTGCGCCCGTCGGACTCGCGCCGGATATCCGCGACCGCGAAGCGAAAGTTGACCAGCCTGTGGCCGGTGAGCGCCAGCGGCGCGTCGTCGAGCGCCTGCAATACCGCGCCGGCGATGGCGTGGGCCTCGCCTTGCCCGCCCTGGCGCGAGCGCGCGTGCAGCGTGATCTGATGCTCCTGGGTCGGCCCGTCGTCGACCGACGCGTCTGACATGCGCGCCTCGCCGATGCTGACATAAGGCAGCATCGCACCGCGCGGCGGCTCGTCATAGACCCGCGCGCCGCCGAGTGCGGCATGAAGGCTACTGTCGGCGGCAAGCGCATCGTGCACGGCGGCGCGAAGCGCGGCGTTGGCGCTGGTCATGGTGATGTCCTTTCGAGAGTAGCGGTCACAGCGCGTGCACGCGATACGACGCGATCATGGCGCCGACGCTGGCCGGCATCATCGCCACGCTCTGGCCGATGGCGATCAGGCCACGGTTCTCGTACCAGTGCGCCACCAGCGTCCGCACCGCATGGCGCAGCACATCGGGTACGTCGATCGCGGCCGCGCCGAAGCCGATCTCGACGTCGAGCTCGATGCCGGCGGCCGCGCGCCCCGGCAGTACCCGACCGGACGACGCGATCACGCCCGCCGCCTTGTCGATGACGAACGTGTCGACGTCGATGCTGGTGACATTGCCGGCGGAATCGTAAACCCGCGCCGCGACAAGCGACCGCAGCGGTCCACGGCCTAACTTGACGCGGCTGTCCCTCGGCCACTGGTCCAGCACAAAGCGCCAGGTCTGCGCGATCAGGGCGCAGCGGGTCATCGCTTCGACATGGCTGCGCGCCGCCGCGATCAGCGAGGCGATCACGGTGTCGTCGTCGTCGTTCTCGGCGCGCAGGAAGCTCTTGGCCTCCGCGACCGACCACGGCTCGATCGCGGGTCCGGTCAGAAGTATCGACGGCATATTCGTGCCTTTCCTTCGATTGATGGATGCACCAGGCGACTTGCTTCACCTCTCCCGCTGGGAGAGGTCGGTCTGCGAAGCAGACCGGGTGAGGGTTACGGCTTATCGAGAGATCGTACCCCTCACCCCAACCCTCTCCCCATGGGAGAGGGAGCTTGCCGCGTATCGAGTTGACAGGCGGCTCGCGCGATGGCTCACATCGCCGCATGATTCAGCAATTCATTCGCGCGTTCGCGGCCGTGACGGTCCTGACGCTGCCGCAGCCCACCCTCGCCATGGTCGGCGGCGGCAGTGCGCCCTCGCCCGCGGTGGCGAATGCGGTCGTCACCATCGTCGGCTCGCGCGGCACCTCCTGCACCGGCACGCTGATCGCGCGCGATATCATCCTCACCGCCGCGCACTGCATCGCGCCGGGCGCCACTACCAAGATGGTGGATTACAAGAGCCGACCGCCGCGCCTGCTCGATATCCGGCGCACCGCCACTCATCCGCAATTTAATATGCAGAGCCTGCTCGCGCACCGCGCCACCGCTGATGTCGCGCTGCTGCAGCTTGCGTCGCCGCTCTCCGCCTCTCAGGCAACGCTCGGCGGCGCGCTGCTGCCGGTCACCGCAGGTCAGCGTCTCACTGTTGTTGGCATGGGCGTAGCGGTCCCTGGCGACGGCCGCAGCGGCGGCGTAGCCCGCGCCGCGAGCCTTTCCGTGACCGGGCGACCCGGCACCTTGCAGATCCGCCTGGTCGATCCCTCAACCAACAATGCACGCGCCGGCCTCGGCGCCTGCACCGGCGATTCCGGCGCGCCGGCATTTCTCGATTCCGGCGGCGGCCCCGTCATCGCCGGCGTCGTAAGCTGGTCGACAGGTGCGAACAATGCATCAGGCTGCGGCGGCCTCACCGGCGTCACGCCGCTTGCGCTCTACCGCGACTGGATTCTAAGGACAGCGAGGAGTTGGGGCGCGGGGGTTTTTAATTAACCCGCCAGCGGAGGAACGAGAATTTTGATTGACTGTCTCAGGCACCCGGCGAAGCAGGAAGCGCTGGCGCATCATCTGCAGCAGCGCCCGACTGCAGTTGATCTCGCCATCCCCGAAGAGCGTCGGCCGCGCTTTCGATAGCTTGTTGATGTTCTGCGATTTCACTGTCCGGTAGTTCGCTCGCTTGAAATGCTCCAGTTCCATCGCACTCAAATGTAGCAATTCGAATGGGCCCAGCTACGCCGCCTGGGTTCGTATCTATGACATGCTGGACAGCCCAAACGGCAAGGAAGACTGCCTCACGCATCGTTGGGCGCCCGGCCGGACAGAAAACATCAACGAGGAAACGCAGGAATGGATCAGCCGACAGCTTACCAGACCCAAGCGCAGCGTAATAATGGTGCTCATCAAGAAACCGCGGTTGAAGCAGCCCTTCGAACATGCAGCAGTGATGCTGACCGCCATGCCCAAACGCCAAAATGGTGTTCACGTTGATAGAAGCACCTATCCCTGTGGCCTGAAATTGGTTGATAATCCCACTTGATAATGCCAACGCGTGATCCATTGGATGGCTCGCGTTGACGATGTTCCCGTGCGACCCATCCGCCATGATTTTGAAACGAGCGCTTTGTCCTTGGTCACCAGCAAACGCGAAAATTTGCGGACCATTCAGAAGGGCAATTTTACGACCATGATGATGACCCACGTTGATGTTGCCCATCGAGGGGGTAATCATGCTGTCCGCCGCGATGACAACACCGTCTTGACAAAAGAAGGCGACGACAACTGTCATCCGCGAAACACACTCTTTACCTTCATCTCGGGATATTTATTGTAGATGGAAGCGACGAGTTGCTCAAATGTGAGTTGCCTTACCCACGTCGCAATGCTTTGCACATAATGTCTAACAGGCGCATCTAATCCGTTGAGCAGATTTACGCCTTGTTGATAGCCCTGTTGCGAAAGACTATATACTCGGTAACGTCCGGTACTCTGCACCTTTGCCAGATCCTGCCGAGCTAGTTCGTCAATTCCGACATAAACCATTCGATCAAATGGACCATAATCGTAGGGCTCAAAACTAAAGTGCGGGCCGTCCAGCACATGAGCCGCTTCTCGATCAAGCACGAAGAACAGCTTCTGAACTTGCACAGGAGTGAAGCTGGCATTCTCACCTGCAGCGGCTAATCCCGCCAGAAGCATCTCGCTTCGATTCATGGGGCTCTCCCACCGGGCGACTCGCGCCAGTTCCCAGTTTCTACGACACAGCATATATTATTAACAGGACCTTAGCATGCTAGTTCCTTAGCAACCGGAGCCAAACCGGGCTGTTTGTGGACGTTTTGATCATTGCAAGGAGGGGGACCCAGTAAAATAGGTCCCCCACCTTATTTTCCCTCAGCTCGCCGCGAACTTCATCAGCTTGATGGCGTCGAAGTCCTGCACGCCGCCGCCGACGCGCTTGGTCGTGTAGAACAGCACATAAGGCTTGGCCGAATACGGATCGCGCAGCACGCGCACGCCCGCGCGGTCCACCACCAGGTAGCCGCGGCGGAAATCGCCGAACGCGATCGACAGCGAATTCGCCGCGACGTCCGGCATGTCCTCGGCCTCGATCAGCGGGAACGTCATCAGCGAGGCGCGGCCGCCCGCCTGCGCCGGCGGCTGCCACAGATACGCGCCGCCGGTGTCCTTGAACTTGCGGATCGCGGCTTGCGTCTTGCGGTTCATCACGAAGGTGGCGTTCTGGCGATAGCCGGCCTTCAGCGCGTAGATCAGGTCCACCAGCGCATCGGATGGATTCGACGCGGCGAAACCGCTCGCGCCGCCGCTGGCGATAGTGCCGAGCTTGCCCCAAACCCACGAGCCGTTCGCCACCGTATCCGATTGCAAAAAGCCCTTCGGCTGGTTGGTGCCGTCGCCATTGACGAAGGCCGCGCCTTCCTGCACCGCAAACGTCAGCTCCACCTCCTGCGCGATCCACTCGTCGATGTTGACGGCGCTATCGTCGAGCAGCGTCGCGGTCGCCGCCGGCATGGCGTAAAGCTCCATCGCCGGGAAACTCAGCGCGTCCAGCGTCGGCGATGTGGTCTGCGTCCGCGAGTCGGTCTCGCCGACCCAGCCGGTGGCGGGACCCGCGGTCATGAACGGCTTCTTGTAGACGTTGCCCGAGATGGTGCGCACCGACGCGAGCGCGCGGATCGGCGAGATCGCCGCCAGCCGTTCGCCGATCTCGTGTTCGAGTTCGACCGGAACGAGATAACCGCCGTCCGCATTGGAGCCGGCCGACATCGCCTTGGTCTCCAGGTCGCGCAAGGCACCGGTCTCGCCGCCGCGCACATAAGCCTCGAACGCGCTCTTGTGCTCGCGGGACGACGCCTCGCTGGCGACACGGGTGCGGCCTTCGAGCGCCGGGCGCGCGTGCTTCAGCGCCAGCTCGTCCATGCGCTTGTGCTGGGCGTCGAGCGCGGCATTGATGCGGTCGACCTTTTCCTCCAGCAGCACATCGCCGCGTTTTTTCTCCAGCCGCGCCAGACGTTCGTCATTGGCCGCCTTGAAGTCCTCGAAGGTGACGCGGAAGTCGTCGTAGTCGCCGCGGGTGGCGACGCCGGATTTGTGCTCCGGCGCGACGTCGGTGATATCGAAGTCCATTCACATTCTCCTCTGTGGTAGTGGTTTCACGGCATTGTTGCCCAAGGCTTTGTCGCCCAAGACTTTGCTGCCCAAGACTTTGCTGCCCAAGACTTGCGCGGGCCGTAGCGTTTTCGAGCGAAGCATGTTCTCGGGCTTGACCCGAGGATGGGTACCGGTTCGCGTCAAGAAAACGCGTCAAAACAAGAAGTCCGGCTTTGATTCCACCAAAGCCGGAATAGCGCTAGAATGGTCGCCGCAACGGGAGCACCGTGGAGGCGAACCATGCGCTTTCTGATTTTTGTCTGGATAGCCCTTGCCGTCGCTGCTGCAGCCAGTGCGTGGTTCGCGATGCAGCCGTCGTGGCGCGGGACGGCAAAGTTCTGGATCACCGTCTGCGCCGTCCTGCTGGCGGCTTTCGCGGTATCCTTCGTGATGCTGGGCGCCAGCGCCGACAAATCGCTGCTGTCGATGGCGCTGTATTTCCTGAACTGGGGCATGGCGGCCGGCGGCGCCGCGATCTGCGTCGGCGTCATCGCGGGCCTTTCGGCGGCGCTCGCGTTCAAGCGGTGAGCGATGCACGTCGAGATATCCCAGAGTCCTCGCCGCGTCGTCATCGCAGCACCGAATATCGGTGCGATACAGTGCTCAATGCGCGGCGTCGCCCCTCGCGTCCGCGCAGCGACGCCGAAACCACCGCCGGGCGCGGGCGGAGCCGCGGCGCCGGTTCATCCGCGGCCTCCGTCATGCTCCGCCATTCGCGCTCGGCCTGTGTCCGCGCGAGCGAACGCGGCTGGGACGCCGCCTGCTTCACCGCGCGGACACGCGCTCCCGCCAGCAGCGGGAACGTAACGATGGAAATTTCCCACAAATCGACCTGATAGAGTTTTCGCACGCGGGTGCGCGGCTCGATCCGGCCGCGCACGGTGCGATAGCCGATCGACAGCCCGTCCACCGCGCCGGCCTCGACCAACGCCAGCAATTCACGCGCGCGCATCACGTCAGGGATCAGCTTTCCCCGCGCCCATAGCCCGCGGAAGTCCTCGCGCAGTTCGAGCCAGATGCCGACCGGCTCCGACGGATCGTGCTGGAACAGCATCGGGACCTTGCGCAAGCCGCGCACCTTCAGCGTCCGTGCGAACGCGCCGGGCATCACCATGTCGCGCGCCTGGTCGATCTCGCCGAACAGGCTGGCATAGCCTTCCACAGTGCCGTCGCCGGAGAACGACAGACGCGACACGGATGACAACGGGGCGTGCATGATCGGCCTCGCGAATGGGCGGGGTGTGAAGAAACGAGAAGCTGAAGCTGTCGCAGCGACGACGCAATGAATGTGAGGTCAGCCGCGGCGCGTACGCTTGCCCGGCTTGCGCCGCGCCGGCGGTTTTTGGCGCAACGATTTCACAACCGGCGCCTTGCGCTGGATCTGGTCGAGATGTGCGAGGAATTCACGAAACACCGTGAGATGATCCGGCGCGGATTTGGTCTCGGCGCCAAACGAGCGCAGCACGCTGTGAAGTGTATCCATCAGTCTCGATCCTTGTTGAGGGTGTCAGTGCGGCGATGCGCCTTGCGATTGAAACGCTGCAACTCGCGGACGAAATCGTCGAAGCGGCGCGAGGCGGCCGACAGTTCGCGCAATGCGAACAGCAGGCCGGCGCTGGCGGCGCTCGCCCACAAAAACAGCGCGAGATGCGCGAGGTCGCCACGCTCGCTAAAGATACGGATGAGATCGGACATTGCTTGAACCCATGGCGGCCGTCATGGCCGGACCTGATCCGGCCATCCATTTCATTCACGAAGACTCTTGCGAAGGTAGATGGATGCGCGGGTCAAGCCCGCGCATGACGACTGAAATCGCTATACCCACCCGGCACTTTGTTTGCTGCGCTCGCGCGCGCCGCCCTCCCAAGGGAAAGTTCACTCCAGCCGGTCGCCGCCCTCGATCGGCGCATAGCCGACCGCCTCGCGCTTTTCGTTGAGCGTGAGATACGCCGCGTTGCTGACGCGCTGCCACAGCGCGGCGCGGTCGGTGGCGAGCGCGTCGATCCTGTCGGGATCCACGACGATGCGGATGGCGTCGCCGAACTGAGGCGACAGCCACTGCGCGAACGAGTTGCCGATCCGCGCCGCCAGCGGCAGCACGGTCTGGCGGAAGAAGCAGCGGTTAGCCTCCTGGAAATTCGCGTAGGTGTTGTCGCCGGGAATGCCGAGCACCATCGGCGGCACGCCGAAGGCGAGCGCGATCTCGCGCGCGGCGGTGTGCTTGGCCTCCAGGAAATCCATGTCCTTCGGCGTCAGCGACATCGCCTTCCAGTCGAGCCCGCCTTCGAGCAGCAGCGGACGCCCCGCGTTGACCGCGCCCTGATAGGTATCGGTCAGTTCGCGCTTGAGCCGGTCGAACTGCGAATCCGACAGCACCGCGCCTTCCGGCCCGGAATAGACCAGCGCGCCCGATGGCCGCGCCGCGTTGTCGAGCAACGCCTTGTTCCAGGCCGATCCGGCGTTGTGGGTGTCGATGGCAACCGCCGCCGGCTCGATCGGCGCGAGGCCATAGTGATCGTCGAGCGGATGAAAGAATGTCAGATGCAGGATCGGCGGCACGCTCGACGCCGCCTGATCGAAGCGCACGCTGCGGCCGCCGACGCCATATTCATAAGCCTCCGCCCAGCCGTCGGGACCGGGCACTACCTTCATGCGATCGGGTCGCAGCGCGTAGAGTTCTCGCACCGCGCCGTCGAGCGCGACCGCCTCGACATAGGCGTTTCCGGCGAGCAAGAGATGCGACACCAGCATCTCGAGGAAAGCGCCGCCGTCCTGCCGCGCGTTCGGCCGCGACAGCAGCAGCGAGACCGGATGCGCCTCGCGCTCCTGCGCGCCCTCGAATACCAGGTAGCTGCACGACGCCACGTTCTCCGCGATCAGCCGCACCGCGCGATGCACGATGGCATTGGCGAGATAACCCTCGCGTGCCAGCGCCGCATAGTCGCGCGGCGTCCACCGCGCCCGGCGGCCGCTCTCGAACGCAAGCAGCTTTGCCGTGCGGCTGACTTTGGTCTCGGGCGAGGTGAAGAGATTTTTCAGGCGTAGGCGCATCGAGAACCATCCTTCATCATCAAGCCGCGATGCAACAAAAGTTTGTCATTGCCGGGCTTGACCCGGCAATTCATCATTCATGCATGAGCTACTGGGTCTACATTCTTGCAAGCGCGCCGGGAGGAACGCTGTATGTCGGTGTGACGAACGATCTTGTTCGTCGGATTTACCAGCATCGCGAAGGCGTTGCCGACGGCTTCACGCGAAAATATAACGTAAAACGGTTGGTCTATTTTGAAGCGTACGACACCGTCATGGCAGCAACTCAGCGTGAAAAGAACATCAAGCACTGGCCGCGCGAATGGAAGATCGATCTGATCGTGCGCGACAATCCACTATGGCGCGATCTTTACGAGGATATCACCCGATAGAATGTTGACGCGTCATTGCCGGGCTTGACCCGGCAATCCATCGTCCCTTCAAAGATGGACCCGCGGGGTCAAGCCCGCGGGTGACGACTGAGTGCGCGGCTCGCCTACATTTCCTCACAACCCCCTCACCCGTGGCTGGGCGCGCGGTGCGAGCGCGAGCGACGTCACCGCCCACACCAGCGCATCGAGCCGGTCGGGCGAGCGCCCGGACGACAGGCCCGACAAGGCGAAGTCGCACATCTCGTCTTCCAGCGCGGCGAAACTACCGGCGTGCCTGACGCGGCCTTGCTCATAAAGCGTCGCCACCGGCTCGGCGCGCAGCCATTTGCCGCGTGTCGCGCGCACTGGGATCACCGGCACCGCAGCATCGACCTCGGCGATCACGGCCTTCACCATGTCGCCGCCCTGGTTGACTTCCGCCACCAGCGCATCGGCCTCGCACCGCCGCCACAGCGCGATCGCCTTCGCCGCCCACAGAGCCGGCGTCACGCCCGACACGGTCTCGTCGGCGATCACATAAACCATGCCGCCCTCCGCCAGACCCGCCGCGACGATGCCGCAGGCGTCTGCGCGCTTGCTCGACGTCGCCGGCGGATCGACCGCGACCACGATGCGCTGCAACGGCGGCGCGTCACGCACGCGACATCGCTCCAGCAGCGCCCGCGACCACAGCGCGTCCGGCCGGTCCTCGATGATCTCGCCGTCAAGCTCCTGACGTCCGAGCCGCGTTCCGGCGTAGCGCGCCATCACGCCTTGCAGAAAGGTCGGCGCCAGATTGAAGGCGTTGGCTTGCGTCGGCGCGCGCGTGACCACGCTCGCCGGATCGGCCATCAGGCGTTTCAGCAGCGCGGTCGGCCGCGGTGTCGTGGTGATGAGCTGGCGCGGCTGCGATCCCAGCCGCAAACCGAACTGCAGCATGTCGAACGCGGCCTCCGCATAGCGCCACTTCGCCATCTCGTCGGACCAGGCGCAGCCGAACTGCGGCCCGCGTAGACTTTCGGGATCGTCGGCGGAAAACGCCTGCGCCACCGCACCGTTGCTCCATTCCAGCCGCTTGCGCGATGGCGACCACGCCGGCCGCTCGTGGGCTGCGTGAACCGCGAGCAGCCCGGAGACGCCTTCGATCATCACCTCGCGCGCATCGTGTTCGGTTTCGCCGACCAGCGCGATGCGCGACACCGCCTTAACGGCGAACGGCGGCAGACCCAGCGCCTGCGCGCGAATCCATTCCGCCCCGGCGCGGGTCTTGCCGGCGCCACGGCCGCCGATCATCAGCCAGGTCAGCCACGGCGCGCCGTTCGGCGCGAGCTGCGGCGGACGCTGATGCGGATGCGCGAAAATATCCCATTGCCGGGCGAGAAATCCGAGTTCGTCCTCATTCATGCTCTCGAGCAGGAGCCGGCGCTGGTGCTGCGACCAGTTGTTCCAGTCGGCGCGAAAGCGCGCGCCGGAACTCGTCGAGATCGCGGGGCACGGCGTCGTCATCGGCTGGCTTCACCTTCTGCTCGCTGGCGCGGAGCCGCGTCACCTCACTGAGCGTCCGCGCGAGACTGGCCAGCGTCCGGGCGCGGCGTTCCGCCTCGGTGCGCTGCTGCGGCTTCAGATGGCTGCCGCCGACAATGATCTCGATCAACGACAACTCGCGTTCGATCGCGCGCGTCACCCGCTCGATCAAAAGCGCACCTGTCGCGGGCGGCGGATCGTCGATCCGCTCCACCGCGGTTCGCTTGACGCGCGGGCTCGGTTCATCCTTGCGCCGGGCGGATGTCCGCCGTATGCGCTGCTTTCGCAACCCTGCTTGTGCCGCGTCGTCGTGCTCATCGATAACGACAGGCGTTTCATCGGCGTGTCGCAACGTCGTCGCCATTGTCGCCTTGCGCGCGACAATCGCAGCCCGAGTTTTTTCAGATGGCGTTCTGACGAGCCGGGTTGTCCTTTTTTTCAGAGACGTCTTTTTTTCAGGAGGCCGCTTTGCGGCCGTCTTGCGCGCACTCGATTTTGCTTTCGATGGCGAAGACTTTGGCTTCGTCGTCGTCACCTTCGTGCGCGACACAACTCGCGCCGCCGCCGGCTTCCGTGCCGGTCTGGCGGTTCGCGTTACACCCATGGATGTCGGAAGTTCCCTGAATACGCGCAGGTTATTGATTGAAAGCATTTCTTGATGCGAACCGGATTCCACTTAGCCGGAAATGCTCTGATGGAAGAATATGAGCCAGACTACACCAAGGATCAGCACGACGAGACCGATGCCGATGGCCAAAAGCATCAATATGGACGGACCGGGCTTGGCCTGTCGCGCCTCAGTCGGCGTCTCCACGATCTGATCGTGCTCTTTCGTTTTCATGCGCCTTCTCCCTGCAATCCGCAGAATTGCTGCTCTGCACGGGATGGGGCAACGCCAGATCGGTAACGATGTTCCTGGATGATGACCTACGGTGAGAGGTCGCTGTGATAGGCGTCTCAGCCCGCGGCCTCATGCGACTTTTCGTTGGACGGCTTTCCCGGCCTGCGCGAGACCCGGATCGCGTGAACCCGTGGAACGGCGCCGTCGTTTCTTAAGCGCAACTGTGGAGCATGGCGCAAACCTACTGCGGCAGCGTCACGCTGTCAAGGTATATTTTCCTAGGAACATTTGCGCTATCTCTCGAGCGCCGCGTCTTGTCTACTTAAACGCGTCGCCCACCGCGACGAAACGACCGTTGACTGAACTGCCGATGCCGGTGACCGCGGCCACGATGACAATGCTGATGCCGGTGGCGATCAGCGCATACTCGATCGCGGTCGCACCCGACTCATCGCGCAAAAGATTCGACGCGAGCTTTGCAATAAGGCGCACCGTGAACTCCCGTCGTTGTATGCGCGGATTCTCGCACGTCCTTCGTTGCAGCTCAACCTAGAGACGAATGATTGCGCAGACCCTAAGCGACACCCTCAACGAATGCTTAAGACCGATGACGAAAATTCTGCGCACACGAATCACACCGCGGGGCCGGCGAGCGGTCGCTCCTCCATCCGCGTCAGCAGCAGCGCCGCGCCCGCCAGCATCGCGGCGGTAGCGGCGAACAGATAGCGGAACGCCGCCGTCAGGTCGGACGCGGAGATCGCATTGACCTGACCACCGCCGTCATGACCGATCGAGACATCCGCACCCAGCACCATCAACAGGATGGCGGAGAATGCGGCAACGGCGAACGACGAGGCCAGCGCGCGGAAGAAATTCATCGCGCCGGTAACGGTGCCGACCTGCGGCCGCGCCACCGCGTTCTGCAACGACACCACGCTGATGGGGAATATGGTGCCGAGGCCGAAGGCGAACAGCGAGAGCAGCACCAGCAGCGGCCACAGCGGCATCGCAACCATCGCCAGAATCGCGGCGATGACAGCGGCGAATGCCATCCCGACGATCGCGACCCGCTTGTAGTGGACCGCCCGCGTCATGATGCGGCCGGCAAGCGCCGCGCCGCCGGTCGAGATCGCGGCGATCGGAATCAGCGCCAGCCCCGATTCGCTGGCGCTGAGATGATGGACCACCTGATAGTACAGCGGCAGATGCACGGTAAGCCCGATGATGGCGCCGAGCGCGAGGGCACCGGCCGCGATCGCGTAGGGGACAACCGGCCCGCCTATCAGCGACAGCGGCAGGAACGGTTCGGATGTCGTGCGCGCGTGCCAGACGAAGACGACGGCAAGCACCAACGAGCCGCCGAGCATGGCGGCGATTGCCGGCGACAGCCAGGCGAAGCGGTTGCCGCCCCATGTCAGCACCAGCATGAACACCACGGCGGATACCATCAGCAGCAGGCCGCCGGTCCAGTCCACCTTGCGGCGGCGGTGGAATACCGGGATCTTTCCCATCTTCGGCAGCAGCAGCGCCAGCGCGACGATGCCGAGCGGCACGTTGATCCAGAAGATCATCGACCAGTGCAGGTGCTCGGCGAACACGCCGCCCAGCACCGGCCCGGCAATGCCGGCCGCGGTCCACACGCCGCTGAAATAGGCCTGATACCGGCCGCGCTCGCGCGGCGTCACCACATCGGAGATCACCGTCTGCACCACCGGCAGGATGCCGCCGCCGCCGAGACCCTGCACCCCGCGCGCGACGATCAGCGTCGTCAGGTTCGGCGCCAGCGCGCACAACACCGAGCCCGCAACGAACAGACCGAGCGCGGTGACGATCATGGCGCGGCGGCCGTAGATGTCGCTCAGCGTGCCGAACAGCGGCGCGACCGCGGTGGATGCCAGCAGATACGCCGTGATGATCCATGACAGGGTGGTGACGTCGTGGAACTGGCGGCCGATGGTCGGCAGCGCGGTTGCGACAATGGTCTGGTCGAGCGCGGCCAGGAACATCGTCAGCATCAGGCTGGCCAGGATGGTGCGGACTTCGCTCTGGCTCAGCGGAACGGGCGGTTTTGGATTTGACATTCGCGTTCCAGCGCTCGGGGTCAGGTGGGTAGCGAATGTCAAATTCACTCCACTCGTCAGTTCCGCGGTGGCTTCTTGAGCTGGGCGCGCTTCGGCAGCCGGACTGGCCACTGCACGATGTGATCCTCGAGTTCGGAATCGGGAATCTCGTCCTCGGTGCCGCGCACCCGGCCCCGCACCGAGACCCCCGCCTCATGCACGGTGTTGGGGTCGCCGGAAATCAGCGGATGCCACCAGTAGAGATCGCGTCCCTCCGCGACCAGCCGGTAGCCGCAGCTCGGCGGCAACCAGTTCAAGGCGCGGACGTTGTCCGGCGTCAGGCGGACGCAGTCCGGAACCTGTTCGGAGCGGTTCGCATAATCCTTGCAAGCGCAGAGCCCGGCATCCAGGAGGCGGCAGGAGACATGCGTGAAATAAATGTCACCGGTGTCCTCGTCCTCGAGCTTCTCCAGGCAGCAGCGCGCGCAGCCATCGCACAGGCTCTCCCATTCGGCGCTGGACATCTCCTCCAAAGTCTTGGTCTTCCAGAAGAATCCGTCCTGTTCCGACGAGCGTGCGGGTCGTTGCGTCATGGGGTGCGTCTTGAGTTGCCTCTTGGGTGTCCTAAAGTGTTCCTGTCTATGGGCTTTGGCCGCACCTCGCGCAAGCGCCCCGTTCCAGGCACCCCATTCACGGCCCGGCCGCGGGCACGCGGCTGTGCCGGGCTGAAATCGCGGTCGGCCATTGGTTTATCACCCCCGCTCGGATAGAAGGAAACCGGCCTTCCTGAGGATGCCGGACGATGTTCCGCGTCGGTTTTGATGCGCCTTGGGTTTGCCGCAACACTCTTGCATGACGTGCCGACGGCGCCCGGACGGGGCGCTGCCACGCCGCAGATCGGTCACAGGCTCCCCGGTGCGCAACATCCTGCCCTCCGATTGGAAAAAACGAATCCGGCATGTCCTGCTGGACTTCGATGCGCGGATCGATTCGACGCTGTTCTCCTCTGCGGCGGGCGCGCGCGAACTTTACGAGCGCTTCTCCACCTTCATGGACCGCTTCTATGTCGGCCGCTGGAAACGCTGGGTATTCATCGAGCCGTTGTCGGAAGCCGCAACGCTCGGCCTCGGCGGTCTCATCGTCCTGCTGGCGCTGGCGCAGCCGGCGTTTCGCGAAACCGCCGACGAGGACTGGCTGAAGAAGTCCGATCTCGCTGTCACGTTCCTCGACCGCTACGGCAACCCGATCGGCAGCCGAGGCATCAAGCACAATGATTCCGTTCCGCTCGAGGAATTTCCAGATAGCCTGATCAAGGCGACGCTCGCCACCGAGGACCGTCGCTTCTACGATCACTTCGGCATCGACGTCAGCGGCACCTTCCGCGCGCTGGTGACCAACGCGCAGGCCGGCGGCGTGCGCCAGGGCGGATCTTCGATCACCCAGCAACTCGCAAAAAATCTGTTCCTCTCCAACGAGCGCACCTTCGAGCGCAAGATCAACGAGGCTTTTCTCGCGGTCTGGCTGGAAACGCGCCTGACCAAGAACGAAATCCTGAAGCTGTATCTCGACCGCGCCTACATGGGCGGCGGCACCTTCGGCGTCGACGGCGCGGCGCATTTCTACTTCAACAAGTCGGTGCGCGACATCAACCTCGCCGAAGCCGCGATGCTCGCCGGCCTGTTCAAGGCGCCGACCAAATACGCGCCGCACATCAACCTGCCCGCCGCCCGTGCCCGCGCCAACCAGGTGCTCGACAACATGGTCGATGCGGGCTTCATGACCGAGGGCCAGGTGTTCGGCGCGCGGCGCCATCCCGCCACCGCGGTCGACCGCCGCGACGAGAACTCGCCGAACTACTACCTCGACTACGCGTTCGACGAGATGCGCAAGCTGGTCGATACGTTTCCGCGCTCCTATACCGAGCGCGTGTTCGTGGTGCGCACCACCATCGACATGAATGTGCAGCACGCCGCAGAAGAGGCGATCGAGAACCAGTTGCGCCAGTTCGGCCGCGACTATCACGCGACCCAGGCCGCAACCGTGGTCGCGGATCTCGACGGCGGTGTGCGCGCGATGGTCGGCGGCCGCGATTACGGCGCGAGCCAGTTCAATCGCGCGACAGACGCCATGCGCCAGCCCGGATCGTCGTTCAAGCCGTATGTCTACACCACCGCGCTGCTCAACGGCTTCAAGCCGACATCCACGATCGTCGACGGCCCGGTATGCATCGGCAATTGGTGCCCGCAGAACTACGGCCATTCCTACTCCGGCAAAGTGACATTGACCCAGGCGCTGACCCGCTCGATCAATGTCATCCCGGTGAAACTCTCGATCGCGCTCGGAAAAGGCGAGAAAAACCCCGCCAAGGCCGGCCGCGCCAAGATCATCGCGGTGGCCCGCAAGTTCGGCATCGTCACGCCGCTGCCCGATACGCCCTCGCTGCCGATCGGCGCCGATGCGGTGAACCTGCTCGAACACGCAGTCGCCTACGCCGCGTTCCCGAACAAGGGCAAGGCGGTCACGCCGCACGCGATTCTGGAAGTCCGCACCGGCGCCGGCGATCTGGTCTGGCGCTACGACCGCGATGGCCCCAAACCGCGCCAGATCATTCCGCCTTCGGTCGCCGCCGACATGGCGATGATGATGAGCCACGTGGTCAGCGAAGGCACCGCACGCCGCGCCATCCTCGACGGCATTCCGGCGGCGGGCAAGACCGGCACCACCAACGCCTACCGCGACGCCTGGTTCGTCGGCTACACCGGCAACTTCGTGTGCGGAGTCTGGTACGGCAACGACGACTACTCCCCGACCAACCGCCTGACCGGCGGCGCGCTGCCTGCCCAGACCTGGCACGACATCATGACCGCCGCGCATCGCGGCGTCGAAATCAAGGACATTGCCGGTGTTGCGGCGCCGGCGAAACCGACCGCTGCCGCCGCCAAAATCGCGGGCGGCGAAGACAACGCAAATCCCGCGCCGCCGCCCATCCTGACCAAGCGCGGCGCCGAGATCCTGGTGCGCGTGGAAAAGATGCTGGATGAAGCAGGCAAGACGATCGGAAAAACCTCGGCCGTCGAACCGGTCAATTCGGCTCCCTCCGGCGCGCCTCGCCCCGTTTCGAGCGGCGCCGCGACTTTCCCCGACAACTTCGCGGCCGCGACGTCCGGCGACCGGGCAACGCCGGCACCTCCCAAGAACTAGTGGTCCGATTCCAACATTCGCATTACAGATGCGTGGCGGAACCGAATGGCGAATATCGAATGAAGCCACGTCACCGGGTCTGCGTCTGTCGCGAGTTTGCGCCAGAGACTTCAAATCGAAAGCGGCACTAAATATTACAGCGTTCCTTTGATTCCGCAGTTCGTATCAAAGGGGTACAGCGATTGTTTGCGAGCCTCGAAAACCGGAGCGCCGACCCGTGCGGCTGATTTTCATCATTTTTCTGGGGCTCGGTCTCGCCACCGCGGTCGGCCTCGGAGCCACTTGGTACACCACGACGCGCGGCACCGATTTCGGCACGCTGACCATCGGCGCGTGGACAGCGCGGCCAAGGACCGGATCCGCCGACATCGACCCCTATTCGCGCGCCACCATCGCGCGCAGCGGCGAGTTGCCGATCGCAGCCGGCGACGGCATTGCATTTCTCGCCACCGTCGATGACAGCAAGCGGCGGCTCGACGGCCGCTGCGACGTCATCGTCAGCGGCGTTACACCGGCGGCGCGGTTCTGGACACTGACGCTCTACGACCGCAAGGGCCACCTGGTGGCGAATTCGCTGCAACGCTACGGCTTCACCAGCGAGGAGATCGTCCGGAATTCCGACGGCTCGTTCGCGGTGCACGTGGCATCTCGCGCGCGCGCCGGCAACTGGCTGCCGACCGGTGGCATCGAGCGCTATGTGCTGATGCTCCGGCTCTATGACACGCCCGTCGGGGTCGCGACGCGGACCCAGCGCGACGCGCCGATGCCCTCCATCGCGACCGGAGGGTGCTCATGATCCGCGTGCTGTTTGCGATCGTCGGCGGTATCCTGCTCGGCGGGGTCGTGCATCTCGTCAGCGTGCTGGCGCTGCCGCGGATTGCCTCGCAAGACGCCTATTCGCGGCTGACGGCGATCACCACGCCGAACGCGGTGACGCCGCTGCCGCTGGCCGATCCCGGCCACTCGCCGATGCCGTTCATGGACCCGGCGTTTGCCGTCGCGGTCTGCCGCTACGACCTGTCGGGCGGATCGATCAAGCTGACGGTGCCGGTGAGCCAAGCCTACACGTCGGTGTCGTTCTATACCCCCAGCGATGTCGCCTATTACGCGATCAACGACCGTTCCGCCGGACGCAAGGTGATCGAGCTCCACCTGATGACCGAGGCGCAGCACGCGGAACTGCCCGAGGAAGAAGACGTGACGGCGGCGGACCGCCTCATCATCGACTCCCCCTCGACGACGGGGCTGATCGTTCTGAAGGCGCTGGCGCCGGAGCCGGGCATGATGGAGCAGGCGAAAGCCTCGCTCGCCGCCGCAAAGTGCCGGCTGCAGACCGAGCCGCCGATGGTGAAGCCCGAGGCGAAGCGATAACCGAAGTCGCTACCCGCGCGTGCGCAGAGCGCGTCCGATCACGGGCGCAGCGGCGACCGGGGGATTGGCGGTCAGCGCCGCAAGTTGTCCGATCAGGCGATCGGCATCGGCCGCCATGTTGTCCGGCGCCTGAACCACCAGATGCTCGAGCGCCCAGCGATAGGACGCGATCCGCTGCTCAAGGCACTGCTGCACCCACTGCACGACCAAAGTGTTCTCTTCCATGCGCGCAACGGCATCCGCGCGCTCGCGCGGCGACAGGTCGGAGACGAACTTCAGGCTGGCGTTGCGCTTGCTATCGAGATCGAAGACCTGCCTGGCGGTGTTGAAAAACGGATCGAACCGGGTGAGGTCGTCGCGGACGTCGTCGATCAGTTGCGCATAGCGCGAGGCGTCGGAGCGGTGCGGCTCATCGATGAGCAGGCGGCCGTAGGCTGAGCGATCGAACACAGGCTTTTGCCGCCACGGCGGAGAAAACGGCTTGTAGTCGCCGAACACGCTCTTCCAGGCCGGCCGCGAATGCGGCGGCTCGATCAGCGGATAGGCGAGATCGCGCAACAGCCGCTCGTTGTCGGTCAACTGGAATCGCGACGAATGCAGGCCGATGCTGCCGGTGGCCTCAGCGCCCATCCAGCGGTGCATGTCGTCGTTACGGGCATCCTGACGGACGCGGCCGAAGTCGCCGCCGCTGCATGCGGCAAGCGTGGCGCCGAGCAGGATCACGGAAACAAGCGACGAAACAAGCGACGAAAGGCGCGAACGGCCCGGCCCGGCTGGCGTCGCTGGAGCCGTTCCGGCTTTGATGGAATCAAAGCCAGGCTCCGGCCTTTTGATTTGACGCGTTTTCTTGACGCGAACCGGTATCCGCTTCGCTCGAAAACGCTCCAGCGGCTTCTCCGGCATCGACGTGTATCCGAAAAAATCAGGAGCGAGCGCGGCGGCGGCGACGGCTGGGGGCCGTGCCCTCCTCGGGACCGCTCCCACCGCCGGTTTCGTCGGTCTCGCGGTCGATGCGGATGACCGGCAGGATCACGACCGTTCCCATCCCGTGATGCGGAGAGCGATCCATCGTTGATCCCGGCCGCGAGGCCGCATCTGCCGGAAACGCAATAACGGTGCCCATGCCCAGTCTCTCCTCGCCCCCGGCGCCGTCCTGAATTCGGCGGCGACGCGCCGGGATTTAGAACCCGGCATGGTTAACGGCCTGTTAAAGCAGGCGCGCTAGGTTGAGGACGAGCAGTTCTCCGCAAGCGTATGCCGACATGATCGCACCTCCGATGTTTCCCGGCTTCGACGGGTTGTTGACACTGTCCCGCCGGGACGGCGTGGACATCCGTCCGACCCTGCTGCGGGTACTGACCGATCTTTACGTGCAGACCAGCACGCACTCCCCCGAAGAGGAGCAACACTTCGTCGAACTCACCACGCGCCTGATCGATCAGGTCGACGATGCCACCCGCGCCGCGGTGCGCGCCCGCCTGTCGATCTATCCACGCACCCCGGCGGCGATCATGAGCAAGCTGCGGCTTCACCCGGCCGCCGCCCGCCCGCGCGCCAGCAGCACCGCGCCGCCGTCGCCGCCCGCGCCGCCAGCCGCGGAAGCGACGCCCCACACCGCCGTAGTGCTGCCCATGAAGTCGCGCGACGCCGCCGAAATCAGCGAGATGTTCTTCAGTGCAAACGCCAGGGATCGCGCCTTGATCCTGCACAATCTGGAGACAGCGCCGCTGCGGCCCTCGCCGCACACCCATCCGTCTCGAGCCGCTCGCGCGATCGAGACCCTTCACATGGCCGCGTTCGCGGCCGACGTCGATAACTTTACGACCGAACTCGGCGAGACGCTGATCCTGCCCGCTCGCGTCGCCGAGCGGGTGGTGAAAGATCCGGGCGGAGAGCCGCTGGCCTGCGCCGCCAAGGCCATCGGCATGCCTTCGAGAATCTTTCAGCAGGTTTTGCTGTTTCTCGATCCGGCCATTGGCACATCCGTCGTCGCGGTGTACCGGCTCTCGCGGCTCTACGACAGGCTGAACGAACGCTCGGCCCGGATCATGCTGGCGGCCTGGCGCGGAGCGACGATGACGGAGGCGCGGGCCAAATATCGTCCCACTCTTTACGACGACGAACGCCATCGCATCCGATCGGCACCGGCGCACACCCGTCCTGGCGTTGCCCAGCCCGGCGCGGCGGTCGTCACGCGCGGGACCGGACGCGACCCTTCCGGCGGTTAGCACGCGGCTAAAAAATCCTTTTTCGTCATTCCGGGGCGGCGCGAAGCGCCGCGTCCGGAATCCATAACCCCTGCCTTCCGATATCATTCACGCGGGGGTTATGGATTCCCGACAGCCGCCGACGCGGCTTCGGGAATGACAACAAGAGTATCTCGAATTGCCCTCAAGACAGCGCCATCGTCTCCTTGACCTTGGCGATCAGCGCGCTGAGCGCGAACGGCTTGGCAAGGAAGGCGAACTGTTCGTTCTCCGGCAGACTCTTGTCGAACGCTTCTTCGGCGTAGCCAGACACGAAGATGATCTTGAGGTCGGGATTGCGCACGCGCATTTCCCGCAACAGGGTCGGCCCGTCCATTTCCGGCATCACGACATCGGAGACGACGAGGTCGACCGCGCCGTCCTTCTCGTCGAGCGCTTCCAGCGCCTCGATGCCGTTGGAAGCCTCGATCACGCTGTAGCCGCGCGAGCGAAGCCCGCGTGCGTTGAGCGAACGCAGTCCCTCCTCGTCCTCCACCAGCAGGATGGTGCCATGTCCGGTGAGGTCGGTGCTCGCCGGCTTGGGCGCGCCCGCCGGCTCCTTGCCCGCGCCGTTGACGGTGGCCTGCGCCGGCTGCGCCTCGACCTCCGGATGATGGCGCGGCAGGAAGATGCGGAACGTCGTGCCCTCGCCCGCTTTGGAATCGACGTAGATGAAGCCGCCGGTCTGCTTGACGATGCCGTAGACCGTGGACAGGCCGAGCCCGGTCCCCTTGCCGACCTCCTTGGTCGAAAAGAACGGCTCGAAGATCTTGTCGACGATGTCGGGCGGAATGCCGGTGCCGGTGTCGCTGACATCGACCAGCACGTAGTCGGCGGTCGGTATTCCCTTGTAGGCGAACGTCGCGACCTCCGCCGCCGCAACGTTGGCGGTGCGGATCGCGAGCTTGCCGCCGTTCGGCATGGCGTCGCGCGCATTGACCACGAGATTGACGATCACCTGCTCGAACTGCGAGACGTCGGCCTTGACCGGCCACAGGTCGCGCCCATGCACGACGCCGGGGAAGGTGACCTTCTCGCCGATCAGGCGCTTCAGCAGCATGCCGATGTCGCTCAGGGTGTCGCCGAGATCGAGCACCTTCGGCTGCAGAGTCTGCCGCCGCGAGAACGCCAGCAGTTGCCGCACCAGCGCGGCGGCGCGGTTGGCGTTCTGCTTGATCTGCATGATGTCCTGGAACGACGGATCGGTCGGCTTGTGCGCGTTCAGCAGGAAGTCGTTCGCCATCATGATCGCCGACAGCACGTTGTTGAAATCGTGCGCGATGCCGCCGGCGAGCTGGCCGACCGATTCCATCTTCTGCGACTGATTGATCTGGTTTTCGAGCGTGCGCCGCTCGGTCGTTTCCAGCATGTACACGATCGCGGCTTCCGCGTCGCGATCGTCGTCCCCCACCACCGCGGTGACGAAAAACTGTCCCCAGCGCTCGCGCGCGCCGCTCAACATCGCCTCGACCGGCGGAATATCGCCCTGCCCGTCCGCCGCGGCATGGATGGCCGCGCTCAACTGGCCCCGATCGCGTTCGTTGACCGCCGCGAGAATCGACTTGGCGGCGGCGCCGTCCGGACTGAGGCTTTGCGCAAGTTTCGCGAACCGCGCGTTGGCGCGACCGACAGTACCGGATTTGTCGACCGTGGCGATCGCCATCGGCGTATGATCGAAAAAGCGCATGAAGCGGACTTCGGCGGCGCGCTGCGGATCGACGGCCTCGTCGCGGGCGCGGTTGATCACCAGCGTCCGCGAGGGACCGGGTACACCGTCGGCGCCGAATGCCAGCTTGTGATACAAGCGCGCCGGCATTGTCTTGCCGTTGCGCATCCGCAGATCGATGTCGAAGACCTCGGTCCGGACTTCGCCGGGCGCAGCAACGATCGACGTCAGCAAAGCCGCGCCGTCGCCGGAGACGACGTCGGTGAGTTTCAGGCCGCCCGAGCCGATCTCCGCGAGATCGTGATCCAGCCAGTTGGCGAGCGTGGCGTTGACGTAGGCGAGATCGCCCGACTGGTTGACCGAGAAGAAGCCGCACGGCGCATGATCGAGATATTCGATCGCATGGCGCAGTTCCTGGAACACGTCTTCCTGCCGGTCGCGGTCGCGGGTGACGTCGGCGATCGACCACACGGCGTATCTGGATTGCCGCTTCGCCTGGCCGAGCGGGCGGACCCGCATCCGCAGCCAGCGGCCGTGCGCGCCGTCGGCGGCGGCGACGCGCACCTCTTCCTGCTGGCGCTTGCCTTCGCGCGCGGCCTTCAGCAGGCGGAACACCGCCTCGGAGACGTCGGGATTGCCGATGAACACGCGCTCCACCGGCCGCACGTCCTGCATCGAAGTGGCGCCGGTCAGGGTGAGATAAGCGGAGTTGGCATAAACGATGTGGCCGCCGGAATCGGTGACGGCGATGCCGTCGAACGCGTGATCGGCGATCGGGCGCATCAACGGATCATCGGCGGTGCGGTCGGCGAAGCGGACGATTCCGGCCGCAAATGCGAACAGCGTGAACAGCCCGACCATTGCGAGCAAGGCCAGCAGCGCCAGAATATAAGGCTGGGCGTTGGCACGCCCGAGCGTCATGAATGCCACGGCGGCCGCGACGATCGCGCCCGCGACCAGCAGTACCAGCAGGATGCTGCCGCTCCGCCGCGCCGGCTCTTGCGCCACCTTCGGCGAATCGATGTCGGGATCGGACGTCATGGAATCCGGCGGGGCCTGTCGCAGCGGGCGCGGAATGCGCGGGCGCCAGTTCCTGAGTGCCTGAATCGGGCCCGCCAGCGCAAGCACCTCATGGGCTCGTTTCCCGCCTTTTTCCCCCATCCGGATAGTCTTCCCGATACCCCGGCCGGCGTCAGACACGGCGCCCCGAAAGGCCGCCCTTCAGGCCCATGACGTAGCCGATGATTTCGGCGACCGCATGATAGTGTTCCACCGGGATCTCATCGTCGATCTCGACGGTGGCATGCAGCGCGCGGGCCAGCGGCACGTTTTCGACGATCGGAATGTCATGCTTGCGGGCGACCTCCCTGATCTTGAGCGCGATGTTGTCCACGCCCTTGGCCACGCAGACCGGAGCCGACATGCCGCGCTCGTAGGACAAGGCGACCGAATAGTGCGTCGGATTGGTGATGATGACCGAGGCCTTGGGCACCGCGGCCATCATCCGCTTCTTCATCCGGGCATGGCGCAATTGCCTGATCCGGGCCTTGATGTGCGGATCGCCTTCCGACTGCTTGAACTCCTCCTTCATCTCCCGCAGCGACATCTTCTGCCGTTCGAACCATTGCCGGTACTGAAACAGGTAGTCTGCGATCGCGACCAGCGCGAGCATCGCAACAACCGCACCGAGCAATCGCAGCGTCAGGGTCGTGGTGGTGGAGAGAATGGCGTTCGGATCGAGCCGCACCAAGACATCGAGCCGCGAGCGCTCCGGCCAGAGCACCGCCGTCATGACCGCACCGAGCGCCAGCACCTTGAAAAGTCCCTTGGCGAAGTTTGCAGCGGCCTGCTTGCCGAAAATCCGCTTGGCGCCGGACGCCACTGAAATCTTGCTGAGCTTCGGCTTGAGCGTTTCCCCCGACCAGACGAAGCGGTGCTGGACGACATTGCCGGCAATGGCGGCCAGCATCAGCATCAGCAGCGGCAGGCCGAGCGCGGCGGCGATGACGTATTCGATCTGCTTGGCCAGCGCCAAAAGGCCGGGTCCGTCGGTCCGGATCTGCCAGGAATTGGCGATCAGGTTGCGCAGCGGCATCTCGACGCCGCCTCCGACCGAGCTTCCAAACGTCGCCAGCACCAGCGTCGCACCGGCGATCACGAACCAGGTGTTGACCTCCTGGCTTTTGGCGACATCACCGCGCTCAAGCGCATCGTCGAGGCGTTTTTGCGTCGGGTCTTCTGACTTTTCGGTATCGTCGCTCTCGTCGGCCATCGTCGCGGCGTCCTCAGTTCAGCGGCGTCAGGTCGTGCATCACGCCGATAAAGTAATCCATGTAGGTTCCCATCATGGATGCCAGCACGGCGGCGAGGATCACGAAGCCTATGAATATCGAGAGCGGCACGCCGACAAAATAGACCTGCATCTGCGGCATCAGCCGCGCCAGCACGCCAAGCCCGATATTGAAGACCAGCCCGAATACCAGAAACGGCGCCGACAGTTGCAGGCCGATCTTGAAAGCGGCGGCGAAGGCGCGCGTCGCCAGCGCCGCCACGTCGCCGCTCGGCATCAGTTCGCCTGGCGAGAAAATCTTGTAGCTGTCATTCAGCGCGGCGATGACCAGATAGTGCGTGTCGGTCGCAAATAGCAGCGCGATGCCCAGAATGGTCAGGAAGTTGCCCATCAGCGCGCCTTGCTCGCCCTGGGTCGGATCCACCGATGTGACGAATCCAAGCCCGAGTTGCTGTGCGATGATCGAGCCTGCCACGCTCAAGGCCGCGAGCGTGACGCGCGCGGTGGCGCCCAGCACCACGCCGATGATGATCTCATGCACCATCATGACCACCAGCGGCGCGACCGACTGCATGTCGACGTGATAGGCCGCACGATGCAGCGGCAGAATGATGAGGGTCAGAATCAGCGCGATGGCGAGCTTGACCCGCACCGGAATGAAGACCTCGCCGAACCCCGGCAACAGCATCACCATCGCGCCGATGCGGGCAAACACCAGCATGAAGGCGGCGCCAAGAGCGGGCAGAAGCGAGATATCGATATGCATGATACCCTGGCGGTCCGATTACAGCATTGGCGTCCGGAGCCTGCCGCCAGGTGAATCCTCGAATATCACACTCGCTCCACCAGCCTTGTGCATCAACCGCCGATGATTCGCGATGAAATCCGCATCATTTCGGCGTGCAGCGCATCGGCCATGAACGGCAGCGCCAGCACCAGCGTCACGAAGATCGCGAGAATCTTCGGCACGAACACCAGCGTCTGCTCCTGGATCTGGGTCAATGCCTGCACCAGCGAAATGGCGACGCCGACGACGAGGCCTGCGCCCAGCAGCGGTCCTGAGACCAGAACGATAGTCCAGATCGCGTCGCGCGCGACATCCAGTGTTTCAGCGCCGGTCATTTTATATCCTTGTCCTTGTAGCCTGTTTCGTTGGACGTCATTGCGAGGAGCTCAGGGCGACGCGGAGCGTCGTCCCGATAGCGACAAAGCAATCCAGGTTGTTCAGACGGCCTTCCGGATGTCTTCGCGGAGCTCGCCATGACGGGGCATATCGATCAGATCGGCATCTTCATGATGTCTTCGTAGGACTGGATGACGCGGTCGCGCACCGACACCAGCGTCGACACCGCGACGTCGGTATCAGCCACCGCCGTCACCACATCCATCACATTGGCCTTGCCCGACGCCATCGCCACGGTCTGCGCATCGGACTTCCGCCCGGCTTCCATCACGCTGCCGAGCGCATCCTTCAGCACCGAACTGAACGACGGGCCGCCGCCCTCCGACGCTTTGCCGGCGGCGGCGCCGGAATCCATCATCTTCGCGAGGCTCGCATAGGCGTTTGCTGCGACTGTGGGCGATGCCATGGTCAGGTCTCCGATCAGGACTTGAGAATATCGAGCGTGCGCTGGATCATCCGGCGCGTTGCGCTGATGATGTTGAGGTTCGCCTCGTAGGACCGCTGCGCGTCGCGCATGTCGGTCATTTCGACCAGCGAATTGACGTTGGGATATTTGACGTTGCCGCTGGCGTCGGCCGCCGGATTGCCCGGTTCGTGCTTGATGCGGAACGTCGACATGTCGGGTTTCACCCGGCCGATCGTCACCACCTTCGCATCGAGCGAGCGATCGAGGGCCGATGAAAACGTCGGCACCTTGCGGCGGTAGGGATCGCCGCCCGGCGTCTGCGCGGTGGAGTCGGCGTTGGCGATGTTTTCCGAGATCACCCGCATCCGCCCGGCCTGCGCCCGCAGACCGGAGGTCGCGATGCCCATCGATCGCATGAAGTCGGCGCCGTTGTCTGCCATGCTGCGGTCTCCTTCCGTTCAGTCCTGCGTCACGCCTTGCCGACAGCCATCTTCAGCAGATGCAGGCTTTTGCTGTAGAGCGAGGTCGCGGCGGCGTAGTCCATCTGGTTAGCCGACACCTTGAGCATCTGATCCTCAAGGTTGACCGCGTTCCCTGCGGGACGGGTCTGAAAGCCGGCATGGCGATTCTGGTCGAAGTTGGAGGCCGGGCCGGAACCGGCGAGGTTCTGGCCCGACGTGGTGTGCATCATCGCCAGTGTCGCGCCGACCGAGGCATTGCCGCCCTGCGCGTCGAACTTCGGCTCCACGAGATCGCGCGGCTTGAAGTTCGGCGTGTCGGAGTTGGCGATGTTTTCGGCGAGAACGCGCTGGCGCTCCTGATGCCACTGCATCCGGGTGCGGAGCGCCGCGAGCGCGGAAATATCGGGGATGGGCACGGCGGGTCTCCGTTCCACCTCGGGGCGACGCGCCGCTGAGGTAGGCAGAATTTGCCGGCTATATGGTTAACGGCAGGTTAAGAACCACGCGGTGCGATCCGGACAGAGCCGGCGCCCTCGCGAGACATGACGTGCTCGATCCCGCGCCGAGCCTACTTTTGCCACGAATGCTACGTTAACCACCTGCATTAACCGGAACCTCCGACGCTCAGAAGTTGTTTTGGTCTGGTCGATTCATAGGTTATTAAGACTAACAGCGGCAGCTTTTGCCGGACGGGGTTAACAGATAGGGCCAAGGCTCGGTCGTCGTGGGAGGATGCCGGAAGGCATTCGACGATCCGAAGCTGAAATAAAGGCGCTTTCTGTCAGGGACACGACATGCAGGCAGTCACATTCGTCATCGCATTTATTGTGGTCCTGGCGCTGATCGCCGGGTCCGCCTGGCTGGTGCGGCGATTCGCGGGAAACCGTCTCGGCGCCACCGCCAATCGCGGACGGATGCCCCGTCTGGCGGTGATCGACGCCGCCGCCGTCGATGGACGCCGACGGCTGGTTCTGGTCCGCCGCGACAATGTCGAGCACCTGTTGATGATCGGCGGCCCGTCCGACATCGTCGTGGAGTCCAACATCGTCCGCGCCACGCCCGGACGCGATCAGATACCGCAGCGTCCGTCATCCGGCAGCGAGCAGCCGCCGCCGCGCCTACCGCCGCTGGCCGAAACCGGCTGGACGGAATCCGACAGCCCCCATTCCGATCCGCTCGATCATCCCGAACCTCGGATGCCGGAGCCGCCGCGACCGGTCCGCCCTCCTTCCTTCGCCGCCGATGCCGTGCGCCGTCCGGCCGCGGCCGAGCGCCGCAGCGATCCCCTGGCGGGCTTCACGCCCGAACCCATGAGCCGGACCGACATTCGCGGCACCCGTCCGGCGCGCAGCGAGCCGGCGATGCCG
This sequence comes from Nitrobacter sp. NHB1, assembly GCF_036964665.1. Taxonomy (NCBI): domain Bacteria; kingdom Pseudomonadati; phylum Pseudomonadota; class Alphaproteobacteria; order Hyphomicrobiales; family Nitrobacteraceae; genus Nitrobacter; species Candidatus Nitrobacter laanbroekii. The sequence continues at coordinate 1,467,117 of NZ_JBAMDA010000001.1, forward strand.
CCGCGGCCGCCCGTTCGTCCGGTCGAACCAGCGCTCGCATCGCCTCCGCGCGCGGCCGAGCGGCCGGCGTCCCCGCCGCCCGTGCCGACGCCCGCCGCACCGCCTGCGCCCAACGCGGATCAAAATCTCGCCGAGATGGCGCAACGTCTCGAGGCCGCACTCCGCCGTCCGACCGGCGACAGCAAGCAGGCAGCCGCGCCGCCGGCCGCCCCCGAGCCGCCGCCCCGTCCGCGGAGCGAGGAAACGTCGGCCGCCCCCCCACCGCGCAACGAGGCATCGGTGGCGCCGCCGGTCGCGCCGCCCGGCCCCAAATCCGGGTTCGAGCACCTTGAAGACGAGATGGCGTCCCTGCTCGGACGCCCGAAGTCGCCTTCGTGAGCCCGGCGGCCCACCCGCGTAGAGTTTTATTCCTTCTCGTTCTGATAGCCGTCGGGTCGCTCGCCGATCCGGCATTCGCGCAGGATATCAGCATCAACCTCGGCGGTGCCGGCGCCGGCAACGGCGGCGTGACCGAACGCGCGATCCAGTTGATTGCGCTCCTCACGGTGCTGTCGATCGCGCCGTCGATCCTGATCATGATGACGTCGTTCACGCGCATCGTGGTGGTGCTGTCGCTGCTGCGCACCGCGCTCGGCACCGCGACCGCGCCGCCCAACTCCGTCATCATCGCGCTTGCGATGTTCCTCACCGCCTTCGTGATGGGACCGACGCTGCAGAAATCCTACGACGACGGCATCAAGCCGCTGGTCGCCAACCAGATCACCGTCGAGGAGGCGTTGCAGCGCGCGTCGGTTCCGCTGCGCGGCTTCATGCAGAAGAACGTGCGCGAGCAGGATCTCAAGCTGTTCATCGACCTGTCCGGCGAGCCGCCGCCGGCGACGCCGGCGGACCTGTCGCTGCGCATCCTGATGCCGGCCTTCATGATCTCGGAACTGAAGCGCGCCTTCGAGATCGGATTCCTGTTGTTTCTGCCGTTCCTCATCATCGACCTCGTGGTGGCATCGGTTTTGATGTCGATGGGCATGATGATGCTGCCGCCGGTCGTGGTGTCGCTGCCGTTCAAGCTGATCTTCTTCGTGCTGGTGGACGGCTGGTCGCTGGTAGCGGGCAGCCTGGTGCAAAGCTACGGGACTTGAGAACAGCGCGTCCCGGCTCCGCGCAGCCACATCCTGTCAGCGCGACGCCTCGACCTGCTTCAGTCCGACGATCTGCGGCAACGCGCCCGTGGGAGCGGGATCCGCCCTCGCCGCTTCCGGCGGCGGCGGTGCCCTCGCCGTCATGTCGGGAAAGCGCGATTTCATCTCACGCAGGAAACCGTCGAGCGTATCGACCTTCGCCGCCATTTTGGCGATCTGCTCGAACTCGGCGCTGTTATCCGACGCAGGCTTGCTTGCGGTATCGAACGCGAGCTTGTCGGCGGTGCCGCTCATCAGCGGCGCATATTTTTCGCGGAAGCGCGCAAGCCCCAGCGTGTCCTCGGCGAGCGCATAACCGATCACGGCGCGGATGATGTCGCTCTTCTCGTTCGAGGTGAGCGGTTTGAAATCGCGCCAGCGCTCGCCATAGTAGAGTTCGATCTGCTCCGACGCCTCGCGCCAGCGCCGCGACGCCCAGTAGATATCCGAGCGCAGGCGGATCGCCTCGCGCCCGGTGAGGTTGGAGATGATGTCGAGGGCGAGATCGCGGCGGCCGATGTCGCTCTCCGCACGCGCCTCGAGCAGCAGGCGCTGCTGGCGTAATTCGCCGGCGAGGTCGGCGATCCGCGTCGTGCGAAGTGCGGCTATCGCACGGTCCGGCTTGCGATTCATCAGATAGACCATCGCAAGCTTTGCTGCGACCTGCGCCCGCGCCGCGCCCTCCAGCCGATGATCGACCTGGTATTGCAGGAGGTCGCCGGCCTGACCGAGCAGATCGACGCCGACCAGGCGATCGGCGAGGCGGCGGATCATCTCGTCGCCGCGGCGGCCGATCGGCGTCAGATCGCGATAGTCATAGAACATCGCCAGCGCATCGATCGGCGGAAGGTTGTCTCCCTTGGTGGTGAGAAAGAGCTGGGCGAACAGCGCCGACGCGTCGTCCTGCATCTGGCGCGACACCGCGGAGTCCGGTTCCAGCCTGGTGGCGGTCCTTGAGACCGCCAGCGCTTCGGCATAGCGGCCGGCGTCGGTGTAGAGCGCCATCAGCATTTTCAGCGTCTGCACCTCCAGCCGGTCGCCGCGCCACATTACCGACAGCGTTTCGAGATCGCGCAACGCGTCTTCCGGCTTGATCTCGTTGCGCTTCTGTCGCAACGCGATGTCGTGAATCTGCGCCTCAGTCGCGGCTTCACGGTCCGGCGAGACCATCGCCTCCTTGTATTGGGCAAGCGCGTCCTTGTCGCGCCCGAGCGCTTCCGACAGCCGGCCGCGCATGACCGTGATGGCGGGCTTCATCTCGTCGGGAACGCCGATGACGTCGAGATCGCCGCTGCGCGCCGCGACGCCGGAATAATCCCCGACCTCGAGCGACGCCCGCATCGCAGCGGCGACGATCAAGCGCTGCAAATCAATCGGCAACGCGGAGATAGCGAACTGGGCGTTCTTGAACTTCTCCCGCGCCTCGGCCCACTTGTGCTGCCGCGCCAGCGCCAGCGCCTTCCAGAGCTGGGAATCGTAGTTGGCGCCGATCACCGGATTGGCGAGATCCCGCATTGCCGCCGCCGTATAATTCGTCAGCGAACTGGCAACCGAGTGAACGATCAGCAGGACCGGATCTTCCTGTCCGGGATTCTGTTCGGACAGCGCAAGGTCGAGAACCGCCTTGGCTTCATGATAGAAGCCGCGCGCCATGTAGAACCGGGCGAGATCGATCCGCGCCGCGGTCCGCGCGTCGTCGTCACCCGCCGTCGACGCCGCATCGACCAGCTTGTCGAGCCGCGGGAAGAAATTCGCCTCGCTGTCCTTCCGCCACTCCTCGACATCGAAGATCGGCCGTGCCGCGGTCGCACCGCGCTCGGGACCAGCGTTGGCCGCCGACAAAGTGAGACCGCCGGGCCGGGTCACCGTAACCTTGTCGGGCGCGATCTCGACGGCGAGGTCGTCGGACTTCGGCCCGATCACCACACCATGGGTCGACTCGCGCAGCGAGAACTCCACAAACTCCTGATGCCTGACAACGCCCTGCGCCGGCGGAAGCGCGGTGACGACCATCAGGACGCCACCCGAGTCGGGATCGACGATCCGGTGCAGCCTGCCGGTGCCCGCGAGCGGTATGGTGACGCTCGCATGGGTGCGATCGACGACATTCCGCTGCGCGGTCAGCGCCCGCGACGGCTTCTGCACAGTATCGGCGAACGTCACCACCCAGCGCCTGCCCGGCGCGACGGGTGCCGAGCCGTCGGGATCGCCGACCGAGATCGAGGCCAGTTGCGGACGGGTCAGGCGGATGCGGATCGCCTGCCCGTTGTCCACGGGGCGGCGGTCGACATCGGTGATGAGCGATCCGCCCTCCTTCCGGATCGCACTGATGTCGATTGGTTTCTTCGAGTCGAACACCAGCCACACCGTATCGGCCCGGCGAAACAGCGCCGCCGGCGTCGGCTGGCTGAAGCCGAACGTCAGGCGCAGGCCGTCGCTGCGCCTGACCGCGTTGAGGGTCACCGCGTCATTCGCGACCCCGGCCGCCGATGGCACCGGCGACGCCGCAGGTTTTGATGCCGCGACCTTTGCGGGCTCCCGCTTGACGGGACTATCCCCCGCCGGCGCACCCTTTGCCGGTATCGCCTGTGAAGTGGCGACCTTCGGCATTGGTGCGGGCGGCATTGGCGCGGGCGGCGCTTCGGCGGCGGCCGGCTTTTCGGCCGCAGCCTGAACCGCCGCAACGGGTGCGGCAATGGCCGGAGCAGGTTCGGATGCTTTCGCCGCCGGCGCCGATTTGCCGCGAGGCGATTTGCCATTAGGCGATTTGACCTCGGATGCGGCAGGCTTGACCGTCAGTCCGGCCTGCTCGGCAATCGTCTGCGAGGTCGGCGGCGGAATCCCGGCGGGCTTGCCGGGCGCGGCCGCGGCGCTGGCCTGCTTGCCCGCCTCCGGTTTTGCCGGCCGCGCTTCGGACGATGCGAGCGGCACCGGCAACACCGGCTGCTTGTCGGCCTGCCGGAAGCCGATATCGACGATGTAGTTCTTCTCCTCGCGGAACGAATGCACATCGACATCGCCGATCAGTTTTATATCGATCCGCGAGCCGTCGCCATCGACCTTCTGCGCGATCGAGGCGACGTTGGCCGGGGCCACCAGTTTCGCGTCGGCGAGGTCGAACGTCAGCGCCGGCTTGAACAACAGCGCGAGCTTCTGCTCGTTGAGAACGGAAGACACGCTGGCGCCGTCCGGCAGTTCGATAACGTAGCGCACGAAGGTCGGCTGCACCGAGGCGCGCACGCGGACCGGCGGACGCTTCTTCGCCGCTTCCAAGGTACGCTGTTCGCGCAAGGCGCGCTCCGCGGCGCGGGCGCGCTCCGCCAGTTCGCGAACCACCTCCTGCGGCAATCCCGGCGGTGGCCCCTTCCAGCCGTCGGGCATCAGATCGATGAACACGCGCTCGCCGGCCGTCATCGTGTTGACGGTGACCTTGCGCGCCAGCGCCAGACGAATGGCCGAACCGTCGGGATCGCGGCGCGCCGAGCCGACATAGTCCGGCACCGCGTCCGAGAGCTTGTCGACGGGAATATCGACCGGCCGCTTGAAGTGGATTACAAGGATGGTACCCGCGACCGTCACTTCGGAATCGACGTCGCCGTCGAGCTTGAGCACGAGACGGGCAAAACCATTCGCCGCCGCAAAGCTCGCCTCGCCCTTGACGGCCTGCGCGCGGCTGGCATCGGGAAACGCCACAGCGAGCAGCAGCAGCGCCGTTGCGAGCGCCGGAATACGGTCGCGCCAAAGCCGGCGCGCGCGGGCGCGCGCTTGCGACCAACATCCAGCGGCAGTCGTCCACGCCATTCCGACCGTCTCTCGAGTCAACCCGGCGACCGGACGCGCGGGCGCCGATCGGATCCCACTCTAGAATTTCGGCATTAAGGACTTGTTAAACAACGATTATCAGTTGTGAGTTTGCGGCGTCGGCTTGCCCTCGATCTTCGGAAGATCGGCGGCGGCGGTGGTGGTGTCGCCGCTGGCACGGCGCGCCAGTTCGACCGTCAGCCGTTCGGCCGCCTCGGGCGACATCTTGCCGAGAATCTCCGACATCTTGCGCGGCGCGATCTTCGAGGCGATCTCGAACAGCACCGACATTTCCAGGCGGTCGAACACCTTGGCTGCGTCCTTCGGCTTCATGTTCTCGTAGGTCGTCACGAGACCCTTGAAGCGGGCGGCCTCGGCCTCGTTCTTCTGCTCGGTCGCGGTTGCGATCCGCGCCTCGATGCCCTTCATCTCCTCGACGCGACCGTCGAGACGCTTTTCGGCCGACTTCAAGAGGCTCTCGCGAATGTCGATTTCCCGAGCGCGCGCTTCGAGTTCCTGCCGACGGCTCTGAAGCCGCTCGAGGATCGCGCGCTCGGAAGGCGACACCGACTGCCCCGGCTCGGGGATGGTGATCGCGCCCGCTTTCGCTACTTCGGGCGCCCCCGGTTTGGACTCTTCCTTCTTCGCCTCACTGGCGTCGTCCTTCTTCGATTCGTCTTTCTTCGCCTCGACCGATCCGGTGATGTCGCCGGCATCGCGAGTTCCGCCCGGAAAGTTCAGGTTCTCCTGAGCCCATGACAGTCCGGTCGAACTCGGCTTGTCATCGAAGACGTAGCCGCTGTCGATCACGAGCCCCGCGATCTTGAGCACCGCGAGGCCGAAGATCGCGACCATTACGACCGGAATGACCCGGATGTCCCTGAAAGCATTCATGCAGCGAGGCCGCTGGCCCTCTTCCGTTCGGAAAATGCTCGCGCCGCGGCTGCGACCGAGCGGGCATCGCTGGTCACGGCCTCCGGTTCCGGAGCCGTCGCCGGACGCGCCGCGAGCGCGATCCTGGTCAGCCGTCGCATCAGCGCATCGCCCTCCGCCAGTTGCTTCGCCAGCTGTCGCGACAACCCGGTGGCGGCCTCGATCTGGTTGCCGAGATTGTCGTTGACGTCACGCACGGTGTGCTTCAGCCCGCCGATGGCGCGCTCGGCGATCTCCGTCGCCGTGATCAGTTCGCCGATGGTCGCCTTCAGCGACTGTTCGTCCGCCCTCAGCCGCTTCAACCGCTTGTTCAGCAGCATGCAGTAACCGAGTGTCAGGACGAGAAGAACCGCGACAAGGCTCTCGACCGCTAGTCCGAAAGAGTGGTTCATTGGGCCTCCATCATCTTGGTCTGTTCGTCCGCTCTCTCGAACATGGCGAAGGTCGTGTTCGGTTTGCGCAATTGCCTCGACACGCGAATGGCGACGCGGTCGCCGACGCGGCCCATGCGGCCTTCGGTCAGCGTGACGTTGCCGCACCGCACCGCCACCGATGCGTCGGGGCGCATGTCCAGCGGCAGGGTGTCGCCGACCTTCAGGGCCATGAGTTGCTTGAGCGGGATTTCGGCCTCGTACAGCACCGCGTCGACGGCGATCTGCGCCTGCGCGATCTCGGTGGCGAGGTGGCTCTCCCAGATCAAATCGCGGCCGAACTTTTCGCCCATGAACATCTGCAACAGGACGTTGCGGATCGGCTCGATGGTGGCGTAGGGAAGCAGCAGTTCGATATAGCCGCCGCGGTCTTCCATATCGATCCGCAGGCGGACCAGGATGGCGGCGTTGGCCGGGCGGGTGATCGCCGCGAAACGCGGATTGGTCTCGAGCCGGTCGATCGAGAACGTCACCGGCGACAGCGGCCGGAACGCCTGCTCGGCGTCGGCCAGCACGACCTCGACCAGCCGCTTCACCAGATTGGTTTCGATCGTGGTATAGGGCCGGCCTTCGATCCGGAGCGAGGTCTGGCCACGCCGGCCGCCGAGCAGCACATCGATCATGGAGTAGATCAGGCTGGAATCGACCATCGCCAGCCCGAAGTTCTCCCACTCCTCGGCCTTGAACACGCTCAACACCGCGGGCAAGGGAATCGAGTTCATGTAGTCGCCGAAGCGGACCGAGGTGATGCGGTCGAGCGAGACCTCGACGTTGTCGGAGGTGAAATTGCGCAACGACGTCGTCATCAGCCGCACCAGGCGGTCGAACACGATCTCCAGCATCGGCAGGCGTTCATACGACACCATCGCCGAGTCGATGATCGCCCGGATGCCGGAATTATCGTCGACGTTGATCTCGCCGACGCTGAAGCCGAGCAGGCTGTCGATTTCCTCCTGCGACAGGACCCGTTCGCCGCCGTTCTTGCCGCTGCCGAAATTGCGGCCGCCGTCGTCGACCATGGCGGCCCACTGTTCCGCCATTGTCTCAGTGAGTTCATTGGCGGCGGCGGACTTCGCCGCCTCGGCGGGATCCTCGGAGTCGAGCGAGGCTTCCCACTGGGCTGCGATTGCATCCTGGTCGAGCTGATCGTTATCGTCCGCCATGATCCCGCCCTCTCACTGGATGACGACTTCCTTGAACAGCACGGCATTGACATGGCCGGGCGAGATCGCCGTGTTGACCCGCTTGGTCAGTTCTTCCTTCAGGCGGAACAGGCCGGCGGAGCCGTTAAGATCGCTGGGGCGCAGTTCGCGCATATAGGTCTGAAAGAGATCGGTAACCCGCGGCAGCGCCGGCTTGATCGTCTCAACCTGCGACTCGTCCTTGACCTCGAGAACGACCTTCACTTTCAGGTATTGCACCCGCTCGCCGGGCGCCCCGACCAGATTGACCAGCATTTCCGGGACATCGACAAAGGCCGGCGGCTTCAGCGGCGGAGCTTCCGCATGGCTTTCGTCGCCGTGATGACGGAAAAAGAAGAACCAGGTGCCGGCGCCGCCAACCAGGCAAAGGACCGCGACGGCCGCGACGATCAGCTTGAGCCTGCTTTTGCGAACCGGCGGCGCGTCGCCCTCGGCTGCGGCTTTTCCGGCCTGATCGTTCTCTGCCATCGTCAGTTCGCCCGTCACCAGGGTCGGTCCGATGCCGCCAGGCAGGCTGGATACGCGAAACAAATGCCGCCGGCGCCCCCGTGCCCCGTTGGCGTTAACACTAGATACGCAATGGTTAATGGAACCTTTCTTTTAACCATCAACTAGGAAGATTTTGCCGGGCCGGTATGGTCAACAGGACCTTAATTGCCGCCTTCTCCGACCCGACTCATTTTCATAACATACTGAAAATATACATATTTTAGACTTGGCACGGCTTTCGCTACTCCCTTGGCGAACCGCGGGCTTGGGAGAGCCTTTGAGGTTCGAAACGATCCGCCGGCGGCCTGGGAGGGCCTTCACGCGGGTCCTCAAGGGGAGAACCACCGATGGAGAATACGCTCCTCATCGGACTGTCGCGGCAGATGATGCTCGAACGGCAGATGGATGTCGTTGCGAACAACGTCGCGAACGTCAACACCAACGGCTACAAGGCCGATCGCTCGCTGTTCGAGGAATACCTGATGCCGGGCGCGCACGAAGACAACTTCGTCGGCCGCGACCGCCGCCTGAGCTTCGTCCAGGACCGCGCCACCTTCCACGACTTCGCCGGAGGTCCGACCGAGCAGACCAAGAACCCCCTCGATGTCGCCATCGACGGCAAGGCCTTCCTGGTGGTGCAGACGCCGAACGGCGAACGCTACACCCGCGACGGCGGACTGCAGATCAATGCGCAGGGACAACTGGTGACGGCATCGGGCAATCCGGTGCTCGGCTCCAATGGCCCGATCACGTTCCAGCAGACCGATCACGACATCACGATTTCCGAAGACGGCACCGTGACCGTGCTCGAAGGCGTCAACAACGCCGCCGACTCGATCCGCGGCAAGCTGCGGCTGGTCTCCTTCACGCAGGCGCAGAAGCTGCTCAAGGAAGGCTCCAACCTCTACGCCGCAGGCGAAGGCAACTTCGCCCGGCCGGATACCAAGGCGCGGATCCACCAGGGATTCATCGAAAAATCCAACGTCAATGCGGTGACCGAGATGAGCCGCATGGTCGAGGTGTCCCGCGCCTACACCCAGATGGCGACGCTGCTGCAACAGCAAAGCGACCTGCAAAAATCGGCTATCGAAAAACTCGCCGACGTTCCGGCATAAGGAAACCAGATTATGCGCGCACTTTATACCGCGGCGACCGGAATGGCGGCCCAGGAATTGAACGTTCAGGTCATCTCCAACAACATCGCGAACCTGCGTACCACCGGCTACAAGAAGCAGCGGGCCGCGTTTCAGGACCTGATCTACGACCACGTCCGCCGCGTCGGCGCGCAGGCCTCCGATCAGGGCACCATCCTGCCGGTGGGCATCGATCTCGGCGGCGGCGTCAAGACCGTCGGCACGCCACGGCTGATGAGTCAGGGCACGCTGTCGCAGACCGGCAACGATCTCGACATCGCCATCCGCGGCGAAGGCTTCTTCAAGATCCAGATGCCGGACGGCACCTACCAGTACACCCGCGACGGTACGTTCCAGATGGACAATCAGGGCCGCATCGTCAACGCGCAGGGCAATCCGGTGCAGCCCACGATCACGATCCCGCAAAATTCCGCAGGCATCACCATCAACGCGCAGGGCCAGGTTTCGGTGACGACGCCGGGGCAGACCACCCCGACCGTGCTTGGCCAGATCGGCCTGACCCGCTTCGTCAACAAGGCCGGCCTGCAACCGGTCGGCGACAACAACTTCACCGAGACGCCCGCCTCCGGTCCGCCGCAGGACGGCGTCGCCAACATCGACGGCTACGGCGACATGCAGCAGTCGAGCCTTGAGCAGGCCAACGTCGAGGTGGTCTCCGAAATCTCCGATCTGATCGCCGCGCAGCGCGCCTACGAGATGAACGCCAAGGTCATCAGCGCCGCCGATCAGATGCTGCAATCCGCATCCGCGCTGTTCCGCTAGAGTCTGATTCAACTGCGTTGAACCAGACTCTGATCTTTTTAATTGAGCATGATCCTCTCCGAAAACCGGTTTCCACTTTTCGGGATCATGCTCCAAGGAGGCTGACCATGGCCGTCCGTTCGCTTTTCGTCGCCGCCGCGCTGCTGGCGGTTTCCGTCCCGGCGCTGGCTGCGAACGGTGCGGCCCCGCCCCGCGTTGTCCTGGCGAGCGCGATCCAGAGCGCGGCCGCCATTCCGGTCCCTGTGCTGCGCGCCAACGTCAACGTCACAAGCGAGGTAGTGCGGATCGGCGATGTCATCGACAACGCCGGCGTCGCTGCACAGATCGCGATCTACCGCGCGCCCGATCCCGGCACCACCGGCACCCTGCCGGCCGCCCAGGTGCTCAACGCGCTGCGCGCCCATCAGGTGATCGGCGTCGATACTCACGGCATCCGCACCATCGCGGTGACGCGGCTCGCGCGTACCATCGATGCCGACGACATCGAACTGCAGATCGCCGTCGCGCTCGAGCACCGCCACGGGCTCGGCGACGCCAAGGACCTGTCGCTCACCTTCGACAAGGACCTTCGGACAGTCCATCTCGATGCGACGAACAACGGCGCCATCAACCCGGTCGTGACACGGTTCGACCCGCGCAACGGACGCTTCGACGTCACGCTCGAGGTCGGCAGCGACTCCGGCGCCGCGCCGGCCCGTCTCCGCTTCACCGGCACCGCCGTCGAGACCGTCGAGGCCGCGGTGCTGGCCCGCGACGTCGAGCGCAACACGCTGCTGAAATTCTCCGATGTCGTGATGGAGCGCCGGCCCAAGGCCGAGGTCGGCAACGATGCCGCGAGCCGCGACCGTGTCATCGGGATGCAGGTGCGGCGGCAGATGCGCGCCGGTCAGGCGCTGCGCAGCACCGACCTGACCAAGCCGGATCTGGTGCAACGCGACGAGGCCGTGACCCTGATCTACCAGGCTGCGGGAATCTATCTCACCGTGCGCGGCAAGGCGACCGAAGCCGGCACCGAGGGCGACGTCGTCAGCGTCCTCAACCTGCAATCGAAACGCACCGTATCCGGCGTCGTGGTCGGACGCGGCCAGGTGTCGGTTTCTCCGGTCGCGCCGATCGTCCCGCGCAGGCTGGCGAGCGCCGCGCCAGCCGCCGACTCCGCATCCGCCCCGACCCCGACCAGCGACAGCGTGCCTGTATCTCCAAAATCCGAGTAACGTTCATGTTGAAGTCCGCGAACATCAACCGCATCGTTCTGACCGGCACGTTGCTGGCGGCCGCCGGCCTCGCCAGCGGTTGCTCGTCCATCGATCGCCTCTCGCAAATCGGCGAACGGCCAAAACTGACCGCGATCGACAATCCGACGACGCAGCCTGGCTACAAGCCCGTGCAGATGCCGATGCCGAAGCCGGAGACGGCGTCGTACAACGCCAACTCGCTGTGGCGGAACGGCTCGCGCGCGTTCTTCAAGGATCAGCGCGCCTCGCGGGTCGGCGACCTCCTGACCGTCACCGTGAATTTCACCGACAAGGCCAACATCGCCAACGAGACCCAGCGCAGCCGCACCAACAAGGAAGACTCCGGCATCACCGATTTCGCCGGCTCCAAGCTGATGGGCGTGACCGCGCAGAAAGTGCTGCCCGGCCGGCTGCTGACCGCCGACTCCACCGCCTCGAGCGACGGCAAAGGCTCGGTGCAGCGCCAGGAAAACCTGCAGACCAGCGTCGCCGCCGTGGTGACCCAGGTGCTGCCGAACGGCAACCTCGTGGTCGAAGGCAGGCAGGAAATCCGCGTCAACTTGGAAATCCGCGAACTGATCGTCGCAGGCATCGTGCGGCCCGAGGATATCCAGAGCGACAACACCATCGACTCCAGCAAGATCGCGCAGGCCCGCATCTCCTACGGCGGCCGCGGCCAGATCAGCGACGTCCAGCAGCCACGCTACGGTCAGCAGGTCATGGACGTGCTGCTACCGTTCTAGCTCTTTACCAGCTCCCCGCCGTGTCGCGAACCTTAAGCGCGAGACGGTGACTCCCCGGCGATGCCACGCGTCGTCCGGTGTTGCGGCCTCCGGCAGCTCCCCTGCCGGGGGCCGTGTCTATTTGCGGAAAGATCAGGCATCGTTCAAACGGACAATCAACGAAATTTAATGAAACCGGCCTGCACGCTGCGACTTGGATGGATATATATATTTACGTGAGATTTCGCACTGAAGACCGCCGGAGCGTCCAATGACTTTCGCCATCCGCATCCTGATCATCCTTGCCATTTGCCTGAGCGTGATTCCGGACGTGGCACAGGCGCGCCACCGCAGAGGTCATGGGCACGGGCAGATGCCTTCAGCGCCATTCGTGACGCCGGCGCCGTCACCGCGCCTTAATACCGGCGTGACGAACCAGCCGGGCGTGCCGAACACATCGCGGCCCGGCACCATCGGCACCGGCGCTGTGCCAAGCGGCCTGAGGGGCGACAGCCCCACCATGCCCGGATTCCCCGGCAAGGTCGGCCGCGACTGAAGCGGTTCTCAACTACTCCTGAACCAGCCCGATGGCCTCGGCGTGATGCGCGGGCTTCGCTGTTCGCAGAACGGCGTCGCTTCCGCTCGCCTATGTATGGCCCGCGCATCCGACTTCTTTCGGAACTGATGGATTGCCGGGTCAAGCCCCGGCAATGACGATGCGCTGCGGCAAGAATTCCGTTCATCGACCGGCGTTCTGAATTATGCTTGATGCTTGACCGGATTGAACTCGCGACGGCGCGTGCAGACAAGGAGTTGCGGTTTTGACGCCGGAAACCGATCCCGATCTTCAGCAACGCGACGCGCTGCTCCAGACCGTCCTTCGCAGCTACTTTGCGTCCGCCAGCGCCGGGATCCTGCGCACCATCCAGTCCGAGGCCGAATATGTCCATCTCGCCTCCGGCATGACCCTGCTGCACCAGGGCGACATCAGCGACGACGTGTACCTGGTCGTGTCCGGGCGGCTGCAAGCCTTTTCCGAAACCGAATCCGGTGTACGGAAAATTCTGGGCGAGATCGGGCGCGGCGAGACCGTCGGCGAGCTTGCGCTGCTCACCGGCGAGCCGCGCTCGGCGACGGTGGTGGCGGTGCGCGATACCCTGCTGGTCAAAGTGACGCGCGCGACGATCGAGCGCGCGATCATGCAGGATCCCAAAATCGAAATGTCGATGATGCGGACCGTGATCCGGCGATTCCGCCATCACGAGCGCGAGCGCCAGGCGCCGTTGGTGCCGGTGAACATCTGCATCCTGCCGGTCACGTCCGGGCTGGATTCCGCTGATTTCGCGCAAAGCCTGCGCGACGCGCAAGCCGCAGAGGCAAGGCCGGTGACAGTAGTTACCGCCGATGACATCGCCGAGCGCTTCGGCACCACTCCGGCCCACCCGGCCGGACGGCGCCACGATGCGCTTGCCGGCTATATCGACGAGATCGAGGCCCGAAGCCGCGCGGTGTATCTCGCAGCCGACGGCCACAACACCGCATGGACCCGTTTCTGCCTGCGCCATGCCGACGAGATCCTGCTGCTTGCCGACGCCGGTCGCGAGCCCGACCGGTCCGCCGTCGAGCGGGCCTGCCTGTCGCCGGCAGCACCCCTCTCGATCGCGCGGCAGACGCTGGTCCTGCTGCACAAGGCCGATACGACGAGTCCAACCGGCACGGCGCGATGGCTGGATGTGCGGCCGGCCGCGCGGCACTTTCACATTCGTCCGCAGTTGCAGAGCGACATGCGTCGCATCGCTCGCATCGTCTCCGGACGCGGCATCGGGCTCGTGCTGTCGGGCGGCGGTGCGCGCGGCTTCGCCCATGTCGGGGTCATCAAGGCGCTGGAAGAAGCCGGCATTCCCGTCGACATGCTCGGCGGCAGCTCGATCGGCGCGGTGATGGGCATGGTGCTGGCGCTCGGACGCAGCGCGGACGAGGTCGCAGCCGCCGTCCGCAAGGCGTTCCCCCTGCATCCGACGGGCAACGTGACCGGCGACTACAACTTCATCCCGCTGGTGTCGCTGATCAAGGGCGCGCGTTCGCGCAGCGCGACGGCGCAGGCCGTGCGCGATGCCACCGGCCAGGATGCGGTCGACAGCGAGGATTGCTGGACCACCTTCTTCACGATGGCGTCGGACTTCTCGACCGGCCGCGAAGCCGTGCTGCTGCGCGGCGACCTTGTCCGCAACGTCGGCGCAAGCTACGCGATCCCCGGCGCACTGCCGCCGGTGTTCGTCGGCGGCCACATGATGTACGACGGCGGCACGTTCAATAATTTTCCGGTCGATGTGATGGCGCAGCTCGGCGCCGGCCGCATCATCGGCGTCGATCTCTCGGTCGACCGCGAGCAGGTGTTCGACATCGACGGCGTGCCGGGAGTGCTCGCCTTGCTGCGCGACAAGCTCAGGCCGCGCGCGAAGCGACGCTACCCTCTGCCGAGCGTGCCGGAGACGCTGCTGCGGTCGTCCTTCATCACCTCGCTTTCGAAGCAGAAGGCGATGGGACAGTTCACCGACCTGTTGTTCCGGCCGCGCATCGCCGAAGGTCGCCTGCTGGACTGGAGTCGTTTCGAGGAAGTGGTCGCCGCCGGCTACAGCCAGGCGAGGCAGGTGCTGGCCGGCCTGACCGACGAGCAGCGGGAGACGTTCCAATAGCGAGGCGTGAAATCCGGCTTTCCGCCGGTGCTACTCGTCCCGATAGATCTTTTCGCGCTTCTCGTGACGCTCCTGGGCCTCGACCGAGAGCGTCGCGATCGGACGGGCCTCAAGCCGCTTCAGCGAGATCGGCTCGCCGGTTTCCTCGCAATAGCCGTAGGTGTTGTCCTCGATCCGCTGCAAGGCGGCGTCGATCTTGGAAATCAGCTTGCGCTGCCGGTCGCGGGCCCGCAGTTCGATGGCGCGGTCTGTTTCTGAGGACGCGCGATCCGCGAGATCGGGATGATTGACGTTTTCTTCCTGAAGCGTCTGCAGCGTGACCTTCGATTCCCGGAGGATTTCGTCCTTCCATGCCAGCAGCTTGGCGCGGAAATACTCACGCTGGCGCTCATTCATGAACGGCTCTTTGTCGGAGGGCCTGTAATTCTTCAATTTTTCAAAATGCATTCCATAGCCCGTGCAAGGCGCCGGACGGTCCGGCTGCGGCGGAGCTTATATAGCGGCCGTCTGTGACAAACAATATCGCAGCGCCGAAAGACGCGGCCCCGACAGTTCGGGCGATGGAAATCCAGCCATTTATAGCCCTGCCCGGCCAGAAACCGGTCGATCCCGGACCGGAACCGGCCGGCCCGCAACCGCCGCGATAGCGTTTTCGAGCGAAGCACGTCCTCGGGCTTGACCCGGGGACGGGTACCGGTTCGCGTCAAGAAAACGCGTCAAAATAAAAGGCGCCCGATGGCGAGGGGAACCTTCAACTCGGCCCGTTCCGCCGGAGCAGATCGAGGCAGGCTTCTCCGGCCCCGGCGCGCCTTGCGGCTCTCAGTATTGCCCGGCTTTGGCGAGTTCGACCTCGACCCGCAATTCGATCTCCGACAGCACCTCATCGAGACCGGCATCGCCAGAGGACGATTTCAGATCGGCGGCGGCGGCGCGCAGCCGCGTCACCGTCGAGGAGTCGAAATTACCGGACAGCAGGCCGATCTTGAGATCGTCGAGCACGTCGAGCGCGCCCCTGCCGCGCTTCACCGAGCGCTTGCGCCGTTCCACCGGATCTTCCTCGACACCCTGCAACGCCAGCAGCGCATCGAGGTTCGCGGTGGCCTTCGGCGCGGTGGCGGCCCGGTTTTCCGTGGTCGCGGTCAACTCCGGCAGGGAAAATTCGCTTCCACCGGTCCGCCGCGCGGCGGTGGCTGGCGTCGCCTGCGTCGTGCCGTTCGCTCCATAAATTCGCATCGCCGCCTCTCACCGATTTGTGATGGTCACGAACCGCGTCACGCCGGTTCGGGCGCCTGGCCGCCCGCCGCCGGACGGAATGCCGCGCCGGATGATCAGCACGGGAACCGTGGACCGTTATGGTTAACGAAGCGTGAACGCCCGGCAAAAATTGCCGATGACGGCAACTTCGCCGCTCCCTCTCGCCGGCAGAGATCGGCCCGCCGCATCAATACTCCAACGATCTCAATATTATAGGCGAGAGGCCGCGATGGCACGGCCCTCGCATGGTTAACGGCGGATGACCGTCATGGGAGTGGCGGCCAGCCGGACCGAACCCTCAGCGGGGAGCAGAGGATGCCTGGCGTTGGTATTTCAAGGATCGTCCGGATCGCCGTCGCGGCGCTTGTCGCGCTGGCGCCGCTGATGACGCCTGCGCACGCGACCTCGCGGATCAAGGATCTCGCGAACATCGAAGGCGTGCGGCAAAACCAGTTGATCGGCTACGGCCTCGTGGTCGGCCTCAACGGCACCGGCGACACCCTCAACAACATCCCCTTCACCAAGCAGTCGCTGCAGGCGATGCTGGAACGCATGGGCGTCAACATTCGCGGCGCCACCATCCGCACCGGCAACGTCGCCGCCGTCATGGTGACCGGCAACCTGCCGGCCTTCGCCACCCAGGGCACCCGCATGGACGTCACGGTGTCGGCGATGGGCGACGCCAAGAGCCTGCAAGGCGGCACCCTGCTGGTCACGCCGCTGCTCGGCGCCGACAGCAATGTCTATGCGGTGGCGCAGGGCTCGCTCGCGATCGGCGGCTTTTCCGCCGAAGGCGCCGCCGCCAGCGTCACCAAGGGGGTGCCGACCAACGGGCGCATCGCCAACGGCGCCATCGTCGAACGCGAGATCGAGTTCGCGCTGAACAAGATGCCGAACGTTCGGCTGGCGTTGCGCAACAGCGATTTCACCACCGCCAAGCGCATCGCCGCCGCGGTCAACGATTTCCTCGGCACCAAGACCGCCGAGCCGATCGATCCGTCCACCGTCCAACTCTCCATCCCGGCGGAATTCAAGGGCAACGTCGTCGCGCTCCTGACCGAAATCGAACAGTTGCAGGTCGAGCCGGACATTGCGGCAAAGATCATCATCGACGAGCGCTCCGGCATCATCGTGATGGGGCGCGATGTCCGCGTCGCCACCGTCGCGGTGGCGCAAGGCAACCTCACCGTATCCATCTCCGAGAGTCCGCAGGTCAGCCAGCCCAATCCGCTGTCGCGCGGACGCACGGTGGTGACGCCGCGCACCGCCGTCGGCGTGACCGAGGACGGCAAGAAGCTCGCGCTGGTCAAGAACGGCGTCTCGCTTCAAGGGCTGGTCGACGGACTCAACGGCCTCGGCATCGGGCCGCGCGACCTGATCGGCATTCTGCAGGCGATCAAGGCGGCCGGCGCGATCGAAGCCGACATCGAGGTGATGTAATGCAAATGCAGCCCCAGATCGACGGCAACCTGATCGCGAGCGCCTATCCCAGCATCCCGCGCAAGGCGATGATGCCGATGCCGAACGGCCGCCCCGATCCGCAGCTCGCGCAGGCGCTGGAAAAAGTTTCTCCGCAGGTGGTTCAGAAAGCCAGGGCGACCTCGCAGGATTTCGAGGCGATGTTCCTCAATTCGATGTTCTCGCAGATGACCACGGGCCTGAAGGGCGAAGGCCCGTTCGGCGACACGCCGGGCACCGGAGTATGGCGCTCGATGCTCACCGAGCAGTATTCCAAATCGTTCGCCAAGGCCGGCGGCGTCGGCGTGTCCGACGCGGTGTTCCGCACCCTCATCATGCAACAGGCGAACCAGACCCAGGCGAACCAGCCGGCTCCGAAGGAGACCCCATGACGGCGACCCCACATGCGCAACAGCCGTCCCCCGCCCCGCCGCCCGCCGCGACGCCGGCGGACGCACGCAAACTCGCCGACGACATGCTCGACACCATGAATGCGCTGCTCGCCGTCATCGAGCGCGAAACCGAACTGGTGCGCGCCGGCAAGATTCGCGAGGGCATGGCGCTCGAGAAACAGAAGAGCGAACTGTCGCGCCGCTACGCCGCCGCCATCAGCCATTTCAAGAGCAGTCAGGCCTACATGACGCAAGCCACGCCCGAGCTGCTCACCGCCCTGCAACGCCACCACGACACGTTCCGCGCGATCCTCCAGGTGAACCTGACGGTGCTCGCGACCGCGCACGCGGTCTCCGAAGGCATCGTGCGCGGCGTCAGCGCCGAGGCGCAGCGCCGCACCATGCCGCAGACCTATACGGCAAACGGCCAGCGCAGCACGCCGCCGCGCCAGCACACGATCCCGATCGCGGTGAGCCGGTCGCTGTAGCGCGTTTTCACGTTCGAACGAAAACCTCCCGATCATCGTCATTGCCGGGCATAGCCGTTCGAAGAACGGCGTCGCTTCCGCTTGCCTACGCCCGGCAATCCATCATTTTTTGAAGGGAGATGGGTGCGCGGGTCAAGCCCGCGCATGACGCCGGAGGTCGCGCAGATTCCGCGTGGTCGAGAATGGCATCCTGACTAGCCGATATTTTTTGTCTTGCAAGACTCCAGATCGCCGCTTGGGCTGCCCTGCCCTCGTGCATTCGTATCCATTTGATTCAAATTGCCGCGTCGCCGGCAGCACGGTGTTGAACACGTTTTCTAACGTGGCGTTGAGAGACGGGCGTTAGGCTTGCGGCCTAAAGGGGGTTGGGATTTGACTCGAAGGGAGCCTGGAGGCGACCATGGGCACGGATTTCAGCATCAAACCGGTCGGGGCGCCGGTCGCGACACCAATCGTTCAGCCGGCGGGCAGCGCCGCTGGCGATGCCGTCGCGACTCAACTTCCGCCGAGCCAGAGCGTCACGGCGGCGGACGTAAGCGCGCGCATCCGTAACGATCCGCAGGCCTCGGGCGATACGCTGTCCCGTCAAGTGGTCGTCGATCGCGACGCCGCCTCGGTCGTCTACCAGGTAGTCGACAACCGGACGAGTCTCGTCGTCAAGCAGTTCCCCGACGAGGCGATGCTGCGGCGGCGCGCCTATTTCCGCGCGCTCGATCTTGTGAAGGCCGAGCGCGCGCAGGACCCCGCGACCGATCGGCAGGCGTAACCGCGCGCGCCTTATTGGTCGCATTTCCTTACGGTGAACCGATTTCCGCTTCACCGGGAAACGCTCTGGCTTGCGACGGCCGAACCGAGATGCAGCCGCGCGACCGATCAGCCCTGTTGGACGTAAGCCGTCTCGAGCGTACTCGCACCCGTCGCCGGATCCGTCATGACCGTGCTGACCTGCGCGGTGCCGGCTTTTGTCAGCACGAACTTTGAATCGCCGACGCGGAAGGAATTATTCTTGATCAGCACGTCCTGGTACTTGATCGTGCTGCCGTACTGGTACTTGGCTTTGGCATGGAACCCGTTGACGTTCGAAATCGTCACCGAGAACGGCTTCTGGTTGGCGTACTTGCCGCTCCAGGTGCCCTCGAAGGCCTTGGGATCGACAGCGACATACTTTCCGGTGTCGAGATTGACGTTCTGCCCGACCGTCGTGTAGTTCGCCGACAGAATGCTCATGATGTCGGCCATGACCCGGCTCCGTCGGTGAAGGCAGGCGTTACGCCCGCCCGGATAAACCCGCTGCGAGATTGCAGTTGATGTCGATCAGCGACTTCAGCTTCGCGGGGTCGGGATTCATCTGCATGTCGACCGTCTGCTTCATCACGAAGACGCCGATGTTGGCGATGTTCTGGCGGACCTCCAGCGGCTGCTGGTTGTCGTTGCTGTCCGCTGCGCTCATGAAGATCGACCACAGACGGCGGTTGAACAGCAGCGCTTCGTGCATGTTCTTGTCCGGACCCTGCCAGTTGTTCTGGATCTCCTGAAGCTGTCGCGCTGCCTTCAGCAAAGCCTGAGCCTCGATTTCACGGGGAGACGACGAGGTTTGAGCCGTCCGGGCGTAGGCTTGAGCAGCGTTCGACATTCAAGACCTCGGGGGAAAAATAGCGGGCGCGCGCGCTTCGGCGCTGCTGATATGTCTACCGGAGCCGCCTTTAGAATAGGTTACCCGGCGTTTCCACTTGCGCCAAAAAAATGGCAGGCGGGACACTTGCGACCGCCGTGCGACGTCGCGCCTCGCGTCATCAGCGCAGCAGTTGCAGCACGCTCTGCTGCGACTGGTTGGCCAGCGCCAACGCGGACACCGCAATCGACTGGCGGGTCGACAGCGCCTGGCTGTTCGCCGCTTCCTCGTTGGTGTCGGCGAGCGTCAGGTTGCTTGAGCCGGTCTGCAACACGTTGATCAGGTTCTTCGAGAAGTCCTGACGGATCTGCACGATCGACAGGTTTGCGCCGAGCGTCGAGGCCTGCGCGCGCAGCGTGCTCGACGCCTTGTCGAGGTTCGCGATCACGCTGTTGGCAGAGCCGTTGTCCAGGAAGTCGGTGCCCGCCGTCAGCGACGCCAGGCCGAGGCCAGCGGCGTTGGTGCTGGTGCCGTTGATGGTGAGCACGGACTTTCCGGTCTCGTTGAAGATGAGCTTCAGCGTGTCGCCATTGAGCAGATTGATGCCGTTGAACGACGCGTCCGCCGTCGTCGTGTTGATCTGCTGAATGATGTTGTTGTACTGATTGACGAGCCCGGCGCGGGACGCCTGAACCGAAGCGTCTTCAACAGGCGCGCCGGCGACCAGGCCGTTGAACGCATAGCCTGCGCCGGCCGCGGTCCCGCCGATCGTACCGATGGTCGCGGCGGCGGCCTCGTTGGAGGTCGAGATCGTGATCACGCCCGTCGCGTCGATCGAGGCCTGAAGATTGTTGGAGGCGAGCTGTGCGTTCAGGCCGTTGAGGCTTTTGACGGTGCCGTTGGTGCCGTCGCCGAACGTGATGCTGGTCGCAACACCGCCGCCGGTTGCCCCGATCGTCAGCGTCTTGCCGTCGAGGTTCCCCGCGCCGCCGCCGCGCGCCGTCGTTCCCGCACTCAGGCCGAGCTTTGCGAGCACGCCGGCCGGCGTGGAGTCCGTCAGCGTCAGGTCATGAGCGATGCCGGTGTTGAGCGCGATCTGCCCGCTGCCGTTGACCGACGATGCCGTGGCGGGCGCGGTGTTGCCGTCCAGCGCATCGATCACGCCGGTCAGCGCGCTCAGCGTCTGGTCGATGCCGATCGTGACGTTGCCGGAGGCGTCGGTGGTCGCCGCGCCGGACGCGGCGAACGTGACGGTCTTGCCGTTGACGGAAAAGCTGTCGCCGGCCGCAGGGCCGGTCGGCGTCACGACCGCGCCGTCGGTCAGCGCACTGATAAGGGTGACGCCGGTTGCGGCGGCGTTGGCGGTGCCGGTCTTCAGGGCGGTGCCGGGCGTCGCGGCGGCATTTGTGAACGGCGTCGTGCCTCTGAGATCGAGCGCGGTCGCGCCCGTCACGGGCAGGCTCGCCACCGACGACTTCTGCGAATAGCCGACTTGTGATTGCAGAACCTGATTGGCGACCGACTTCGCGGTGTCGACCAGCTTCTGCAGCGAGGTCAGGCCGGTGTTGGCGGCCTGCAACACCTGCACGCCGTTGCCGATGCCGTCGAGCAGATTGCTGATGTCGTTGGCGCGGTTGTCGAGCGCGGCGGCAGTGAAATAATTGGTCGGGTTGTCGAGGGCCGTGTTGACCTTCTTGCCCGTGGAGAGCCGATTCTGCGTCGTCGCCAGCAGATCGGCGGTGGACTGCAACGAGAGCAGATTCTGGCGAACGGATGCCGAGAGAACGATGTCGGACATGTCTGGCCCTTCCCTGACGTAGGCGGACACCGGCTCATTACGGAGGAGCCGGTTCCTTGTCGGAAAGGTGAACGAGACGTTTTAATTTATGGTTAACAGCAGATTAATGCCCCGCCATCGACGCTTCGGCACCCCGCCCTCCGTCCGTCCGTGACATCTGAAGCGCTTTCTGAATTCGAACGACAAAATGCGAGGCAGATGGTGGCTTTAGGGCGCTGTGCTCAACGCAGGATTCAAGAATCCGAACCGCCGCGTCATAAAATGTTTTTCTTGTTTTTCAAGATGTTGTGAGCAGCCGCTGATAATCCAAACCAGAATGAGGTTACGGAATCGGCAAACGCAAAAACGGCGGGGTTTCCCCCGCCGTTTCCGTTGTCTGATAAGTCGCTTACGATTAGCGCAGCAACTGTAACACGCTCTGGTTCGACTGGTTGGCCAGCGCCAGCGCGGACACTGCAATCGACTGGCGGGTCGACAGCGCCTGGCTGTTGGCCGCTTCCTCGTTGGTGTCGGCCAGCGTCAGGTTGCTTGAGCCGGTCTGCAGCACGTTGATCAGGTTCTTGTTGAAGTCCTGACGGATCTGCACGATCGACAGGTTCGAACCGAAGGTCGAAGCCTGCGAGCGCAGCGTGCCGGACGCGTTGTTGAGCGAGTCCAGAACCTTGTTGGTCGTGGCGTTGTCGAGGAAGTCGGTGCCCGACGTCAGCGAGGACAGGCCGAGACCGGCCGGATCGAAGGTCACGCCCTGAATGGTCAGGGTGGACTTGCCGGTTTCGTTGAACACCAGCTTGAGCTGATCACCGTTGATCAGGTTGACGCCGTTGAAGGAAGAATCCTGCGCGGTCGTCCTGATCTGATCGATCACCGCATTGTACTGGCTGATCAGCGTGCCACGGGTATTCTGTACGTTGGCGTCGGCAACCGGGGCGGAACCCGCACCGGCCGTGAACGGCCCCGTACCAGTGGCCGAACCGGCGAGCGCGCCGATCGTCGTCGACGCATAGTCGTTGGTCGTGGTGATCGTGAGCTTGCCGGTCGAATCGATCGATGCGCTCAGGTTGTTGTTGGTCAGCACGGTATTGAGTTGGTCGAGCGTGCTGACATTGGTGGCGACGCCGGTGGAACTGTCGTAGGTCTGGGTGCCGGCGCCGAAGGTGATGTCGAGGGCCTGACCGCCGGCGGTCGAACCGATCGTCAGTTGGAGGCCAGACAGACCGCCCGTGGTGCTTGCGTCGGTGCCGGCGGTCACCGTGGGGGTGGCGCCGAACACGCCCGTGGTGGTGCCACCGAGCGTGATGGCATCGGATGCACCCGCAGTATTCGTGCTGGTCAGCACGAGATGGCCCGAACCATCGTCCGTGGCATTCACTTTGGCAGAGGTGCCGACCTGGGTGTTGATCGCCGCTTCAAGATCGGAAAGCGAATATTTGCCGTCGCTGGCAGTGCCGCCGGTTGTCGACAAGGTCACCGACTGACTGTTGACCGAGAAGGTGATTGCGCCGCCCGAAGCGTCGACCTGAGCGGATGACAGATCGACAGTGCTCGTGACCTTGGCGTTGGTTGCCGCGGTCGTCGTTCCGCCGAGCAGGTTCGACGCGGTCGCGCCGGTGATGGTGGCGCTGGCTTGAGACTTCGTGGAATAGCCCGACGGCGTCTGCAGCGCCTGGTTGGCGATCGACTTGGCGGTATCGACCAGCTTCTGCAGCGAGGTGATGCCGGTGTTGGCAGCCTGCAGCACCTGCACGCCGTTGCCGATCGAGTCGAGCAGGTTGTTGATGTCGCCGGCGCGGTTGTCGAGGCCCTGCGCGGTGAAGAAGTTGGTCGGATTGTCGAGCGCCGAGTTGACCTTGTTGCCGGTGGCAAGACGATTCTGCGTGGTGGAGAGCAGATCGGCGGTGGACTGGAGGGAGAGGAGGTTCTGGCGAACTGACGCCGAGAGAACGATACCGGACATTTGTCATACCTTTCTGGTGTGAACATTCGTGTACGTTGCGCCGATCGTTTCCATCGGACGACAACGCAACCCTGGAACCAGGACTCTAAAAAAAACATGAACTTGCGCGGCACAGTTCGAATGAACGTCGATGCGCTTTCGGCGCTTCGCCACGGGCCGTCGGATCATTCGCCACCATGATGCCCTTGTGAACATTGCAGTTTCCTGCGGCCATCGATGGCGCCCCGCCGCCCCCGTTAATACGGCGTTAACCATGATCGGAAAGGATCGCGGCGTCGGTTGAATATGGACGTTATTCGGGCTGCTTGCGGCAACGCACATCCCGGCGTCACAGGATCCCGAAACGCCACAGGAGAGCTATCATGGCGCTGAAGGTTGAGCTTCGCCCGCATGAGCGGATCATCATCGGCGCGTGCGTCATCACCAACACCGATCAGCGCGCCAGGCTGCTGATCGAAGGCGGCCGCACTCCGATCCTGCGCGAAAAGGATATCCTGACGCCGGAAACCGCCAATACGCCGGCCAAGCTGATCTATCTCGCCGTGCAGCTGATGTATCTCGCGCCCGAGCCGCAGATCAATCACAGCACCTATTTCAGCCTGTTGCGCGACGTCATCACGACCATGCCCGGCGCATGGCCGATCATCGAGGGCATCAACAACGACATCCTCAACGGCGACCTCTACAAGGCGCTCAAGGAGGTCAAGAAACTGATCGCCTATGAGAAGACGCTGGCGGACATGAACGACAGCACCGCCGACCGCCCCGACGCCAGGGCGCAGCGCTCCGCCTGAACTTGAGCTTGAACCTGCGCCCGAGCGCAGCTCAGCGTCCGGCTTCGCGAGTCTCCGATTCGTGAGATTCGGATTCGCGAGATTCGGATTCGCGCGCGCCGAATTCCAGCACCGCCGACACCAACGCTTCGATGTCGCGCATCCCGGTGCGATGGTTGACGATCGCCGCGCGGATCGCGAGCCGGCCGTCGAGCGTGGTCGTGGACGGCGCCGCTATACCCGACTCGTGCAGCGATGCGACGATCTCGGCATTGACCCTGTCGGCATCGTCGGACCGATAGCGGAAGCACACGATGTTGAGTTGCACCGGCGCCAGCAATTCGAGCTTCGGCTCGGCGGCGATCTTCGCTTCGAGGCAGCGCGCGAGCGCGCAGGTCCGGGCGATCGTCGCGCCGAGCTTGTCGATGCCGTAGGCTTTCAACGTGAACCACGTCTTCAGCGCGCGAAATCCGCGCGACATGTCCGGCCCGTAGTCGCACGGCCACGGCGAGCCCGCCGCGAGCCCGCGCGTTTCCCGGCGCAGATACGCCGCCGGCGCCGCAAACGTCCGACGGTGCTGCTCGCCGTCGCGGACGAGGAGGAAGCCCGCGTCATAGGGCACCTGCCCCCATTTGTGGAAATCGAAAGCAATGGAGTCGGCGCTCTCGATGCCGGCGAGGCGCGGCGCGATCTCAGGCGACAGGATACCGAGCGCGCCGTACGCGCCGTCGATATGCAGCCACAGGTTCTCGTCGCGGCACAGCACATGCAACGCCGCCAGATCGTCGATCGCCCCGATGTCGACCGTCCCGGCCGATCCGATCACCAGAAACGGTTCAAGACCGGCGGTGCGATCGGCAGCCACTTGCGCACGCAACGCATCGACATCGATGCGATGGCAGCGATCGACCGGAATCCGCCGCAGCGCGTCAGTGCCGAAGCCGGCGAGGTCCATGGCCTGCGCGATGCAACCGTGCGTCGCCGCCGACGTATAGGCGGTGAGACCGGCGCCGCGATCCGACAGCCCCCGCTGGCGCACGGACGGGCCGAGCCGCGCCGCGCGCGCCACCAGCACCCCCATCAGGTTCGCCATCGATGTTCCCGTGACGAAGATGCCGCTCGCGGTATCGGGAAAGCCGAACATCTGCCGCACCCACAGAACGATCTGGCGCTCGACCTCGATCGGAACGTGATCGCGGCCGCCGAGATTGGCGTTCAACCCGGCCGCCAGCATCTCGGCCAGCATCCCGACGGCGGTGCCACCCCCGTTGACCCACCCCATGAAGCCGGGATGGACGTTGCCGGCGACATACGGCGCGATGTGGTCGGCAAACTCCCGATAGATGTCGTCGAGATCGCCGCCTGCACGCGGCAGCTCCTCGCGAAAACGCGCACGCGTCTCCGCAGGGATAGGCCTCCACACCGGGCGCTCGCGAACGCCGGCGATGTAATCGAACATATCGTCGAGCATCCGGTGCCCCTGCTCGCGCAGTACGCCCCAGTCGTCCGGATCGAGTGTCTCGCCGACATCAGGCTGTGCACCCGGCCGTCCCGGTGGCGGCCCGTCGCGCCGTACGGCGGTCACGCCGCGCGACCCAGCTTATTGCGCGCGCGCTGCCGGAGCATATCCCCGGACGTCTCGAAGTTCATTCCCGGTCCCCGAACCCAACTTGACCTAAGCAATCCAATTCGAGGCTGCGGGGCTCGAATTTCCTGCCAGGCTGTAAATTGCCACGGTTCAGAACCTAATTCCAGTCGTCAGCCGATCGGCAGGAACTTCACCAGGCTGAGCTGCGAGAGCATCGAGGTCGTCTGGTAGGAGGCCTGCAGATCGGTCTGCAACGCCAGCAACTGGCTCGCGACCTGATCGGTGGAGACATTCTCGGCCTGATCGACGATGTTCTGCATCGTCGCCTGCGTCAGTGTCTGCCGCGCGGTCGCGTCCTTCATCACCGTCTGCGCGTTGGCGAGATCGGCCTGGATGTCCTGGATGCTCTGCTTGCCGGGCGTGACCGTCAGGTTCTGCGCAATGCGCGCGTTGAGCGCCGAGATCTGGTTGGCGCCGTTCGGATCGGTCGGCGACGTCGTCACCGCCGCGAGAACCGCAGCCGACTCCATCAGCGAGCGGATGGCGTCCTCGTTGGCGCGGATGCCGTATTGCACCGTTACCGACGAATCCACCCGTACGCTCGAGGTCGCGCGCGCCGATCCGGTGCCGGCATCGCCGGTGTACCACTGCACGGTGTTCGCCGCCGTGCCGTTCACAGCGCCGGTCGCGGTGGCCAGCGTCGCCGGCGGGGTGACGTCGACGCGCTGCGGCGGCGAATCGAAGAAATCATGCGTCGCCCGGATGGCGGAGGCCGCAACCAGCGAGGTCTTGGCCAGCGTTCCGATCGACTTCGTTAGCTGGGTGTTGAGATTGGCGGCGGTCGCCGCGGGCGTCGCGCCGATCGCGAAGCTGCCGGCCGGCGTCGGCACCTCGCTGGACGCTGTCAGTTGCACGGTTTCGCTGGAGCCGTCCGGAAGATTGAAGGTGAAGCTCACGGTATCGCCGGCGGCCGGGTTGGTAGCGCCGAGGTCGATCGAGGCCTGCGCCGGCGTCACCGTCACGCCCGCTACGTTTGAGCTGACGCCGGTCAGTTGCGCGCCATAAGGCGACGCGGTGGCCTCGGCGGCGGTCAGCGTCGCATTCAAATTGGTGGCGGTCGCCGCAGCGGTCGCGCCGATCTCGAACGATCCCGCGGGCGCCGGCACCGTTGTCGTCGCCGTCAGTTGAACGGTCTTGCTGGTGCCGTCGGCCTGCAGGAAGGTGAAATTGACGGTGTCGCCGTCGGCCGGATTGGTCGCGAGGTTGACCGTCGCCGGCGTGTTGGTGACGGTCGCGCCCGTCAGCGTCGAGGTGACGTTGCCGAGCTTCAGGCCATAAACCGAAGGCGACGCATCCTCCGCAACCGATACCGACGTCGTGGTCGGCGAGGAAATGTTGAGGCGGCCGAGTCCGCTGGCGCCGAGGTCGGCCTGGTTGCGCTCGGAGATGACCTGCTTCAACCCGGCCTGCCCGACCCCGTTGCCGTTCAGGATCAGGTCCGACGACGCCACCGGCTGCGTGTAGATCGTGCTGCCGGAAAAGATGTAGCGGTCGCCAGCCTGCGTATTCAGAATACCGACCATCGATGAGAATTCGGATACCGCTGTCTGCTGGCCCGCGGTCTGTCCGGCGCTGCTCAGCGCCTGCGATCCGCTGTTCGCGGCGGTCTGCAACTGCGTGCCGATGTCGGACAGCGCCTGCAACGCGGTGTTGGCGACCTGGATGTTGGTGTTGATCTTCGTCATGGTGTCGGTGTACGCGGCGATGTTCGACAGTTGCGCGCGCGCGGCGATGGCAAAGCCTTCGTTGGCGCCCATGCCCGAATAGGTCGTCGACTTCTTGCCGCTGGTGAGTTGATTCTGCAAATCGGCCATCTGCACCTTGAGACTCTGGATCGAGCTGCCGAGGATGGTATTGCCGAAGCTGATGCCGTTGATCGCCATACGAACCGCCTTACAACTGCGCCTGCAGCAGCGTCTGCATCATGCTCTGCACCACCGACATCACATGCGCGTTTGCTGCGTAGGAATTTTGCAGCGCAATCAGATTGGTCATTTCGGTGTCGATGTTCACGCCCGCCTTGGCGTTGAACTTCTCCTGCAACGTGTTGACGACGACGTCCTGGCCCTGCGCCACCTGCTTCGCGGTGGTCGCGGCGCTGCTCTGCATGCTGACGAATTGCTGCAGGAACGACGGCAGCGTGCCCTTGAACGGAGCCGCCGCCGCGCCAAGCCCGGTGTTCGGCGCGTAGCTATAGGTCGCCGACGTCAACTGGTCGTAGAGGAAATCGGAGCGCGTGGTGTCGCCGGCCGGCGTCACCGGCGAGGTGCTGTAGACCGTGAGCTTGGAGGGATCGGCGAGCAGCGCGGCGTTGACCTGGATGCGGCCGGCCAGTCCCGTGATCTGCGACGCGGTACCCGTGATCGCGCCGGTATAGAGCGAGGCGCGGTCGGTGAAGAACGGCAGTTGCGGATTGCCCGAGGCCAGCGACTGCGTGGTCGTCGTGGTCGAGGCCGCGGTCACGGTCGAAGCGCCCGAACCGGTGACGCGCAACTGCGATCCGGCCGTGGAGAACGTCAGATGCGCCGACCCGCCTACTTGCGTGTTCAGTTGCGACACGATCGAGGCGAGCCCGCCCGAGAAATTGATGCCGATCACCTTGTCGTTCGGATTTGCCGCCGTGTTCGGAATCGGCAGCGCGGTCGAATCGTCCACCCGTACGACCGTGACGGTATGCGAGACGTTGCCGGAGTCGGTGTAGGTGACGTTGAACGAGTTGCCCGGCAGCACGTTCGACAGATCGGTGTCGAAGCCAGACGGCGGTCCGGCCACCGGCGTGCCGCCGGTCGTGACATCGGACAGCGCGCTGGCCAGCGTCGCCGCCATCTGGTCGACCTGGTTCTGCGCCTGCACCAGCGTCTTGTCGCGCAACTGGACGTCGGCGGCAATCTGGCCGGAGTTGATGCCTTGCGAGGCGATCATGTCGATCTTGGCGCCGTTCGGAAGCTGGCACATGATGGTGCCGACACTCGATTTGCTCGGATCGGCGCTCCACTGCGAACTCGCCGTGAGCGAGGACTGCGCGTTGAACGACAGTGTGGACGCCTGCACCCCGCCGACGAGCTGAATGCCCGACGTGGTGAACACCGACGTCTGATTGGTGCCGTCGGTGACCGCGCGGATGTCCATCAACCTTGAGAGCTGGTCGATCGCACTGTCGCGCTGATCCATCAGCGTCGCGGCGGCCGGGTCCTGGGCGCTCATGCCCTGAAGCTTCTGATTGATCTGGGCGATCTGGGCCATCGCGCCATTGGCCTGCGAGACCGACACCGAGAGATCCTGTTCGGCGTTGGAGCGCAGCGTCTGGATGCCGCTGGTGGTGGCGTTGAGCTGTTGCGCCAGCGCCTGCGCGGCATTCAGCACCGAGGACTGCGCCGCCGTGTTGCCCGAACTTGCCGACAGCGCCTGCAATGCAGAGGTAAAATTGTTGAGCGCGTTTTCCAGCGTGCCGTCGTTGCCCGGCGTGCCATAGACATTCTGCAACTGACCAAGCACGTTGGCGATCTGGTCGGCATAGGCACCGCCGGCGTTTTCGGTCCGCAACTGCGACTGGACGTATGTATCGAGTGTGCGGTCGACGCCGATGACGCGGACGCCCGAGCCGGTGCTGCCGGTCACGATCTGGTCCTGCACCAGCGTCTGCGCGACGTAGCCCGGCGTGTTGGCGTTGGCGACATTGCCGGAGACGATCGACAGCGCGGCCTGATTGGCGCGCAGGCCGGACATCGCGATGGAGAGGGCCG
Source organism: Nitrobacter sp. NHB1 (assembly GCF_036964665.1). NCBI lineage: Bacteria > Pseudomonadati > Pseudomonadota > Alphaproteobacteria > Hyphomicrobiales > Nitrobacteraceae > Nitrobacter > Candidatus Nitrobacter laanbroekii. The sequence goes on from NZ_JBAMDA010000001.1 coordinate 1,496,837, forward strand.
AACTCAAACTCATCTTTTTGCCCGCCTCAAAACCGGATCAATCCGCGGCGCGACTAGCGCAGCACGTTCAAGAGATCCTGAACCATGCTGTTCGCGGTGGTGATGACCTTGGTGTTCGCCGAGTAAGCCTGCTGCGTCACGATCAGCTTGGTGAACTCGTCGGCGATATCGGTGTTGGAGCCTTCGAGCGACGAGCCGTTGATGTGCCCTGCCGCGCCGGCGATCGCAGGTCCCGACTCGTCGGTCACCGCATAGGCACCGCCGTCGAGCGCCTTGAGGTAGTTGGTGCCGTTGAAATGCGATAGCGACACCTGCGCGAGGGAGAGGTTCTGCCCGTTCGAGAAGGTGCCGACCACGATGCCGTCATTGTTGACGGCGACCGACTGCAACTGGCCGGCGGCATAGCCGTTCTGGTTGATCGCGTTGATGGTGGCGTTGCCACCGCTGCTGGCATACTGGGTCAGACCGCCGGTGCCGAGATTCAGCGTGAGGTTGCCGAGCGACTGGGTGCCGACGCTGACGCTGGGAATGGTGATGGACGAGCCGACCGGACTCGATAGCTGGCCGTTGGTGCCGAAGGTGAAATTGGTGCCGACGTTGATCCACGCCGGCTGCGTGCCGGTGGCGTTCGGATTGGCCTGATAGAACATGTTCCAGGTGTCGGCGTGGCCGGCGCCGAGCGAGGCGCTGTCGGTCTTGGCCCAGCGCAGTTGCAGGTTCACCGCGGTGCCGGTCGAATCGTAAACTGTCACGGCGCCGCCGCTGATCGATTCCTGCTGGAAGATGGTCTGGTCGTTGGCGATCACGACGCCGGCGCCGGGCGTGCCGCCGCCGCCGCGCGCGATGTTGGTCGTCGCACCGAAGCCCATCGAAGTCCAGCCGGCGGACGCGCTCGTCACCGAGAGGTCTTGCGCCGTGCCGGTGTGCAACGTGATCGCGCCGGTGCTCGCATCGATCGTCGGAGCCTGCCCGGTGATCGCGCCGATCTTGCCCAGCAGATCGCCGACGGTGTCGTCGATGCGCACATGGGTCGCGTCCTGCAGGCCGACGCCGGCCGCGGTGAAAGTAATTGTCTGGCTGTCAACCACGATGGTGTCGTTGACAGCGAAGCCCCCCGGAAGCGAGTCGCTCGGCGCGGTGCCGGACAGCTTTGTCGCGCTGGTGATCGCGAGCGGCGGCGTCAGCTGGTTCATGGCCGGCGAGCCGGAGGTGCTATTGTCGGTATGGGGCGGTGCCGGCGTGCCAACCACAAGAGGATTGAAGTTCGTGGTGAAGTCCGACGGATTCAACCCGCCGGCCGCGGTGATGGTGCCGGCGGTCGCGGTCGGGCTCGACAGCGTCGTCGGCACGGCCGGAAGATTGGCGGCGTATTGCAGCGTCGTCGTGGCCTGCGCGGGGACGAAGTTGTTCTGGAACTGCAACACCTTCGGCACATTGCCGAGCGGGTTGCCGGTCTTGGGATCGACCGCCACGCCCATCAGGTAGTAGCCGGCGCTGTTGACCAGGTTGCCGTTTGCGTCGACCTGGAAATCGCCGCGCCGCGTGTAGTAGGTCACGCCGGAAAACTGCGGCTGGTTGTCAACCTTCCCCGTCGGCGCCTGGACGTTGAAGAAGCCGTCGCCGGTGATCGCCATGTAAGTGCCGACCGTCGAGGCCGACACCGTTCCCTGGCTGGAGATGGTTGCCGTCGCGTAGGCCGTCACGCCGCCGGCGACCTGACGATTCGGGGAGGTCGAATCGGGGATCAGATCGCTGAAGGCGGTGGTAATGCCCTTGTAGCCTGTGGTCTGGGCATTGGCGATGTTGCCGGAGATGTTTTGCAGCGCGAAGGACTGCGCCTGCAAACCGCCGACCGACGTATTCAAGGCGTCGAAAATACCCATAACATCGTCTCCAACTCGATCCGGGCGGCCTGCCGGAGATCAACCAAAACCACAGCCGCGGTCGAAAAACGACATCGCAAGCCCCATGCCAACGGCAAAGGCTAGTTATTTCAGAATGTTAGGGTAAGGCTCCGGCGCGGGAGCCGGGGCATTCTTGCCTGACAGGGCAACTCTTGCCGGGGATTTCACGGCGATTTCGCGCGAAATGGTAGCCGGTTCACGGGAAGAAAGCGCGTCTGTTTCTGGAGCGTTTTTTTCACGCTTGAACGAAATATCTCGATTATCCGTCATTGCCGGGCTTGACCCGGCAATCCATCATTTCCGAGAGAAGATGGATGCGCGGGTCAAGCCCGCGCATGACGCTGGAGTTTGGATTGATTCCGTAGCATCGAAAACCGGGCTAAGTCGCCGACGGCGCCGCCGGATGGAAGACGAGCGCCAGCCCGTCCATGCAGTAGCGCAGGCCCGTCGGCTTCGGGCCGTCGTCGAAGACATGGCCGAGATGGCCGCCGCAGCGGCGGCAGTGGATTTCGGTGCGGGCCATGCCGAAGGTGGTGTCCCTGGTTTCGCCGACCGCGTTGTCGAGCGGCTTCCAGAAGCTCGGCCAGCCGGTGCCGCTTTCGAATTTCGTCTCGGACGAATAGAGCGGCAGGTCGCAACCGGCACAGGCGAATGTGCCCTTGCGATGCTCCTTGAGCAGCGGACTGCTGAAAGGCGGCTCGGTGCCTTCCTTACGCAGGATATTATATTGTGCGGGCGTCAACTGAGCGCGCCATTCGGCATCGGTCTTTTCGATCTCGAACTTTGGCGCGGCCTTGGTCCCGGTCGCGCGGGCGGGCTCGCCGCGCAGCCAGCGGAATCCGAACAGGCCAGCGAGGCCGGCGGCGGATGCGAGCAGGAAACGGCGGTCGATCATGGCGGTCTCCTTGGCAATCAAGGCGGGTTTCCAGCAAAGATACGCAGCAACCTGCCCCGAGGTTACACCGATCTGGCGGGATTCGCTCACATTGCTGCGATATCGGCGGTTCCCGGAAGCACTTCTACTCCCTCTCCGCCTGACGATTGGCCTCGACGAGCCTGACCTCGCGCGCCCGCGCCCTGATGCGCGCTTGCTCGCGATAGCGCGCCAGCATGCCGGCGGCGGCGGAGCGCGCCCGCGCGGCCATGCCGATGGCGTAGCCGGCGGCGCGCCCGGTGGTGCCGCCGGCCCATACCAGTTCGAACGGCGAAAACAGCCGCCAGCGGTCATCGCCTTCCACCATGCCGCTGACGATCAGTTGCCCCGCCATCGCCGAGGTGTTCAATCCCTGCCGGCCGAAGCCGCTCGCGACCCACAGTCCGGGCAGCAACCGGCCGATCTGAGGCATACCATGCACGGTCTGCCCGATCGCGCCGGAGAAAACCTTCGCTATCTCGACCGTGCCGAGTTGCGGGAAGATGGTGCGGATGCGCCTGCGGATCGCCCCGGCATGGCGCTCCGGCCGCGCCTCCCAGGTGGTTTCCGGACCGGCCCACATCAGCCTGTCGCCATCGACGATCCGGAAATGATCGATGCCGTCGGTGTCGATGACGGAGCCCTGAAATGTCATCGCCTCCGCGAGCCGTGCCCCCAGCGGCACAGTAACGGCGGCATGGCGCCAGACCGGCAGCAACGTATCGGACAATCGCCGCAACGCTTCGCCGAGATAGACATTGCCCGCAAGCACGACCTGGGATGCCCGCAGCCGCGCCCGCGGCGTCACGATGCGCTTTCGAATCCCGTACGGGTCGATGCTGACCACGGGCGTCTCCTCGAAGATGCGCGCGCCGGCGTTGCGGGCAAGCTCCGCGAGGCCGTGAACGTATTTGCGCCCGTCGATCTGGAACGCTCGCGGATAATGCACCGCGTGAAAATACCGGCCGGTGCGTAAGGTGTCGCGGACGCGATCGATCTGCCAGCCCTCCACCTCGGTCGCAAAATCCTCGCTGAGCATCTGCAAATGGCCGATCAGCCGGTCGCCAGCATCTACATTGGAGACCTCGATTGCGCCTTCGCTCAGCGCAAGGCCGGGAATGACATTTTCGGCGGCATGGGCGCGAACATAGTCCGCGCCCTGCTGCGACAGCGACCAGAGTTCCCACGCGTCATCGAAACCGACCCGCGCGATCAGATCGCCAAGCGGCAGCGCGTAGCCCGGCATCACCGTGCCGAGATGATGGCCGGATGCATTCCAGCCGACATGGCGCCCTTCGAGGACGACGACGCTCGCGCCCGTCCGCGCGGCCTCCAGCGCCACGGTGAGGCCGGCCAGGCCGGCGCCCACCACGCAGATATCGACATCGAGATCGACGGTCAGTGGCGCGCGTTGCGGCGGTGCGGCGGCGGACGCCGTGTCGCCGGAACCAGCAGCCGCAGCCATGCTCTCCGAAGTCATCGCGTTTCCCTATGGTTCTCTCCACTAGCCTTGTCACCTCGTCCCGTGCAAGGTTGTAGATTGATCCGCAGGATTGATACCTGTGCCCCCCGTTCTCTGTCCATGTATAGGATGTTGAAAAGCTCTTGCCGTCATTCCGGGGCGTCGTGAAGCGACGAACCCGGAATCCGGTATTCACAGATACTCTTCGTGTTACTGGATTCCCGACAGCCGCTGCGCGGCTTCGGGAATGACAGCAAGAGCTTTCAACGTCCTGCTAACGCCGAATAGAGACTGCGTCATGCGCCGCCTGTTGCTGCTTCGACACGCCAAAGCTGAGAGCACCTCACCCAGCGGCCGCGATCGGGACCGCCCGCTCGCCGCGCGCGGCCGTCAGGACGCCGCCGAACTCGGCGCCTGGCTTGCCGGACAACGATCCCTGCTGCCCGATCTGGCGTTGATCTCGACCGCGGTGCGGGCGCGCGAGACCTGGGATATCGTCCAGCAACAGATTTCAGACAAGGTGCCTCTTTCAGATGGGGCGCCTCGGGAGCTTGCCGCGCATCTGCCGGATCTTTACGGCGCCGAGCCGGTGCAGCTATTGGCGATCATTCGTTCCCTCGCAGCCGAGGATCCCGAACGTCTGATGATCGTCGGGCACAATCCCTGCCTGCACGAACTCGCGCTCGGCCTGATCGGCCGCGGCGACACAACGGGGCGGGCGACGCTGGCCCACAACCTGCCGACGTCGGGACTTGTGGTGATCGACTTTGCCGTCGAGAGCTGGGATCGCCTTGCATTTGGGAACGGACAGCTCGCGCAGTTCGTCAGCCCAAAACTGCTGAAGGAGGCCTGACAGCGCGGCCGTTCGCCCGACGCCCTTCGCTTTTCATGATATACCTGCTCCGTGCACAGCACTTGCAAGCGGCCCCCGGTCAAAAAAAACCTGCAGAAGACATAATGCGGCGCGGGGGCCTGAGCATGAGGGAGGCCGCCGATGTTCAAATCCATTCTCGTGCCGATCGATCTGTCCGACACCGATCTCGCCAAACCCGCGATTGCAACCGCCGTATCGTTGTCGCAAACCTCGAACGGAACCATCAGGCTGCTGAACGTGCTGCAGATGACGCCGGTGATGCTCGCGGAATACTTGCCGGCGGATTTCGGCGTGCAGCAGCGCCAGTCGTCGGAGGAAGCGCTGGCGATCGTCGCAAGCGAGGTCGGGATCGAGCCGGCGCGCATGTCCAGCGTGGTGCGGCAGGGCAGCATCTATCACGAGATTCTGGAGGAAGCGCAGGCGATCAAAGCCGATCTGATCGTGATGGCCTCGCATCGCCCGGCGATGAAGACCTACTTTCTCGGCTCCAACGCCAGTCATGTGGTGCGCTACGCCAAGTGTTCGGTGCTGGTGGTGCGGCATTGAGCGCGCAGCGAAAGCGTCGATCTACGGCAGCAACTCCTGCGGCAGCGCATCGAAGGTGTAGGCGCGCGGCCTGTTGCGACGCATGAAACCGCCGATCTGCCATCCGAACAGCGCCGACAGTCCGACGATGAACAGCGCGCCCGCCCACTCGCCGGTAACCAGCGCCCGCACCAGCAGAGCGGCCATCGCCACCGACAGCAACGCCAGCACGCCTGCGCCGGCAAAATAAAGCGCAGGGTTCAGGCCGGCGACGAGCGAAGCGCGCGCGCCATGCTCGGCGAGCCGCTGATGCAATTCGACAATGAAAGCGCGGTAATCCTTGTCCTGCGCGGCCATCAGCGCCAGCGTCTGCCAGGTGGTGGACATCACGACGATGCAGCCGCCGCCGCGATGGTCGATCTCGGTGCGAAATCGCCGCGATTGCATCGACATCGGCCGGTACGACATCCGCAACCCAGCGATGTCCGCGTAACGCCATCTCCCGGATCTGCGGCCGGCCTGCCAGGATATCCCGTCATCCTCCAGCGTGAACCGATGTGCCGATCCGATCAGCGACGCCCTGTAGGCGTAGCCGGGAGCTGGCGGCGGCATCTCGGGCGGCGACACGATCGGCATCCTTCGCACAACGGGCGTTCTCTTGCTCGCGGTGCGGGTTCTATCCTACAAATCCCTTATGGCTGAAACGGCTTATTTTCCGCGCCACTTGATTCTCGGCGGCGCGATGGTGTCCGGCATATTGCTTGCGCTTGCCGTGCACATGCTGGGCGCGCAGATCGGCCTCGATCTCGGCGGCCTCTGGCATGCCGACTCCAAAGATTTCATGCCGGCGGGCGCCGCGATCGCATGGTGGCTGGTCGCAACGGCCGGCTTCTCCGGCAGCTATTTTGTCGCGACGCTGATGCACAGCGCGCCGTCCGGCCGTATTCAGCAACGGCTGCGGCAGTTCCTGATCGCCGTCGCCGTGCTGTTTCTGGCGGGTGCGGGACAGGCCGCCTCGGCGCCGAGCGCCGTGCCCACGGTCGCAGGCCTCGTGGACGGGCTCGCCGTGCTCGGCCTCGGTACGGCGATGGCTTTTTGCGGCGCGCACTTCGCGCTACACAAGACCTGACGAGTCACGACTCCCGTCGTGCCCGGCCCTCGTGGCGCCGAGGCGCAGCCGAGAGATCGCCGGCGACGCCTTCACGAATTGTTTCCCGGCGTAATAAGCTAATGTCATGTAACTGATACATAAACAGGTCGTCCTGGCTTTGACCTGCCCCGGCAAAGAGCCTCAAATCGACCATGGAATACGGGATATTTTATGCCTATATGCACCCCGACGATCGTCGCGCGGAATCAACGCCGCGGCGGGTGCATTTCTTCATGATTCTGATGGTTTTTCGATCGGTGGAGGCGCAGATCGCGTTCCAAGCATAATGCCGCCCTTGTCCGAAACCTGGCCTACGCGCCGTTTTGTCCTTTGGATTTTTCGCGTATGAGAGACAGAACAGCCGCTTGCCATCCCTCTCCCCAACCGGCTCGAAACGTGTCGTGACCCTTTCGGGAGGACGAATGCATCGGCTGCTGACCGCGCTCCGGCGCGGCTTCAAGGAACGGATCGGCTGGAAACGGCTGGGCGTTGTTGCGAGCTTCGTCATTATCGCTTTCGCGATCACGACTCTCATCCACACCCTCAAAGGCGTCGATACCGGCGTCATCCTGATCGCGTTGACCGAGAAGTCGCCGCACCAGATCGCCCTGGCCGCGCTTTGCGTGGTCGGCGCGTTCTGCACCCTGACCTTCTACGACTTCTTCGCGGTGCGGACGATCGGCAAGGATCACATCCCCTATCGCGTCGCCGCGCTGGCCGCCTTCACGAGCTACACCATCGGCCACAACGTCGGCGCCACCGTCTTCACCGGCGGCGCGATCCGTTTCCGTATCTATTCGGACCATGGACTCAACGCGATCGACGTCGCCAAGGTCTGCTTCATCTCCGGGCTGACGTTCTGGCTCGGCAACCTGTTCGTGCTCGGCCTCGGCATGGCCTGGCACCCGTGGGCCGCGAGCGCGATGGACCTGCTGCCGCCGTCCATCAATCGCCTGATCGCGTTTGGCTGCCTCGCGGGCATCGCGATCTATCTCGCCTGGATCATGACCGGCCGCAACCGTCGCGAACTCGGGCAGAACGGCTGGAAGGTCGTGATGCCGTCGGCGCCGCTGACCTTCGTGCAGATCCTGATCGGCGTCGTCGATCTGGGCTTCTGCGCTTCGGCGATATACCTGCTGATGCCCACGACGCCGGCGATCGACTTCGTCTCGGTGTCGGTGGTCTTTATTCTGGCCACCCTGCTCGGCTTTGCCAGCCATGCGCCGGGGAGCCTTGGCGTGTTCGACGCGGCGATGCTGGTGGCCTTGCCGCAGTTCGGCAAGGAGGAGTTGCTGGCGACGCTTTTGGTGTACCGCGTACTCTATTTCGTGATTCCCTTCGCCGTCGCCATCACCATCATGGGCACACGCGAACTCTGGCTCAACGTGGTGCGGCCCTGGCAGCACCGCCGTCTGACCAACGGCAACGACAGCAATCACGATAGCAACAACGATAGCGACAGTGCTCCAGAGACGATCCCGCCACCACCGCGCGCGGTCAAGACGCGGGTCTCGCAAAACTGAGCCGGCCGGTGCGCGATCCGACCGCCGCGACGCAGCTTCACCGTCCATGATCGATTATCTTTCGCTCACATTCCCTTCATCTCGGGTCGGTCCGGCAAACCCTCTTATTTCCGCCAAAACTATCGCGTCAAAACCCTTCATGGCCCGCGCTCACGCCTCCTCCCTCGTCCGGATTGTCCTGATATTGCTCAGCGTGCTCGCCGCGCAGCGAGCCGCCGCGCAGCCCGCTTCCGGTGTCCCCGCCGCCCCGTTAGGCCCGGCCCCAACGATCCAGGATCAAGCCGCCAGCGGAATGGAGATTTCGTGGGAGGTCCGCAACCGTTTCCGGCTGTTCCGCGAGGAGCGCGACTTCCAGATCCACGTCGCCACCGAGCGCAACCAGAGCATTCTCGCCGCCGAGCAGACGCTGGAACTGCAAAGCGACGGCCGCGGCTGGGCCCGCAATGCCGTGAACCGTCTCTGTATCGACCTCGGCGGCCACGTCAGCGAGCCCTGCACCCGCGACAACGTCAAGGAAAGCTACCTGACGCCGACGGAGCATCCGGTCACCGTGCGCCTGACCGGCGCGATCCCGGTCGGCGCCATCTGCGCCTGGTCGTTCGACGACGGCGACGGCCCGCGCACCACGGCGCAGGACTGCGCCGAGCCGATCGACTTCCGCGCCCGCTACGGCCGCGCCACCGTCGCCACCGTCGATGTGTCGAGCGGGGCCGGCGCGCCGCAGCGCCTCGTCACCCAGATCAAGGTGCGCGACATCCTCATCGCCGGCCTGGGCGACTCCATCGCCTCGGGCGAAGGCAACCCGGATCGCGCCATCGCGCTGTCGGACGAAGGCTTCTGCTTCCGCTCCTATCTCGGCGGCCCGGCGAGCGAATATTACCGGCCGAGCCGCGCCGGCTACAAGGGCGGCCGCGCCTGCGGCACCTCCGGCTCGCTCCAGACCTGGCAGCGCTACGGCGCGCTGTGGCTGAACGCAGCCTGCCATCGCTCGCTCTACAGCTACCAGACCCGCACCGCGCTTGCGCTCGCGGTGCGCTATCCGCACATCGCCGTGACCTACCTGCCGCTCGCCTGCACCGGCGCGACCATTCCCGACGGGATGCTGGGTTCGCAGCGCGCGCGCGAATGCCTGACCGCGAAGTCCTCGGCCAAGTGTCAGGGCACTGTCAACGGCCAGATCGCCGAACTGCGCGAGGCGCTCTCGACTGCGAAGCGCCGCCAGCCGGACCGCAAGCTCGATCTCGTGCTGCTGACCGTCGGCGCCAACGACATCGATTTCTCCGGCCTCGTGTCCGACGTCATCGTCGACGCGCCGCTCGAGCGGGCGCTGTTCAAGCGCGGCGGCCTGATCGAATCGGTCGAGGATTCCCGGTCGAGTCTCGTGCGCGACCTGCCGCAAGCCTTCGGCAAGCTCCGCGCCGCATTGAAGCCGCTGGTGGGCAACGACCTGTCGCGCGTGGTGTTCGTCTCCTACGCCAACCCGGCGTTGGCCAACGGCGGCACGCCCTGCGCCGGCGGCAAGGCCGGTTTCGACGTGCATCCGTCGTTCAATGCCGACCCCAAGCGGCTCGCCGAGGTCACGAGTTACGTCCAGAACGAATTCCTGCCGCGGCTGAAGGCCATCGCGCTCTGTCAATCCGGCGTGATCTGCCGCGATCCCGGCAGCGACCGCATGACCTTCGTCGAGGCGCATCAGGCCGCGTTCGCCGATCACGGGTTTTGCGCGCGCTCCGGCAGCGATCCCGAATTCGATCGTGCCTGTTTCTCGGCCAAAGGCGACAGCTTCGTCAGCGACATCGTGGCGGCGCCGCAGCAGCCTCTGACTTGCGGCCGTCCGGCGAGCGACTTCCGCGCCTATCTGCCGCGCGCACGCTGGATCCGCGACGCCGACGACAGCTACTTCACGGCGATGACCTATCCGCAGGCGCTGCCGTCCTCGATGCAACCGTCCGACATCCACGATGCGACATGGGGCCTACTCTCGGCGGTGTACGGCGGCGCGATCCACCCGACCGCCGAGGGCCATGCCGCGATGGCGGACGCCGCGCTGCCCGCGGTCGAAGCCGAATTGCATCTCAACGGCGCCGATGGCAGCGACGTGACGGGCGAGCCGCTGCCGCCGCTTACGCTGCCCGCGCCTGCCGCCGCGCCCGCGCCTCTGATGCCGCCTGCGGCGATCCCGTCCGCGCCGCAGCGGTAGGGAAAGCGCGGGATCGCCCGCCGCAGACCGTCAAAAGCACATCGTTCGGTTCGACCGCTTGTCTGGGCTGTGAGTTACGGCCGTGAACCATCGACTGCCCTGCCCGAATTTCCTAATCTGGCGGCAATGGACCTTTTCGCGGCGGCAGGCATCGAAGTGGGGGACGGCGATCGCGGGGGACGAGCCGGCCGCGCCGCTGTGCCGCGCACGCTCCGGGTGCCGTTACTGAACTACAAGGTCGTTGCTGACGCGCTCAAAACCCACACATTCGATTTCACGCCCCAACAAGTTGCTGCCGCCAAAAGCTACGCGAAAAATGCGCAAGCGAAAAAGTTTGCCAAGGAAAAAGAGACCTCGGTTCGCCCGCTGTTCTTCGACAAGGTCCTTGGCGAAATTCTCGGCTATCGAAAGTTTGAATCGGAGGGCGGCTATTCGCTGGCGTTCGAGCATCCGATTCGCCGGGGCGCGGTCGATGTCGCGCTCGGCAAGTTTGGTGTCGAAGGCCGTAACGATGAAATCGTCGCGCCGTTCGAACTCAAGGGGCCGGGCACCACTGATCTTGACGCCATCATGCCCGGCCGGGGCCGCAGCCCGGTGCAGCAGGCGTGGGACTACGCGATCGACGCGCCCGGCTCGAAGTGGGTACTGGTATCGAACTGCGTCGAAATCAGGTTGTATGGCTTCGGCAAAGGCCGCGATGCTTTCGAACAGTTTTTTTTGGACAAGCTCGACGACGAGAAGGAGCTTGAACGCCTGTTTCTGCTGCTGTCGGCCGACCGGCTGCTCGGCGGCGCGACCGAAGCGCTGCTGCGCGCAACCGAAAGCGCCTACAAGGACATCACCGGAAAGCTCTACACGAGCTACAAGGAACTGCGCGACCGGCTGATATCCTTTCTCACGGATGCGGCCGACGGACCGAAGCATCCGATGCTGACGGCGATCGAACTGGCGCAGACGATTCTCGACCGCATCCTGTTCATCGCCTTCGCGCAGCGCACCGACTTGTTGCCAGATCGCCTGCTCGACGGCGCGGCCAAGGAAATCAGCCGCTACGTCCCGAAGCCATTGTGGCACAATTTCCAGGGCCTGTTCCGGGCCGTCGATGAAGGCAGCGGTCCGCTGAACATCTGGGGTTACAACGGCGGACTGTTCGCGCCCAATCCCGCCGCCGACGCGCTGGTGATCCCCGATCCGCTGGCGACCGACCTCGCCACGTTAGGGAACCTCTGAGCAACGTCACTTTTTCTGAAGTAGTCGCAACAGGTTTGCGTTGGCGGTGAAGGGTCCTTTGTTTACACCTGCCGCGGGCGGCATTCGCCCGGCGACTTTGTCAAGCGGACGCAAGTGTCCTGCGGGCAAGGAATAGGTTTGTGAGCGCGAGCAACGCGAAGACCTGTGCGCCGTTTTTGGCGATGCCGCGATAGCGAACCTTGCGATAGCCGAACTGGTATTTCATCACCCGGAACACGTGCTCGACCTTGGCGCGGATTTTTCCGAAGCGGCGATTGCGCCGGCGTTGCGATATCGACAGCGGGCGTCCGGGCTTCGCTTTCGCCTTCACGGCCCACAGAACACCCGCTGCTTCCGCCTGTCGTTGTTTGCGGTCGTTGGCATATCCCTTGTCGCCATACACCGCACGATCATCCTCGCGGATCAGATTGTCCATGACCTTGGCGTCATGCACACTGCCTGTGGTCACGCCCGCGGTGTGCACGAGCCCGCTTGTCGCATCGACACCGATGTGGGCCTTCATGCCAAAGGACCACTGGTTGCCCTTCTTCGATGAGCGCATCTCGGGGTCGCGCTTCTGTGCCTTGTTCTTCGTCGATGGCGATGCCGCGATCAGCGTCGCGTCGATGATGGTGCCGCCACGCAGCAGAGCACCGCGAATCTCCAGAAACTCTGCAATCGCGACGAATATCGCCTTCGTCAACTCGTGACGCTCCAGCAGATGCCGGAAGTTCAAGATGGTCGTCTCATCGGGGATGGTGTCGCGTCCGAGCTCCAGACCCGCGAACGTGCGCATCGAGCAAATGTCGTAAAGCACTTCTTCCGCGCCGGGATCAGAGAGGTTGTACCACTGCTGCAAGCAATAAATCCGTAGCATCACCGCCAATGGAAATGGTCGCCGACCGCCACTCGGACCCGCCTTGGGATAATGCGGCTCGATCAAAGCTTCGAGCGCGACCCAAGGCACCACGCCTGCCATCTCAGCCAAAAACACATCTCGCTTCGTGCGCTTCTTCTTGGCCGCATAATCGAGCGACGCGAAACTCAGCTGGCCCATCCGAGCGCCTCCCCGAATCAATGATCGAAGAGTGCCATAGTCGCCAAGTTGTGCAGAGCTTCCTTAGGATCGTCAATCCCGTGACAGCACCAGCCGATCGCGGCGGCGCGCTCTCACGCCTTTTGCTTCCAGACCGGCGACGATGGCGCTGCCGTGCGCCGTGTCCTGCGCCTCGATCACCAGTTCGACTTCGGTCATATTGGCGGACAGCGCGCTGAACAGACGCTGATGCTGCACCTCGACGATATTGCCGCGAAGCTCGGCGATGATGCAGGCGAGTTCAGCGAGCGCGCCCGGTTTATCGGAGATCTCCACCACAAGATCGATCAGCCGGCCGTCGCGCACCAGCCCCCGCATCAGCACGTTGGCGAGCGTGCGCGTGTCGATGTTGCCGCCGGACACGATCAAGCCGACCTTGCGGCCGACAAACCGGCCCGGATCGCTCATCAGCGCCGCGAGCGCCGCCGCGCCCGCGCCTTCCGTCACGGTCTTCTCGATCTCCAGCATCTGGATGACGGCCTTCTCGATCAGACGCTCCGCCACCGTCATCACCTCGATGCCGTACTCGCGCAGGATCGCCAGCGGCAGCGAACCGACGTCGCGCACCGCAATTCCTTCGGCAATGGTCGCGCCGCCGACCGAGATCGGACGCCCGGCGAGATGCTGCGCCACAGCGGCGTAGGACTCCACCTCGACGCCGATCACCTCGACCGCCGACGCGTGGTTCGCCGCCGCGATCGCGCATCCCGCGACCAGCCCCCCGCCACCGACTGGCGTGAGGATGCAGTCGAGCGTCGGCTGATCTTCCAGCATCTCAAGCGCCACCGTGCCCTGCCCGGCGATAACGGCCGGATCGTTGTAGGGGTGGACAAAGACAAGATTTTCGTCCGCGGCCAGTTGCCGGGCGAAGGCGGCGGATTCCGCCAGAATCTCGCCCTCAAGCCGTACCCGCGCCCCGAGCTGCCTGGTTCGCGACACCTTCACGAAGGGCGTTGATTTCGGCATCACGATCGTGGCGGCGATCCCGAGGTTATGGGCGTGATAGGCGACGCCCTGAGCGTGGTTGCCGGCGGACATGGCGATGACGCCGCGCCGCGCCTCCTCAGGTGACAGCGTGAGCAGCTTGTTGGCGGCGCCGCGCTCCTTGAAAGAGGCGACGAACTGCTGATTTTCCAGCTTGAGCCAGACCTCGGCGCCGGTGATATCGGACAGCGTGCGCGAATGAACCAGGGGCGTGCGGATCACCCGGCCGGCGAGTCGGGCCGCGGCTGCCCGCAGGTCCGCCGCTCCGACAGATTTGCCGTGCTCTGCATCGCTCATCCTAGTGGTTCTCCGTGAATGGTCCGAGTGGGAGTTATTGCACCCGCCGCGAGAAATACGAAACAGGTTCCGGCAGCGCTCTCATTTTCCGACGCGAGGCGGTCGATGAGGGGAAAATGGCACGCTGGGCCGGGTAGAGATAGCGGACGGTATCGTCCGCCGGCCGCAACCCTGATTTCCCGCAAAAGGCATACCGGCGCGTTAATGTTTGCCATCCGCTGCCGGCAACTGCCAGCGTCGGAAAAGCCATCACGCCACACGGGCCGGCCGGCGCGGCGCGTGACAGGCGGCGTCCGTCTCGTCCATGATTTGCGCGCTGAATGCAAGGAGTCGTCATGTCCCCCATTGATCCTTTGACCGCTGCGGGTGTCGTACTGGCCACCGCGGCGACCGATGCCGTCTATGTGATGTTCACCTCGGCCGTGGTGGCGCGACGGCGCGTGCCGGCGGCGACCTGGAGCAGCGTCTGGTACCTGCTCTCGTCCTTCGCGGTCATCAGCTATACCGAGAACTGGGTCTATGTGGTCTTCGCCGCGATCGGCTCCTGGCTCGGCGCGTTCGCGACCATCACCTTCCTGCATCGCCCGCCCGGCGGACCGCCGGTCGGCGCGTCAGCGGAGTAGTGATGACGGTTATACCATCGTCTTTGCGAGCGAGCCCAACTTCCCCTCAATGAAAATCCCGCGAGCGCGGCAGGATGCGTACATCGCGCGGATGGCGGATTCGTTGCGCCGGATTGTCGGGATGATCACGGCGGTCGTCGTTGAGCGGTTCGGCCGGTGCGGCCGGCGGCGGGTGCCTGGACACGAGCGCGTCGTTCGCAAGACCCATCAGCTCAGTGGAGCGATCGGTCAGCTTGCTTGCGACAAGATGCACGACCTGCTCCGGGCTGCTCTGGATAGTGCCCTCCACCTCGATCAGCCGCGCCCCCATCACCTCCTTGCGGTAGCGCGCCATGATCTTCGGCCACACCACGATATTGGCGATGCCAGTCTCGTCCTCCAGCGTCATGAACACGACACCCTTGGCGCTGCCCGGCCGCTGCCGCACCAGCACCACACCCGCGCATTTGACACTGCGTTTGTCGTTGGCATGGCAAACCTCGGCGCAACTCACCACGCGCTCGCGGGTGAGCATCGCGCGCAGGAATTCCATCGGATGGCCTTTCAGCGACAACCGCACGGTCTGGTAATCCGCGACCACCTGCTCCGGCAGCGGCATCACGGGCAGCGGCGCGGCATGTTCGTCCGGCAGCTCGCGCGCGATGGCGCTTTCAAACAATGGCAGCGGCACGTCGTCCGGCAGGCGGCGCACCGCCCACAGCGCCGCGCGGCGGTCGAGCCCGAGCGAGCGGAAGGCATCGGCATCGGCCAGCAGGATCAACGCGCGCTTCGGCAGTTTGGTGTCGCGGGCCAAATCCTCGATGGAGGTGAAGCGCCGCCGCCGTCGCGCGGCGACGATGCGATCACCCCAGTCGTCGGGTGTCTCGACGCGAGCACTGCCTGCTCTCTCCCCCCTTGTGGGGGAGAGGTGGAGAGGGGGGTATCTCAAGCACTGGACTTGTAGCTCACCCCCCTCCCTAACCCTCCCCCACAAGGGGGGAGGGAATAATGCGGCGCCCATTGCCAATACCGAATCAGGAAGATCGTTGTGATTGGCTCCCTCCTCTCGCCGCTTTGCTTGATCCTGTTTCAGCTTCGCTTCATCCTTATCGGTCCACTTGAAGCCGTCGATCTGGCGAAAGCCGAGTCGCACCGCGTGATGCCTGCCTGCACGCTCTTCCAGAGTGTTCTGCGAATAGCTGAACGATACGTCGATGGGCCGCACCTCGACGTCGTTCTTGCGGGCATCGCCGACGATCTGCGCCGGCGCGTAAAAACCCATCGGCTGCGAATTCAACAACCCGCAGCAGAACGCGTCGGGGTGAAAACGCTTCAGCCAGGACGAGACATAGACGAGTTGCGCAAAGCTCGCCGCGTGACTTTCTGGGAAACCGTAGGAGCCGAAGCCCTTGATCTGCTCGAAGCAGTTTTTCGCGAACACCGGATCGTAACCTCGGACGATCATGCTGTTGACCATCTTCTCCTGAAAGGTGCCAATGGTTCCTACGTTGCGGAATGTCGCCATGGCGCGGCGCAGGCCGTTGGCCTCTTGGGAGGTGAATTTCGCGGCTTCGATGGCGATGCGCATCGCCTGCTCCTGAAACAGCGGCACGCCGAGCGTCTTGTGCAGCACGTTGCGCAGTTCATTCCTGTCGCCGCCCTTCGGATAGGGATAGTCGATATCCTCCGGCTTCATGGCTCGCCGTTTCAGATAGGGATGCACCATGTCGCCCTGGATCGGCCCGGGGCGGACGATGGCAACCTCGATCACGAGATCATAGAACGTGCGCGGCTTCAGCCGCGGCAGCATGTTCATCTGCGCCCGGCTCTCGACCTGAAACACGCCAAGGGACTCGCCCTTGCACAGCATGTCGTAGACTTCCCGCTGCTCGCGCGGAATCGTCGCCAACTCCCATCGCTTGCCCTTGTGCCCGGCGATGAGGTCAAAGCACTTGCGGATGCAGGTCAGCATCCCCAGCGCCAGCACATCGACCTTCATCATCCGCATGGCGTCGACATCGTCCTTGTCCCACTCGATGAAGGTGCGGTCGTCCATCGCGGCATTGCCGATCGGCACATAGGTGTCGAGCCGGTCCTGCGTCAGCACATAGCCGCCGACATGCTGCGACAGGTGGCGCGGAAATCCGATCAGCTCGGTGGCGAGTGCGACGGCGCGGCGCACCATGGGGGTTTGCGGATCGAACCCCGCCTGCCTGATCTGCATGTCGCTGACACCATCGCCCCAGCTTCCCCACACCGTATCGGCAAGCGCCGCAGTGACATCCTCGGTCAAGCCCAGCGCCTTGCCGACATCGCGAATGGCGCTGCGCGGACGGTAATGGATGACGGTGGCGATGATCGCGGCGCGGTGGCGGCCGTAGCGGCGGTAGACATACTGCATCACCTCCTCGCGACGCGAATGCTCGAAATCGACGTCGATATCCGGCGGCTCCAGCCGCTCCTTGGAGATGAAGCGCTCGAACAGCAGATCGGTCTCGGCCGGATTGACCGCGGTGATGCCGAGCACATAGCACACGGCCGAATTCGCCGCCGAACCGCGCCCCTGGCACAGGATGTTCTGCTCGCGCGCCCATTGCACGATGTCGTGCACGGTGAGGAAGTAATGTGCGTAGTTGAGCTGCCGGATCAACCGCAATTCCTTGTGCAGGACCTTCCGGGTCTTGGGCGGGATGCGCACCGGAAAATATTTGTGAGCGCCCGCCCATGTCAGATCCTCGAGATGACGCTGCGCCGTTTTGCCCGGCGGCACCGGTTCGTCGGGATACTGATATTTGAGCTGATCGAGCGTGAATGCGATGCGCGACGCGAACGTCATCGTTTCGGCGACCGCTTCGGGAATATCGCGAAACAGCCGCGCCATCTCATGCGCCGGCTTCAGATGCCGCTCGGCATTGGCTTCCAGCTTCCTGCCGATGGTATGGACAGTTGCCTTTTCGCGGATGCAGGTCAGCACATCCTGCAACGGGCGGCGTGCGGGGTGATGATAAAGCACCTCGTTGGTCGCGAGCAGCGGCACGCTGGCGGCGGCCGCGATGCGATCAAGCCGTGCAAGACGGCGCCGGTCGTCGCCGCGATAGAGCAGGCTTGCCGCGAGCCAGACGCCATCCGCGTGGCTCTGCCGCAGCTGGTCCAGCACCATCAGTGCGGTCGTCGCCTCAAAGCGATGCGGCAAGGTCAGCACGAGAAGCTGTCCTTCCGAAAACTCCCGCAGGTCATCCAGCCCCAGATGACATCCGCCCTTCTCCGCCGCCCGCTTGCCGCGCGTCAGCAATCGGCACAGTCGGCCATAGGCAGCACGATCGCGAGGGTAGACGAGGATATCCGGCGTTCCATCGATGAAACCGAGCCGCGAGCCGATCAGCAGCCGCGGCTTGGAGCGAAGTTCGGGATTTCCCAGCTCTGCATAAGCACGCACCACGCCGGCAAGCGTATTGCGGTCGGCAATGCCGATGATGGGCAGCCGCAGTTCGCTCGCCTGCTGGACATACTCCTGCGGATGCGACCCGCCATGCAGAAACGAGAAATTGGTGGCGATGCCGATTTCTGCATAGGATGGAATGTCGCGCGGATACTTCATGCGAACAGCCCGTGCACGAACCATCTTGGCGGCACGGCGCCGCCGCCCTCACCGGCCACTTCGCCATAAAGACCGTCGCGATAGAGCCAGAACCGCAATCCGGTTTCGTCCTCGACGCGAAAGTAATCCCGCGTCGGCCTCGCCTCCTGCGTCCGCCACCACTCCATCGCGATGCGTTCGGGGCCTTCGGCACGAACCACCGTATGGGTTGCGCGTCGCCAGATGAAATGACGCGGCGGCTTGTCGGGCACCTCCGCCATCGTCACCTCGATCGGCTCCGGCCGTGCGAACATGCGCAACGGCCGCAGCGGCGGCTCGCTCTCGATATGTGCAGGCCATTCGGCAAGCATTGCCGCCGCAAGATTCTGCTGCGCGGGCAATGAGAGCGCCGCACGTTCCGGGATATGCGAGTCCTGCGGCAGGTGCACGACGACGCGATGGCTGCCGATACGCGCGGCAATACGGTCGATCAGCGCCGCTACCTCGTCGTTGTCCCGGACATGCGCATCGAGGTCGCGCTGTTCCTGCACCACGGGCTCGGTGCGCACGGCGGACAGGCGAACCAGATCGAAGCCGAAGCCGGGATCGAGCGGATCGGCCAGCGCGTCGAGCCGCTCGCGGAACAGGCGGTCGACGATCTCGCCGCGCGTGACCGGACGGCCTGTTTCCACCGCGATGACGCGCACCGCGCCGTCGGTACGGAAAAAACTCGCTTCCAGCCGCCGCGCGCCCTTGCCCTGTTTTTCCATTGCGACAATGAGCGTGCGCGCAAGGCTCGCCAGTGTCATCGCGATCGTGCCGTCGGTCGCGATCGGCTCGGCAAACCGCTTCTCGACGATATAATCCGGCAGCGGTTTGCGTGGGTTAATCGGCGCATCGCTTTGCCCCAACGCCTGCTCCAGAAGCGCGGTAAAAGCTGCGCCGAAACGCGCCGCGATCTCGTGGCGGCCGCGCGCGGCAACATCGCCGATGGTTTTCAGCCCGGCGCGGCGCAGCCCGCGCGTGATCGCGTCATCCGTGCCGAGCGTGAACACCGGCAGCGGCGCGACGGCCTCCAGCTCCTCGCCGGGAGGGACAATCCGGCCATGGGCATGGCGCGTCAGCGCCCGCGCGCAGGCCGGCGTGCCGGCAATGGCCGCGCTGACAACAAAGCCCTGCCGCGTCAGCGCGCCGCACAGCGCGTTCATCAGCGCGGCCTCGCCGCCGAACAGATGTGCGCAGCCGGTGATATCCAAGAGCAGACCGTATGGCGGATCGAGCGCCACCAGCGGCGTGAAGCGGTCGCACCAGTCGGCGATGCCGTTTAGGATTTTGGCGTCGGCGGCATCATTGGCATCGAACACGGCGATGCCGGGACAGATCGCGCGGGCATTGGCCAGCGGCAAGCCGACCGCGAGATTGAGGCGCGCGGCCGCGTCATCCAGCGCGGCGATGACCAGCGCGTTGTTTTGCTTGGCGACGACGATGCAGGGTCGGTCGCTATCCGGTCCGCCGCAGCGGAACGACTTGCGCCGGATGCGGTCGGTCGGCAGGCGCGGCAGCCACAGGCTGAGGATGCGTCTTCGGGCTATGGCACGAGACGTCACGGAAGCGGCACTCATCACACATCCATTCCATGATCCACTGGCCGGTCTGGCCATGACGATTACGGACAAGCCGTGTTTCGAGCACGGGTGCGCCCCATGCCTGCCACGCCGCACCCGGCGGCGAGCGCGCCGGGCGCACGATCCACCGTGTCTCCGCCGTAGAAGGCAGCGGCGGCGCCGCCACCCGCAGCAGCAACCCGGTGACGCCGGAGCCACGCGCCGCCAGCGTCAGCCTGCGGCTGGCGACGAGATCGAACAGACGCGTCTCGCCCCAGATCTCCATGACCACGGCGCCGAGCGCATCGCAGGCCAGCGCATCGGCCGCTGTCCGCAACGCGCTTTCCACGTCGGGCGTATGCACCATCACCAGCCGGCGCGGGTCGAGACCGAGTTCGTGCCATCCGTGCATCGACAGCGCACCGGATTCGCGCGCGGCAAAATCCTGCCGTACCCAGAGCATCGGCCGATCCTTGCCGACACGCTGCGCGAGACCTGCGATGAATCCGGTTGCCGCCGCGCTGTGCCGTCCTTCCGCGAACACCTCATGCACGGCGCCGCGCGCAAGCCCGCCCTGCAGCACGGTATCCGCCTCATCATGACCGAGCGCCGCCCGGCCCGGCGAGCCACTGTTGCGACCGGCTTCGATCCGCGCGATGCAGTCGCGAAGGCGCGCAAGCGTGCTTGCTGCGCATGATCCGCCAAAGTGTGAGCGGTTTGGCGAAAAGATCATGAGCATTCTCAATATTTTAGAGCCACGCAAAGCCGGAATCCGCTTTTGCCGATCGCGCTCTAGCCAGGCGCCGCTCCTTCGTTAGATTTGCCGTCGCGAAGAGAACCCGTAGTCGACTTATTTGTTCATGTTATGTTCTATATAGAACCAAAAGGCCGCAACGAGTCAACCGGCTTTTCGCGCGTGATTTTCGTTCACGAATCTGCTCACGAATCCAATGATATCGACGGAACGCTCGTCGGAGATTTCACCCGCAAAACCACACAAGGCGGCGTGGATGACCACATAAGCAGATCGACCACCACCGGCGGCAACGGCCACCGATGATGGCCTTCCCAAAAGATTCAAGCCGCCAATGCCTCGGAGTTGACACCGGCCTCCGCGAGCGCCGTCAAATCCTTGTCGGTCTTGCGCTCCTGCTGAAGCGTTTCATCGATAAGCCTGACGGCATCCTTCATGCCGAGCCTGGCCGCCCACGCCTTCATGGTTCCGTAGCGCGCTATTTCGTAGTGTTCCACCGCTTGCGCCGCCGCGAGAAGGCCCGCGTCCAGCGCCTCAGTGCCCTTGTATTCGTCCATGACCTCCTTGCCTTCGTCCAGGATGCCGAGGATGGCATCGCAGGTCTTGCCCTTGGCCGGTTTGTCGATCAGGTCGAAAACCTGTTCCAGGCGCTCGATCTGACCTTCGGTCTCGTCATGGTGTTTTTCGAAGGCCGCCCGCAATTTAGCGGACGTTGCCGCCTTCGCCATCCTGGGCAGAGCCTTGAGGATCTGCTTTTCGGCGAAGTACATGTCCTTGAGCTGATCAAGGAACAGGTCGTGGAGATCCTTCTCTTTCGCAGCGCTCATTGTAGCCTCACGTGGTTGGAGGAAACCGCTTCCTAACGCGACGTGAGGAGCTATGTTCCTGGCGCTGCAACAGCGTGACCGCTCAGGCAGCCAGCGTGGTCTCGACCAGCCTGATCCAGTACGAGGTGCCGTAGACGATGGCGTCGTCGTTGAAGTTGTAGGCGGGATGATGCAGGCCGGCGCTGTCGCCGTTGCCGACGAAGATGAAGGCGCCCGGCCGGGCTTCCAGCATGTAGGCAAAATCCTCCGCGCCCATCATCGGCGGCGTGTCCTGCACATTGTCGTCGCCGGCGATCTCCTTCGCGATCCTGATCGCGGTTTCGGTCTGCGCGGCGTGATTGAGCGTGACCGGATAGCCGCGCCTGAACTTGACATCGATCCTGGTTCCGGTGGTCTGCGCCACGCCGGCGGCGACCTCGCGAATCCGCTTCTCCACCAGGTCGCGCACGTCGACCTTCAGGGTGCGGACGGTGCCGCGCAGTTCGACGGTCTGCGGAATGACGTTGCGGGTGTTGCCGGCGTGGAACACGCACACCGAGATCACGGCGGATTCCAGCGGATCGACATTGCGCGACACGATCGATTGCAGGGCAACGACAAGCTGCGCGCCGGCCAGCACCGGATCGATGCACAGATGCGGCCGCGCGGCGTGGCCGCCGTGGCCCTCGATCCTGAAATCGACGGCGTCGGTCGCCGCCATGATCGGACCCGGCCGGATGGCGAAGGAGCCGAGCGGGATGCCGGGGACGTTATGCATACCGTAGACCTGCTCGATCCCGAAACGGTCCATCAAACCGTCCTTGATCATCGCCGCAGCACCGGCGCCGCCCTCCTCCGCCGGCTGGAAGATCACGACCGCCTCCCCAGTGAAATTCCGCGTCTCCGCGAGATAGCGCGCGGCGCCGAGCAGCATCGCGGTGTGGCCGTCATGGCCGCAGGCGTGCATCTTGCCGGGCGTCTTTGAGGCATAAGACAGGTTGGTTGCCTCTTGAATCGGCAGCGCATCCATATCGGCGCGCAGGCCGATCACCTTGACCTCGCCGTCGCCGGCCGGCTTCCTGCCCTTGATGACGCCGACGACGCCGGTCCTGCCGAGCCCGATCGCGACCTCGTCACAGCCGAACTGCCGCAGACGGTCCGCCACGAACGCCGCGGTGCGATGCACGTCGTACAGCAACTCCGGATGCTGGTGGATATCCCGGCGCCAGCCAGCGATATCGGATTGCAGATCGGCAACGCGGTTGACGATGGGCATGGCGGGGTTCCGGGTTGGCCGAGACTGAAGTTCTCTCTAACGAACTTCGGAATCGAAACACTACCATGACGCGATAAGCGACCCAATATGCTGATTTTGCTGGATATCGACCCGGAACCGGGCAGCCGGGCATGACGACGCCATGGCGGTCGCGGACCGCCCTCAAAGCGCGCGGGAATAAATCCGCACAGTCCCCGATCAGGTCTGCGTGCCCAATGACGGGCCTGGAGACCTCCGATGAGCCACGACCACAATCACGATGGCGACGGCGTCAGCCGGCGCAAGGTGCTGGAATGCATGACCTGGGCAGGCACGGGCGTGCTCTGGACCATTGCCGGCGGCGTGCCGCGATCCCTCGGCCTCGTCGGATCGGCACGGGCGGCGGAAGCGTCCGCCCTCACCTTCCTGCAGATCAGCGACAGCCATATCGGCTTCGACAAGGCCGCCAACCCTCACGCGCTCGCCACGCTTGAGGAGGCGATCGGCAAGATTAAGACGCTGCCGGTGAAGCCTTCCTTCATGATCCATACCGGCGATATCTCACATTTGTCGAAAGCCTCCGAATTCGACGACGCGGAGCGCATCATCTCGCAATCGCGGCTCGACGTGCACTACGTTCCGGGCGAGCACGACTTCATCGACGAGGAAGTCAAGCTGTACCGCGAACGCTACGGCCGCGGCACCAAGGGCGCGGGCTGGTATTCCTTCGACGCCAACGGCGTGCACTTCATCGGCCTCGTCAATGTCGTCGACCTCAAGGCCGGAGGTCTCGGCAATCTCGGCGCCGAGCAACTGGCGTGGCTCGCCGACGATCTGAAAGGTCGCTCCAACTCCCAGCCGATCGTGGTGTTCGCGCATATTCCGTTATGGAGCGTATATCCGCCCTGGGGCTGGGGCACCGAGGATGGCGCGCGGGCGCTTGACCTGCTCAAGGGTTTCGGCTCGGTGACCGTGCTCAACGGCCACATCCACCAGGTGATGCAGAAGGTCGAAGGCAACGTCACCTTCCATACCGCGCGCTCGACCGCCTTCCCGCAGCCCGCGCCGGACACCGCGCCCTCACCCGGGCCGATGAAGGTCGCCGACGACAAGCTGCGCAGTCTGCTCGGCACCGCCAGCATCATCTTCAAACCCGGCGAACAACGTCTCGCGATCATCGATACGCCGCTGCAAGGCTAAGGACGGTGAGTCATGATGTTTCTGAACTTGCGCACCAGCGCATTCCGGCTTGCCGTGGCCGCCGTGATGGCGTCACAAATAACCGCTGCCCATTGCGAGGAGGTGTCGGTGACCATCGACAATTTCACCTTCGAGCCGGCGCAACTGACGGTGAAGGTCGGCACCACCGTGACGTGGACCAACCGCGACGACATTCCGCATACGGTCGTTTCGGCAGGTCAATTCCGCTCCAAGGCGCTGGATACCGACGACAAATACTCGTTCACCTTCACCGGCGCCGGCAACTACACATATTTTTGCTCGCTGCATCCGCACATGGTGGGAACGATCAAGGTTGAGTAACGGCCAAAAGCAAGGCATCACCTTGGGGTTCGGGCGGCGTCACGCGGCCCGAGCCCACCCGGCTGCGAACACCGCAATGCTGTTTGGTTCATCAAGAGACGATCAGGCCAAAGCGCAGCGCTTTCGCGAGGCCGCGCTGCCCTACCTCGACGACGTCTACACCGTCGCGCGCTATCTCCTGCGCGACCCCGCCGACGCCGATGATGCCGTGCAGGAGTGCTATCTGCGCGCGCTGAATCATTTCGACAGTTACCGCGGACCGGCGATGAAGCCCTGGCTGCTCGCGATCCTGCGCAATGTCTGCCATGCCGAATTCGCCCGCCGCGCCCGATCGAGCACAACGGCCATCGACGACCTGCCCGAAAGCGCCGAAGCCGCAGCCGCGCCGCTGTGGCAGGAGACCCAGGACACACCGGAAACGCAGGTGTTGCAAAAACGCGATGCGAATTCGATCCGGCGGATGATCGCGGCACTTGAGGAGCCCTTCAGAGAGACCTTCGTGCTGCGCGAAATCCAGAACCTGTCCTATCGCGAGATCGCCGAGACCGTCGGCGCGCCGGTCGGCACCGTCATGTCTCGCCTTGCGCGGGCCCGCGCCATGCTGCGGTCGGCATGGCTCGCGGAACAGGAGCAACCCAAATGACCTGCGACGAAGCGGACATCCTTCTGCACGCGCTGATCGACGGCGAACTCGATGCCGGTCACGCGCGCGAGGTGGAAAACCACGTCGCAGCCTGCAAGCGCTGTACGGCGGACCTCAAAGCTTATCGCGAGATGAAGGCGGCGGTGACGACGGCGGACGTTCGCTTTACCGCGCCGTCACACCTGCGCCAGCGCATCGAGGCGGCAATACCACGCTCGCGCGGCACCAGCCGCCGCTCGCTGCTCGCGGGCTTCGCCATGGGCTCGGTGGTCTCTGCGATAGCTGCGACGGGCCTCGTGGCCATCGTGTTGCGCGACGATGACGAGCGGCGCATCGCTTCGGAAGTTGTGTCGGCGCATCTCCGATCGCTGCAGGCGGGGCATCTGACCGACGTACTCTCGACCGACCAGCACACGGTCAAACCGTGGTTCAACGGGCGGCTCGACGTATCGCCGCCGGTGATCGACCTGACGGCGCTGGGCTTCACGCTGATCGGCGGCCGGCTCGATTACATCGATGGGCGGGCCATCGGCGCGGTCGTCTACAAGCGGCGCGCGCACGTCATCAATCTCTTCGTCGCACAAACGCCGAACGCCACGCATAGCGCCGCCCGCACCGAGGATATACAGGGCTTCAACATCCGCCGCTGGCGCGACCACGGTCTGAGCCTCTGGGCGGTGAGCGATCTCAATGCCGACGAACTTGCCGAATTCAGCGAAAAATTCGAGAAGGCTATGCAGGCGAACGGGAACGGTTAAAGCATAATCCCGAAAAGTGGAAACCGGTTTTCGGATAAGATGCTAGAGTCTGATTCAACGAAGCTGGATCAGACTCTAAAGATCAGGCCGACTTGCGGACGGCGTTGTCCATCAGTGTCTTGCCGAGCGACCAGATCGCGCCGGGAACCTGATGGCTTGCGGCGATGACGCTGTCGAACGAGGTCTCGATCCACTTGCAGTCTTCGTCATTGATGATGAGCGGCGGCAGCAGCTTGATGGTGTGACTGCCGTGACCGGAGACCTGGGTGAGGATCTTGTGATCCTTGAACAGCGGCACGGTGATGAGCTGGCAGAACAGGCCCTTGTTGGCAGCCTCCAGCAGATTCCACGACGCCCTCAGACGCAGCGATTTCGGCGGCCCGAACTCGATGCCGATCATCAACCCCTTGCCGCGCACCTCCTTCAGAAGTTCGTAGCCCGGCACCATGCGGGTCAGCGCCAGCCGCAACTCGGCGCCGCGCCTGGCCGCGTTCTCGATCAGTTTCTCGGCCTTCATCACTTCAAGGGTCGCGATGCCGGCCGCCATCGCGAGATCGTTTTTGGCGAAGGTCGAGCCGTGCACCACGGCGCGATCCATGCGGTTGAATATCTTGTCGAAGATAGACTTGCGGGTCAGCACCGCGCCGATCGGCACATGGCCGCCGGACAGGGCCTTGGCCAGCAGCACCATGTCGGGTTCGACGTTCCAGTGCTCGACGGCGAGAAAACGTCCGGTACGGCCGATGCCGGTCTGAACTTCATCCGCCACGAACAGCGTGCCGTATTTCCGGCACAGCGCGGCCGCTCCCGGCAGGAATTCATCGCTCGGCAGGTTGACGCCCTTGCCCTGGATCGGCTCGACGATGAAGGCTGCGACCTGCCGCGACGATAGCGCCTGCTCCAGCGCCGCGAGGTCGTTGAAGGGAACGACGGTACAGTCCGGCAGCAGGGGATCGAAGCCGCCGCGGAAATTCTTGTCGTCGGTCAGGGACAGCGCGCCGTAGGTCAGCCCGTGATAGGCGTGACCGCAGTAAACAATGCCGGTTCGTCCCGTGGCGACGCGTGCGAACTTGATCGCGGCCTCGACGCTTTCCGCGCCGGAATTCGCAAAAAAAACCTTATCGAGGTAGGGAACATGAGCGAGCAGCCGCTCGGCCAGAACGCCGGCCAGGGTCGAGACATCCATCTGCACGAGATTGGGCAGGTCACTGTCGAGGACGCTTTTCAGGGCATCCCGCAGCACGGGATGATTCCGGCCAATCGCAAAAACGCCAAATCCGCTGAGTAGATCGAGGTAACGGGCGCCCTCGCGATCGACCAGATATTGACCGTGACCGCTCTGGAAACCGACGTCGTAGCCGATGGTCTTCAGAACCCTGACAAGCTGTTCATTGAGGTGGCGGACATGCATGGCACTACGCTGCGCCTGCCGTTCCACAAACACCTCGGAAACGTCTAGATTTGGATATAGCATCCGCTACATAGTTCGGTTGATGGCCGGTTCGTCAACTGAAAAGCATGACTACGGCAAATTGACTTCGGTGGCGATTCCCAGCCCTTCACTTAAGCACAGGTTTGAAAATATGTTGCAGCGCCCACGACATACCATGCGCAGACTAAATTATTGCAGAATTCTTGCGACGACCTCCCTTGTTGCAGCGGCTCTGGTGACGGCCGGTTTCGAGCCGGCCGGTGCGGGTGATCCGACCGGCGACTGGCGCGTGGCCGACGGCGTCGCCAACATCCGGGTCGCCGAATGCAACGGCGCGATGTGGGGCGTCATTGCCTGGGAGAAAATTGCCGGCGGCGTCGACCGGAACAATCCCGATGCCTCGCAAAGGACCAGACCGACGCTGGGTATGCCGGTTCTCCTCGACATGAAGATGAATGCCGAGAAGGAGGATTGGGAAGGCCACGTCTATAACGCCAAGAACGGCAAGACTTACGAGTCCTCGATCAAGCTGGAATCGCCCGATAAGCTTGAGATCCAGGGCTGCGTACTCGGCTTCCTCTGCGGCGGCGAGACCTGGACCCGTGTCGCCGGCCCGATTCCAAGCAGCCCATCCAACGACCTCGCCGGTGGCTCCGCCAACAGTCCAGCCCATAGTCCTGCCCATAGCGCCGCCAAAGGCGCGCCGAAAGCGGGCATGGCTAGGACCAAGACCTCGCACAAGACCACCGGTCAGAGAACAGCTACCGCCGCCGCCCCCCCGGCTGATCCCGTTGGCGATATCTGCCTACTTCCCGACATCGCGGGGGCGGCCCATGAGGGCGGGCTGAAATAGCAGCACCGCAGCAAGGGTGGTGACGAGCGACAGCGCCAGCAACTTGCCCATGCTCGCCGTGCCCGGATGGCTCGACAGCCACAGGCTGCCGAACGCGGTCGCGGTGGTCAGCGCGCTGAAGAAGATCGCCCGCGTCAGGCTCGATTGCAGCAGATTCGTTCTGCCGGATCGCCACGCCGTGACATAATAAATCTTGAACGCCACGCCGACGCCGAGCAGCAACGGCAGCGCGACGATGTTGGCGAAGTTGAGCGGAAGTCCGATCACCACACAAATTTCCAGCGTCACAGCCCCGGCGACCAGCAGCGGCACCAGCGTCAGCAGCACGTCGGTTACCCGCCGCAGCGCCAGCCATAGCAGGATGGCGATCGAGATCAGGGCCCACAGACCCGCCTCGATAAAGGCCCTCACGATGGTGTCGCCGGATTTGAGAATCGATACCGGCCCGCCGATCGCGTTGGGCTCGGCGGCAAGCACGGCGCCGGCAAACTTTCGCAGCGTCTCATTGTGATCCGGATCGCCGCGCGGCAACGCTTCGACGCGCGTGACGCCGTCGCTCTTCCAGAGCTTCACGAAATCCGGCGGCAGGGATTTCAGGCTGACAGGTTCGGCCTTTAATAAATTGCGAAGCTGCTCGAACATGATCTTGAGCGGTTCGACGAACACGGCCTGAGCTTTCTCGCGCCTAGCCTGGTTCGAATCGGCCAACCGGGCAAGATCGTCGGCCAGCCGCTTTGCGGCCGCAGCGCCCGGCCCCTGATTGTCGGCGGCGGCCTTCCGCAGACTGGCGGCGGCCTCCTTCAGCGCACCGACATTCTCCTCGTCGGACGGTAGCGGATCGATCGAATCCGGATTGAGCGCAGGGCCGAGAACCTTGGCACCCTGCGCGATCAGCTTGAGCTTCTCCGGCTGGTCGGCGGGGACAAAGCTGTCGAGCGACCTGGTGCTTGCAACTTCAGGCACCTTGGCGAGCCGGGCCTCGACCCGCTTCGCGTCCTGCTCGGACTTGACCATCACATTGATGGCGTTCGCGCCGGTCTCCGGATCTTTCCGCAAATCCAGATACGTCGCGATCGATTCGACTTTCGTGCTCCTCAGATGGATCGGATTGAAATCGAATCGCAGGAAGTAGAGCGCGGGCGATCCGAGAATCACGACCGCAAGCGTGCTGACCACGATCGCCACGCGATGCTTTTCGAGAAAATGGTCGAGCGGCGCCAGAAACGCGTAGCCGACCGGTTCTTCCTCACCGGGCGGGTTCAGAAGACGCAGCAACGCCGGAAGAACGGTGATGCTGGCAAGAAAGGCAATCAGCATACCGGCGCCGGCGATCTTTCCGAGTTCCGAAACACCCTTGTAATCCGTCGGCAGGAACGACAGGAAGCCCGCCGAAGTCGCCATCGCCGCCAGCGACAGCGGGACCGCCGAACGCTTCGCCGCTATAAGAAGAGCCGCTTCCAGATCGTTGGTCTTGAAGCGTTCGGAGCGATAGCGAACGCTGTACTGAATGCCGAAGTCGACGCCCAGTCCGACAAACAAGACGGCGAACGCAATCGACAGCAGATTGAACGATGTCACCATCACGAGGCCAAGCGCCGTCGTGATCGCGAGCCCGACGAACAGCGTTGCGAACACCGCGAAGATGATTTTAGGCGAGCGCAGGGCCAGCCAGAGAATTACCAGCACGACCAGCACTGTGCCGATGCCGTTGGCGACGGCGCCCTCCTGCACCGTGGCGAACTCTTCATTGGCGATTGGAACCGGCCCGGTCAGCCGGACGCGCGCGTCGAACTTGCCGGCAAGATCCAGATCGATGGCGGCTTGCCGGATCGCATCGGTGGCATCCTTGCCGGGCTCGAGTGCGTTGAAATCGAGGTACGGCTTGACCTGGATCAGCGAGCGGCGGTCGGAAGCGGTCAGCGGCTTGTCGCTTGCGAGCTGACGCCAGGAAAAGGTGCCGCTCCCCCTGGTCAGGACGTCCTCGAGGCTTTGGGCGATCAGCGAGAACGGCCGCGCCGTGCTGTCCAGCGAGAACTGCCCCCGCTTCAAGCCCGCCAGCGCCGTTTCGAGCGCACCGGTCAGCCCGCGCAAACTCGGGTCGCCGGCCATGATCTCAACCAGCGGCGCGGCCTCTCCGAATTGACCGGTGACCTGCTTGACCTCGGCGGTCGGCAGGAAAAGCAGGCCATTGCGCTCAAAAAACGGCCCGCCGCCGAGTAGCTGAACAGCTTCGAAATGGTCGTGGTCGCTGGCGAGCTTCGCTGCCAGCATGGCGCCTGCGGTGCTGGCAAACTCCGGCGTCGGGGCCTCCACGACCGCAAGGATCAGCCTTTCCTGGTCGAACGCCTTCTCGAAAGCAATGTCGCGCTGCCGCCAATCCAGATCGGGCGATATCAACTTATTGATATCAGTGTTGATTTGGAAGTTTCTCGCCGTATAAAAGACCGCCCCGGACGCCAGCACAATCGCAACCAACGCAGTAACCAAAGCAAATCGTGTGCAAATCTTAACGATTGAAACAACAATACCTGTCAGCACATTCTTTCTTTCTGCTACCGCAATACGCAAAAGGCGTGGAATCCCGGTCCGGTTCTTCTGTCTGATCTAGTTGAGTGAATTTGACATTCGATACCCACTTTACGGCAAATCTGGCAAGCGAATGTCAGATTCAAAACTCCACATAAACCCTAATAGTTGCTTGGGGTTTTTTATCCCGTTGTCTTCAGGGCGCGACAAAGTGGCATAAAACGCGTCGTTGTCTTGATTCGGGGTGATTGCCGGACGATTTGAACCGACTTGATATAGATAGCTTTGCGGATGACAAAGTGACGAACAGGTGAGGCCATCTGCTTCGGCCGATTCCGTATCATGATACCAGTCACTGTATCTTGATACCATCGAATGTCCTTCGTTCATCAATCGTAGCGGCCGAAAGGTCTGCGGCATTGGGACATTTTGTTCTGACGCAGAGGGCCGTGTATGTCATAGCGTTGAAATCCCGGGATCGCGACCCATAGATTAAGCGTCTGTGACTTTTCCTGAAGACACGTGTGATTTTAAGAAGAAACGTTCCGACCTGTATGGAGTTAAAGTATAATGCGTAAGGTGCAAATTGACTGACGCTCGCCCGATCGAAGTTCTCCTGGCGCAGCCGCGCGGATTTTGCGCGGGCGTCGTCCGCGCGATCGAGACCGTCGAGCGCGCGCTGGAGAAGTACGGCCCCCCGGTGTACGTCCGCCACGAGATCGTTCACAACAAGTACGTCGTCGAAAGCCTGAAGAACAAGGGCGCGATCTTCGTCGAGAATCTGTCCGAGGTTCCGACAAAAGCCGTCACCGTGTTCAGCGCCCATGGCGTTGCGCGGAGCGTGGAAGAAGAGGCTGCCGCACGCGGCTTGCCCGTGCTCAACGCCACCTGCCCGCTGGTGACAAAGGTTCACAATCAGGGCAAACGCTACATGTCCAAGGGACGGGCCCTGGTCCTGATCGGCCACGCCGGCCATCCCGAGGTTGAAGGAACCATGGGACAGGTTCCGGGTCCCGTTCTGCTGGTCCAGGACGTCGACGACGTCGCGGCCCTGACGCTGCACGCCGACACCCCGGTCGCCTATATCACTCAGACGACACTCAGCGTCGACGACACCAAGGACATCATTCTCGCGCTCCAGCAGCGTTTCACCGATATCCAGGGCCCTGATACACGGGATATCTGCTATGCAACACAAAACCGGCAATCTGCGGTAAGAGATCTCAGCAAGCTGGTGGATGTCATTCTCGTAGTCGGAGCAACCAACAGTTCAAACTCGAACCGACTGCGCGAAATCGGCACCGAAGTCGGCGTTGCAAGTTATCTCATCGCGGATGGGAGTGAACTCAACGCGGAGTGGCTGAAAGATGCGAAAACCGTGGGCATCACGGCCGGCGCATCGGCGCCGGAGGTGCTTGTCGACGATGTCATCGAGGCCCTGAGGCGCATCGGTCCGGTTGCTGTCTCGGTGCTGCCGGGACGGGAAGAAAACATCGAATTCCGCCTTCCGTCTGAACTGACCACAGCCTGACCCCCTTTCGATTTCCACGGCTGGTAACACCAGAGAGAAGACTTGCAATGGCAATACCGTTTTTTAAAGAACTGAAGATCGGCGGATATCTGATCAAGCAGAAGATGCTGGGCCGCAAGCGCTATCCGCTTGTGCTGATGCTCGAGCCGCTGTTTCGCTGCAATCTCGCCTGCGCCGGGTGCGGCAAGATCGACTATCCCGATGCGATCCTCAACCGTCGCATGACTGCTCAGGAATGCTGGGACGCGGCCGAGGAGTGCGGCGCGCCGATGGTTGCCATTCCCGGCGGCGAGCCGCTGATCCACAAGGAGATCGGCGAGATCGTGCGTGGCCTCGTCGCGCGCAAGAAGTTCGTCTCGCTCTGCACCAACGCGATGCTTTTGGAAAAGAAGCTCGATCTGTTCGAGCCCTCCCCGTACCTGTTCTTTTCGGTCCATCTCGATGGCCTGAAGGAGCACCACGACGAGTCCGTATGCCAGGATGGCGTGTTCGACCGCGCCGTCTCCGCGATCAAGGCGGCGAAGGCGCGCGGCTTCACCGTCAACGTCAACGCCACGATCTTCGACAACTATCCGGCCGAGGAAATCGCAAAGTTCCTCGACTTCACGACCGAGCTTGGTGTCGGTGTCTCGATGTCGCCTGGCTACGCCTATGAGCGCGCTCCCGATCAGGAGCACTTCCTGAACCGAACCAAGACCAAGAAGCTGTTCCGCGACGTCTTCGCGCTCGGCAAGGGCAAGAAGTGGAACTTCATGCACTCCGGCCTGTTTCTCGATTTCCTGGCCGGCAATCAGGAGTATCATTGCACGCCGTGGGGAATGCCGGCGCGCAACATCTTCGGCTGGCAGAAACCCTGCTACCTGCTCGGCGAGGGCTACACCAAGACCTTCAAGGAATTGATGGAAACCACCGACTGGGACAGCTACGGCACCGGCAAGTACGAAAAGTGCGCCAACTGCATGGCGCATTGCGGTTACGAACCGACCGCCGCCACTGCGGCTCTGAACAATCCGCTCAAGACGATGTGGGTGGCGCTGCGCGGCGTCCGCACCACCGGTCCGATGGCGCCCGAGATCGACCTCACCAAGCAACGCCCGGCGCAGTACATTTTCGCCCAGCAGGTTGAGAAAACGCTGACGGAGATCCGCAAGGACGAGGCCGCGGCCGCCGCCGCCAAACAAGCGGCAAAAGAGCAAAAGGCTTCCACCGCAGCCTGAGCACGATCGCTTGCACGTCTAAACGACATCGGCGCCGAAGATCATCTCTCCGGCGCCGATACTGCTTTCCGAATCTAGCTAGAGCCTTTGTCGCTTACGATGGAATCAGAAGCGAGGCTCTATAATTTTGATTTGACGCGTTTCTCACGCGAACCGGTGCCCATCCTCGGGTCAAGCCCGTGGACATGCTTCGCTCTAAAATGCGAGGTGCGGGATCGGCGCGACGGCGTTCGGAGCATTTCAGGTTTTGACAGAAACGCATTCATTCAAGCGTCATTGCGCGCGGAGCGAAGCAATCCAGTTCTTTCTTCGAGACTTTCTGGATTGCTTCGGCGCGAGGCGCCTCGCAATGACGGCAATCTGATTCCGTTTAAGTATCAATGGCTCTAGATATCCGCCGCGATCAGGCTCTCGCCGCCCAGCAAACTCTCGCTGCCCAGCAAACTCTCGCCGCCCAGCAGAAAGCCTCGGCAGCCGCGCAAGGAGCGAAGCGCCCGATTGAAATCGATTCCGGTGGACACCAGCGCGCGCAGGGTCAGCGGATTTCGCGCAAGGCCGCCGAGCACCTTCTTCAGGTCGATGTTGCCGTTCGGCTTGATGGCGCTGCGGGCAATCGCCGGCAGCGCTCGCGTCGCGGGATCGCTGATCACGCGCAAGGCGGCGAAAGGAAGACTCGCTTTCGTGGCATAGGCGGCCGCGATGTGGCTTTCCATATCGACGGCAGAGGCGCCGGTCACGGCATGGAGTACCGCCTTGCCGGCCTGCCCCACCACGACCTGCTCGACACCGGCAAGCCCGGCGCGGACCACCTTCCGATCGCCGAGGCCGGTGCCGTCGATCAGTTCCTCGCTGAGCGCGAGGCCTGCCTGCCATCGCGACTCGCCGTCCACGACTTCCGTGGCGACCACGACGTCTCCTGACCTCAGGGATGGATCGAGCCCGCCGGCGACCCCGAAGCTGATCACGCCCCGTACCGTGAACGGGTCGAAGCCCGCCAGAAGCGTGCGCAATTGCCGGGGACTGCTGCTGCTGCAAATGACGGTCATGCCAGGACCCGCGGCGATGCGGGCTTCCTGAACCAGACCGGTCACAATCAATACCGGCCGCGGGTCAAAGGAATCACCCACGGACACGTCAACCGCCGCGCCCAAATTCACATCCCGACCCCTACCACCATGCTGTTGGTGCTTCTCAAATTCCGGTACCGCGCCAGTGCCCAGAGCGGGAAGAATCTAGAGTAGCCATGATATCGCAGGTAAAACACCCGTGGAAACCCTGTGGCGGTGTAGCGTTGCTCGTCCCACAGCCCTTTTTTGGTCTGTGTGTCTATTAGGTACTTCATCCCCCGGGCCACCGCCGGATTTTCGACCTCGCCCGCGGCCATCAAGCCAAGCAAGGCCCAGGCCGTTTGCGAGGCCGTGGTCGGCGCCCCCTCGAACCCCTTGTAGTCGAGCCGGTAGCTGACGGCATCCTCGCCCCAGCCGCCATCGGCGTTCTGGATCGACACCAGCCAGTCCACCGCCTTGCGCATCGCCGGATCCTGGTGATCGACCCCGGCGGCGTTGAGCGCACAAAGCACCGACCAGGTGCCGTAGACGTAGTTGAGGCCCCAGCGGCCGTACCACGACCCCTCCTTGAGCTGGGTCCGGCGCAGATAGTCGACCCCGGCCGCCATGGATGGGCTGCTGCGAACGGTTTCGCCAAGCTGCGCCAGCATCGAGACGCATCGCGCCGTGACATCCTCGGTCGGAGGATCGAGCAGCGCCGCGTGGTCGGAGAATGGGATGTTGTTGAGATAGTATTCAAGATTGTCGGCATCGAACGCCGCAAAGCCGCCGTCCCGGCTCTGCATGCCCTCGATCCACTCGCGGCCGCGCGCGATCGCCTCGTTGAATTTCTCGCTGCGATCGTTGCGGCGCGCCCGGTCCATCGCCATGACCACGACAGCGGTATCATCGAGATCGGGATAGTGGGCGTTGACGTACTGGAACGCCCAGCCGCCGGGCCGCACGTCCGGACGTTTCACGGCCCAGTCGCCCTTGAGGACGAGTTCCTGCTTCGGGAGCAGCCAGTCGAGGCCCTTCTCCGCGCCGCTCAGCGCCTCGGGTCCGCCGGCTTCGAGCAGCGCGTGACAGGTCAGCGCGGTATCCCAGATCGGCGACACGCAGGGCTGGCAGTAGGCCTCATCCTCGCCGATCACCAGAAGATTGTCGATTCCGCGCCGCGCCACCGCGCGCGGCGGGTGCTCCGGCGGAAACCCCAGCGCGTCATACATCATCACCGTATTGACCATCGGCGGAAAGATCGCGCCGAGACCGTCCTCGCCGTTGAGGCGCTCCTCGACGAACGCGATCGCCTTTTTTATCGCGCGTGCCCGCAACCGTTTGGGAAACAGCGGCTCGATGGTCCGCAATATCCTGTCGAGGCCGTTGAACAGCGCAAACCAGGCCGGGCTTTGATGCGGAGCCCTCGTCGGTGTGCCGACCGTGGCCGGATCCTGAAGAAACAGTTCGCGAATGCCGATGCCGCGCGGATTGCGCGCGCGCGGCTTCAGCGCCGCCAGCACCATCAGCGGCACCATGGTGGTGCGCGCCCAGTAAGAAATCTTGTTGATATGGAACGGCGACCACATCGGCAGCAGCATGATCTCGATCGGCAGCACGGGGGCGCTGCGCCAAGTCAGCACTTCAAAGAGCGAGAGCAGGAAGCGCGTGAAGACGTTGACGTTGGCCGCACCGCCGCGGGAGAGGATGGCCTCGCGCGCGCGCACCATATGCGGCGCGTCGATGGAATCGCCGATCATCTTCAGCGCGAAATAGGCTTTCACGCTGGCGCTCATGTCGAACGGACCGTCATGCACCAGCGGCCAGCCGCCATGTGCGCCCTGGATGCGGCGGAGGTAGACCGCGATCTTGGCTTCCAGCGCCGCATCGACCGGCTCGCCGAGATAGTGCCGCAACAGGACGTATTCGGACGGGATGGTCGCGTCGGCCTCCAGCTCGAACACGAAATGACCGTCCGGCTGCTTGATGTCCAGAAGCCCGCGCGTCGCGGCGCCGATGCTGCCCCCGAGAGCGGTATCGTCGATCGGCGCGGCTGTGGCGTTCACGGAGCTCATGGCGGCGGCTATATCGGATTCAGGGTTTTCAGAACGTGATCGGCAGCCCGGTTTCCGGAGCGGACCGACCCCTCGATGGTTGCCGGCAACCCCGTATCAGTCCAGTCGCCGGCGAGAAACAGGTTTTTCCACTCCGTCAGCGCACCCGGACGCAGGGCGTTCTGCTCGGGCGAGGCCTCGAATGTGGCGCGGCGCTCGCGCACGATCTGCCAGGCCGGCATCTCGGCCTCGATGCCTGCGACCGCGCAGATGTCTTTCCAGATCGCCCGCGCCAATTCCTCGCGCGGGATGTCCACCAGTCGGTCGCCGCCGCTGATGGTGATGGAGAAACGGTCCGGAAACGCGAACAGCCATTCGATCAGGCCGTTCACGACCCCCATCATCGGCGGCTGATGTGGCGGGGGAACGAAGCGGAAGTGCGCGTTGACGATGGCGCGGAATTTCGTCGGCACGGTCAGGCCGGGCAGCAGCGCGGCCGCGGGCCGCGGCGGCACCGCCATCACGACGGCATCGTCCGGGCCGAGCGCGATGGTCTGATCGCCGAGCGCGAGCGCCGTGACCCTGCCATTCGCCATGGTGAGCTGCCGCACTTCGTGGCCGACATCGACGCTGCCGCCCCTGGCGCGAATGTAGTCGATCGCCGGCTCGATCAGCACCGGGCTCAGCCCGTCGCGCGCGATCAGCGGGCGGCACGCCTGACCGCCCGCCAGCAGCGTTTCGCGAATGATCGCGCCGGCAAGACCGGCCGATCCGTCGGGCGGCTCGATGTTGAGCGCTGCGAGCAGGAGCGGCAGCACCAGCCGCTTGTAAAGCACGCCCTCGCACTTGATAGCGTCGCCAACCCGTGTGCGGGTCTTGGCCCAGGCCAGCGGCGCGAGCGCGAAATAATCGGCAGGCGAAGTGTCGGGCACCCGGCGGTTGCGGTCGAACACCCAGAACGGAACGCGCCCGTCGTTGATCTGCAGCTTCCAGCGTTTATTGACGGCAAGATCGATAAACTGGAATTCGGCCTTTGGCGGCCCCTGCAAACCGGCCTCGGTGCCGATCCTGCGCGCATAGGCCAGCAGGCTATGGTTGCCGGACAGCACCAGATGGTTGCCGTTATCGATCGTCAGATTGGTCGCGCCGTCGAAATAGGAGCGGCAACGCCCGCCGACCTGTTGCGCCGCCTCGTGCACGCGAACCAGATAACCGGCGTCGGCCAGACGCACGCCCGCGGAAAGACCGGAAATGCCGGCGCCGACGATATGAACGGTTGTTTGCATCAGATCAACGCGTACCGGAGGACGATGGCAATCTTCGCCGCCTGGCTGAGGTGAACGGGCGAGCGCGGCAGATGAAAACCGCGATGCTCCAGCATATCCAGAATGGCGTGA
This sequence comes from Nitrobacter sp. NHB1, assembly GCF_036964665.1. Taxonomy (NCBI): domain Bacteria; kingdom Pseudomonadati; phylum Pseudomonadota; class Alphaproteobacteria; order Hyphomicrobiales; family Nitrobacteraceae; genus Nitrobacter; species Candidatus Nitrobacter laanbroekii. The sequence goes on from NZ_JBAMDA010000001.1 coordinate 1,534,589, forward strand.
TAATATCTCGACATGATGCGGGGTGCGCGCACGGCACGGCGCGGGTTGCGATTCATGATCTCGTCCGATTCGACGAAATGCGCCCGCGCCCGCTCCACCAGCGGCGCACAGACCTGCGGCAGCGCCGGGTTCGAAATCACGGCGGCCGGATCGGCACTGCTGATGCCGGCGCGGAGCAGGCCCTCGCGCGGCAGATACAGCCGTCCGAGCGCCGCATCCTCATCGAGATCGCGCAGGATATTGGTCAACTGCAGCGCTCGACCGAGATGATGCGCGAGCAGGATGCCATCCTGCTCGGGCAATCCGAACACCCGGACCGACAGCCGTCCGACGGCGCTGGCGACGCGATCGCAATACAGATCGAGCGTGGCATCGTCAGGCGCGCGGATATCCGCCAGCACGTCCATTTCCATGCCGTCGATAATGGCAAGAAAATCCTCGCGGCGCAGACCAAAGGCGCTCACGGAGGCGTCGTAATCGCGCAACCGCTCCGGCGCGTGCCCCTGATAGAGCGCGTCAATGTCGTCACGCCATTGCTGGAGCGCGGCCCGCCGTTCCGGCCGCGGACTATCGGAATCGGCAATGTCGTCGACATAGCGGCAAAACGTGTAGATCTGGAACATCGCCTCGCGCTGCGCGCGCGGCAGGATGCGCATCGCCGCGTAGAACGAGCTGCTGGACGCGGTCGCTCCGGAACTCGCGTCGGCTGTCGTCTCGATCGTCATGCGCCGGCCGCCGGGTTCGACACCGGCCGCCGCCGCACCGAGCGGCGAAGCATTTCCGCAGTGATACCGCCGACGCTGTAGCCGAGCAGTTGCACCGGCTTGAGGTGAACCGTCTCGCTCAGGGGATCGCGCACCTTCAGCAGCGCGACGATCCTGTCGGCGAACATCCGGATCACGGCGACTTCGAGCCCGAGCCGGATGTCCCTGATCTGTGCCGCGAGCGGTCGTCCCTCGTTGAGCAACGCTTCGGTTCGCCCGGCAAGGGCGTGCAGGCATTGCAGAAGCGCAGGCGTTGCCCTATCGCCGCCGAGCATCTCGACCGAGGCACCGGATGCGGCCAGCGCGTCGCGCGGCAGATAAACGCGGTTGAGGTTGCTGTAGTCCTTGGCGCAATCCTGAAGATGATTGTTGATCTGCAGGCCGGCGCAAAGCGCGTCGGATGCGGCCCAGGTCGACGTGCTCTCGCCATGCACGTCGAGCATGAAACGTCCGACCGGCATCGCCGAATAACGGCAATAGTCGATCACGTCGTCCCAGGTCTCGTAGCGCAGCTTGGTGACGTCCATCCGGAACGCCTTCAGCACGTCGATGGCGTGGCGCGGCGGCATCGACCGTTGCGCCAGCGCATTTCGGAGGTTGACCGCTTCCGGCTGACTATTCCCCTGCCCCAGGAGTTCATCCTCGAACAGATCGAGCCAGGCGAGCTTGTCCTTTTCGCCGAGTTCGGCGTGATCGGCGATGTCGTCCGCGGTCCGAACGAAATTGTAGAACGCGAGAATCAACGCGCGGTGACGCGGATGAATGATCCACGACGCGACCGGAAAATTCTCGTCGCGGTGGGTCTTTCCGGATCGCAGTTGGGTCGCGGTAGGCATCAGGACAGGCTATGTTGCTCTGGATTGCAAATTGGGTCCCGCCAGTTCCGAAATACCGGCAGGCAGGATCGCACGCGCACCCCATATAGGGGAAACCGCAAGCTAAACCAATGCTATCTTTCGCCTTTTAGCCGTGCCGATCTGCCGCGGCGACGAAACCGGCGGGCAATCGGACAACTGGATTTGTTTGTTTCCGGAGCGCTTTATTGGCCGTGGCTCAGCAGGACCTGGTGGCACGCCTTCGTCAGTTTCGGACGGTGCTGCTGCAGACACGCCAGGATGGTGAAATCGCCCTGATCGATCACCTTGCGGCAGAAACGGCTGACGTCCCGTGCGCAGGCGCGCTGTTCCGCGTCAGTCCCGCCGTGCGATTGGCCCTGGGCCTGCGCCGTCATTGTGGTCAAACCAAATGTCAAAAGCAGAGCGAACGATAGAAAAATTTTAGACATAGTATTCCTTATAATTGCACGGCAGAGAGTTCGAACCCGCACAAGCCCGGGCATATGACTGGTCTTTCAAAACGGTCGGGAGCGATGATCTCGCGAGACCGTATCGATACCCATACCGGAAGAGATCGCAAGAGCGGACAGACCACACGCGGCCGCTCCATCTGCTGCGGTACACACCGGTCGCGAATCGACGTGGCCTTTCCTACGAGCATATCCGCGGATGCCAAAAGCACCGTGAAATGCGGCTAAATTTGCGACGGCGGACACGTCATCGCAGCTTGTTTCCACAGATTTTCAATCACTAATATCTAACGTACTGAAATATATCGACTAAAGTACAAGCGAGCGGTGCGGATATTTGCCGGGCAAATCCGCCGTGGCGTCTATCCTGTCAAGTGCGCGTCAGTCCGGTTTTGTGACAATCCATATCGGTTCATATCGGCCGCGCCCGGCCACTTCGATGCAGATACCCGAGAGGACATCGATTATACTATCGGGATTGAACCTCGCGCGCCGCGACAACAACTAAGAACTTGATGCAGCGCGCGAGTCATTACCTAAGCATCATTTTTAATGGAAAATCGGATATGAAACTGTTTGCCTCCGGGCTGGTTCGGAAGTCGACGATTGCAGCCAGCCTTGTCGCGTGCCTTGCATTATCCATATCCGCAAGCTTCGCCCAGTCTCCTCCGTTTGCGGGCTTTGCGGGAAACTGGTCGGGCAAAGGCACGGTCTCGCTGTCCGATGGATCGACAGAGAATATTCGTTGCAGGGCATCCTACCACGTGGATCGCACGGGCAGAGCCTTGAAACAGAACCTGCGTTGCGCCAGCGACAGCTACAAGTTCGATCTCTCCAGCGACGTGGTCAGCGACGGCACCGAAATTACCGGGAACTGGAGCGAATCTACCCGCAATCTCTTCGGTTCCGTGCGCGGCCGCGCCGGCGGCGGCGAGATCGACGTGTTCGTGGATGCTGCGGGCTTTGCCGCCAACCTGACGCTGCGCGTCCATGGCAACAGGCAATCGGTCTGGATCACCTCGAAAGGCCAAATCAGGAACGTTTCCATCACCATGGTGCGTAGCTAGCTGTGGGCTTTTTAGACGGAATCAGGTTGCCGTCATTGCGAGGAGCGAAGCGACGAAGCAATCCAGAAAGCCCGAAAGAACTGGATTGCTTCGTAGAACCTGTCATCGGCCGGCGCTTTGCGCCGACCCGTTGGTTCGCAATGACGTATAACTCGCTTTGAATCATCGTGCCGGCTTCGTGCGTTTACGTCCTGACAAGGTCAACCGGATTATCCGCCCCGGTGCCGCGGCATCCACCGCGGGCGCAATCCCTATTTCAGCGCCTTCGTCTGGCCGCCGCGGCGCAACCGCTCCGCAAAGGTAATCAGCCACATCGCCGTCGGGCGCAGGATCAGGAAATCCGCGGCCAGGGCGGCGATCATGGCAAAGGCGCTGAGCCAGCCGAACAGGCGCAGCGACGGCAGATCCGAGAACACCGTCACCACCAGGCCGCACGCCAGCACCACGGTGGTCAGGATCAGCGCCGGCCCCATCAGCACGGTCGCGCGCTCGACCGCCTCGGCTGCGCTGACGCCCGGCTTGCTCTCGGACCGCAGGCGATTGAGGAAGTGGATGGTCGCACTGAGCCCGAGGCCGAACGAGACCGTGAGCGCGACCACGCTCGCGAACTGCAGCCCCTCCCCGAGCGCCCACAATACCGTGCCGGACAGCACGACAGGGAAAATCCCGGGCAGGATGCAGGCAAACATCACAACGACCGAGCGGAATGCCAGCCCCATGAACACCGCGACCAGCGCAAACTCGATCGTGAGACCGTGGTTGAGCTTCTCGATCATGCTGGCGCTGTTGCGCGCGGCGATGGCCGACAGGCCGGTGACGGCGATTTCATAACCGGGGTGAGCGTGCCGGACCGCGTCCATGGCGTGGTCGAGTTTCTCCACTATCGGCAGAATCTGACTCGAGTCGCGATCGGGCACGCGGCCCGACACCACGACCGCCGTCTGGTCCTTCGAAATAAAGCGGCGCACCAGATGCTCGGGGAGGACGCTGACATATTCCTTGAGCGTCGCAACGTCGTTGCTGCCGGCCTTTTCGGCGAGCCACCGCCGCAGTGTTTCGAGCGACCAGACGTTGCCGACGCCGGCCTGCTCCTCGACCAGCTTGTGGACCTCGGCGATGGTGGCAAGCGTCTGCGGCGAATACAGCGTCTCACCCTTGGGGAATTCGATCAGGACATCGATCGGGTTGGCGCCGGTGAGTTTTGCATCGAGACGGCTGCTGGCCGCCACCGCCTGCTGCTTGTCCGGCACCTGATCCGCGAGCCGGTAACGCGGCTCGAGGTTAGCGTAGACCACCGCCAGGCCGCCAACCACCACCAGGGCAAGCAGGCTGAAGAAGCCGGGATGCCCCACCATCCGCACCGCGATCCAGGCGCAGAAGCGGCGCAGCACCTGCACGCCCCAATCCGACGTTTTGAATTTCTCCGCGAAACGCTGTTCGTTGCGCACCAGCAGAACCCCGAACACCGGCACCAGCAACAGCACCGCGAGCAGCGCGATGACGGTCGCCAGCAGGCCCGCCTCGCCAAAGCTGCGGATCAGGTCTGAATTCGAGAACTGCAGCGCGATGAACGAGATTCCCGCGGTCGCATGGGTCAGCACGCAGGCTGGGCCGACCACCAGAACGGCATTGCGGAACGCGGAATACTTGTCCTCGCCCGCGATCAGGCGGTCGCGCGCCGCGAACGTCAACTGCATCGAATCGGAGAAACTGATGACCATGATGAGCGGCGTCATCACGTTGAGGAACATGTTGAGGCTGAAACCGGCCCAGCCCAGCACGCCCAACGCCAGCAGGATCGCAAGCAACGGCGGGAACGCCGCGGCAACCATGAAGGAGACCTTGCGGAAAAACACGATCGCGATCAGACAGCCGGCCAGAATGCCGGCGACGTTGTAGATGATGCCGTCGCGCTCCACCGCGTTGCGAATTTCAAGCTGCATCACCGGCACACCGGAAAGCTCTTTGGTGAGGCCGGTGGAGGCGAGATCGTCGTTCATAACCTTGCGGATCTGCCCGACGGTGGTGCTCAACCCGCTGCTTTCGACGATCGACGGCTGCAGCGACAGCACGACCAGCGCCAGCGTGCCGTCGTCGGACAGCAGCTTGCCGCGAATGATCTCGTTGGATTTCACGGTCTCGATGAATTTGTCGTAGTCGGCGCCTTTCGGCAGTTCGGACGGAAACAGCGCCGCCGGCAGCTTGCCGGGTTCGGGCGCCTGACGCGCCGAGAACAACGAGATCAGGCCGCGCACGCCATCGACCAGTTGCAGGTCGGTGACCATATCCCGCAGCTTTTCAAGATTGTCGCGTTCGAGCAGCGTCTTGCCCTCAATCACGACCAGCACGTCGAACTCGCTCGACGGGAAGCGCTTGGTCACTTCCTCGTACTGATGATACTCCTTGGTGTCGGAGCGGAACAACTGGCTGAGCGAATCGTCGATCTTGATGCGGTGGATTCCGAACACCGCACCGATGACCAAGGCGAGCAGAATGATGCAGGACAGGATCGGCGCACGCACCGCAATCAGACCGATCCGCTCAAGTCCGAAGGCGATGCTGAGCGACCGGCCGATCGGGGCGCCCTGGTCGGCAGCATCGCGGTTTCGCTCAAGCATGCGCTGTCCCTGTCGTGAACACCATCGTCTAGCAAATTTCCTGGAGGCCCTGGAGCGAACCCGAAAGCCGGCGGGCCGCTCGCTTTAGCTATCGACAGCACGCATAAATTTTCGGCGCAAGGTGTAGCGGTTTCCCGGATAGACTACAAGCAAGGGCGACCACGATCCGCGCCGCTCAAGCCGAAGCGGTTCGACCGGCGGCCGCTCCTGCCCGTCCCGGTATCCGCGGCCATCGCCTATTCGGCGGGAACGGAGGCTTCTCGCAACTTCAGCGAATAATAGGAGGCGTTGGTTTTGCCGCGTGAGGCCGAACGCGCGAACAAAATAAGGTGATGGGCAACCAGGATCGAGCCGATAAGATACTCGATCTCGCCGCGCGCCAGCCGGCGCAGCGCGAATTTCCAGAATACACGCTTGTAGTCGCCGCGCACGCCGACCTTCCAGAAGATGTTGCGCAGCATGGTCAGGCCGAGCTTGATATTCCGCCACGACGCCTGCTGGCGTGTCCGCGGCTGAATCCGCTTCGGATAAGTTTCGCGGATCTGGTACTCGTAGCGCTCCAGAAGTTTCTCGGGCACGTATGCGCGGCCCATGCATTCGCGCCAGGTCTCCACGACATGGTCGTAGGGCAGCCGAAAGTCGACGTTGGAATCGCGGCCATCGTCCTCGATCAGCCGATTCTCCAGCTTCAGACGATCCCAAAGCGGCGTCTTAGGCAGCGCCTGCAGGAGATTGATGGTCAGAAGCGGTATCTGCGATCGGTCGATGAAGTCGAGCAGATGCTGTCCGGTCTCAAGCTTGTCGGTATCGAGCCCGAGGATGATTCCGGACACCACCTCCATGCCATAATCGTTCAGAGTCTGGATCGCTTCCATGATGGGGACCATCATGTTGTGATCCTTCTTCATCGCGTGCAGCGCTTCAGGATCGGGCGTCTCAATGCCGCAGAAGATCGTCGCGAAGAACGCCTCGCGCATTTGCGACAGGATCTCCGGGCGCTTGGCGATATTCAGCGTCGCTTCGCAGGAGAACCGCAGCACGAAACCGGTCTTCTTCTGCCATTCGATCAGGTGCGGCAAAAGGTCCAGCGCGGCCTTGCGGTTGCCGATGAAATTGTCGTCGACGAAATAGACCGAGCCGGTAATCCCGCATTCCAGCAGCTTGTCGAGTTCGCGCGTGATCTGCTCAGGCGTCTTCAGACGCGGGTTGCGCCCATAGAGGCCGGGAATGTCGCAGAACTCGCACTGATACGGGCAGCCGCTGGAATACTGGATGCTGCCCAGGAAGTAATGCTTGATGTCGGCCAGTTCATAAGCCGGAATCGGGAATCTGGTCATGTCCAGCCGATCGGCGGTTTTGAGGACAACCTGACCATCGGGCCGCGACGGATCACGCGCCAGGCGTCCGATCAGGTCGTCCGTGGCATCACCGAGTTCGCCGACGTGAAGGTAGTCGAACGACGGATAATAGTCGGGGCAGGCGCTGACCGACGGACCGCCGAGCGCGACCGACAGATCGAAGGCGTGGGCGCGGCGGCAGATATCGTTCATCTGCTGGCGCTGGATGTGCATGCCGCTGACGAGCACGGCCTCGGCCCACTCGAAATCCTCGTCCGTGGCGAAGCGAATGTTCTCGTCGATGAAACGGACTTTCCACTCGGCGGGCAGATAGGCGGCGATCAGCAGAAGTCCCTGCGGCGGCATGAAAGCCTGTACGCCAGCGGTCAGGGGATAGGCGTGCTCAAACGTGCCGAACGACGACGTGTAGCGGGGAAAGACGCAAAGAATGCGCCGAATGCCGTATTGACCCACACGCCTCAATCGCACCTCCCCGCTGTGCAGATATACACCCACCCCAAACCCTTAAAACCCCTGGCGCTCGCAATCGTTCCGGATCACGCGAACCAAAAGCACGGCCGAAAACCTGAGCGACGATTTCTTCAACAATGTGGCGGAGCCGCAAAGACATCGGCGCGGAAACGCGCTTGCGTTGTTGCCCTGACATGACGGCCGTAGAAGTGGGGCATTTACGTGCGAACGATCGGCTCGACACCCGCCGCGAGTTCGAAAATCCGGCGATCCGACCCGCCGGCCGCGGCCAGCATCAAGCCCACCGGCGCCTCGCCCTCGCGGTGACAGGGCAGCGAGATCGCGCAGCCGTCGAGGATGTTGATCAGCGCACAGTTGCGCAGCGACAGCATGTTGGCTTTCGTGTAGGCGGCATCGCCGGCGAGGTCGGCGATTACCGGCGGCGTGATCGCCACCGTCGGTGCTATCAACGCATCGTACGGCGCGACGCGGCGCTCGAAGCCTGTGATGATCGCGCGGCGGATGGCGAGCAGATCGACATAGTCGGCGGCGCTGAGGCTTTCGCCGCGACGAATGCGGCTGATGACGCGGGGATCGTAGAGCTCCGCCTTTTTCGCGATCAGCGCGCGGTGCCAGGCCCAGCTTTCCGCCGCCGAGAATCCGCCGCCGACATTTAGCGCTGCGACCTCGGCGAATTCGGGAACGGCGATGCGTTCGATCACGGCGCCGGCGTCGGCCAGTCGGTCCAGCGCGTGCTCGAAGGCCCGCGCAACCGCGCTGCTCAGGTCGTCCAGCATCACCGTGGTCGGCATCGCGAACCGCAGCCCCTTGATCGGGCGCGGCGCGACCGGCGCAATCGGCTCGTCCGCCAGCACCGCGTCCATCACGGCGCAGCAGCCGACCGAGCGGGCAATCGGCCCGTAGCTGTCCAGCGTGACCGATAGCGGCACGCCGCCGTCGAGCGGAATGCGGCGGGCGGTCGGCTTGTAGCCGACGATACCGCAATAGGCCGCCGGAATCCGGCAGGAGCCGCCGGTATCGGTGCCGAGCGCGCCATGCGCCATGCCGTCGGTGATCGACACCGCCGCGCCCGACGACGATCCGCCCGGCACATGGCCGACGTCGCGCTGCCAGCGATTTTTCGGCGTGCCGTAGTGCGGATTGATGCCAAGTCCCGAATAGGCGAATTCAGTCATGTTGGTGCGCCCGATCACCACGAACCCGGCGCGGCGCAGGCGCGCCACGACCGGGGCGTCGTTCGCTGCCGGCGGCGCATCATCGAGCGCGCGCGAACCGGCCCGCGATACCTGTCCCTTGATGTCGAACAGGTCCTTGATCGAGACCGGAATGCCGGCGAAGGGCGACGGCGCGGCATTGACCTTGCGCAGTCCGTCCATGGCCTCGGCGGCGGCGACGGCGCCGTCCGCATCGACCTGGATGAACACTCGCGCGCCCTCGCCAGCTTTATCGGCGATTTTGGCAAGGCAGTCGTCGACGAGCTTGCGCGCCGTGGTGCGCCCCGCCTCGAGATCGGCGGCGAGCGTGGCCAGGGTCGGGTGATCGGACATGGCAGAACTCGCAAACGAAATCGATCGTACGTTAGCCGCTGTTGCGCAGGCCCGCGGAAATTCCGTTGATGGTAAGCTGGATGCCGCGCAGCACCTGCTGGTCGCCACCCTGCGCACGATGGTCCTTCAATAATTCGACCTGCACGTGATTGAGCGGATCGAGATAGGGGAAGCGGTTACGGATCGAACGTTCAAGCAGCGGATTGCCGGCGAGCAGTCGCTCCTGCCCCATGATGGCGAGCAGCATGTCAATGGTGAGGTGCCACTCGCGGCGGATGCGCCCGAAGATGGTCTCGCGAAGCGTCACGTCGGGCACCAGATCGGCATAGCGCGACGCGATCGCGATCGAGCTTTTCGCAAGCACCATATCCATGTTGGAGAGCAGCATGCGGAAAAACGGCCACTCGCCGTACAGTTCCTGCAGGAACGCCATGCCCTTGTCGGGATGATCCGCTATCCAGGATTCCACCGCGCTGCCGAACCCGTACCAGCCCGGCAGCATCACGCGGCATTGCGCCCAACTGAACACCCACGGGATCGCCCGGAGGTCCTCGATCCGGTGCGTCTTCTTGCGCGATGCCGGCCGGCTGCCGATGTTCAACGTCGAGATCTCGTTGATGACGGTGGAGGCCCAGAAATAGTCCTCGAAGCCCGGCGTCTCGTAGACGAGGTTGCGGTAGGCCGCGAAAGCGCGTGACGACAGCGACTCCATGGCATCGAGATATTCGAGGCTCGGTGCGCTCTGCCGCGGCTGCAACAGGCTCGCTTCCAGCGTCGCGGCGGCAAGGATTTCTAGATTGTTGCGGCCGACCTCGGCGTTGGAGTATTTGCTGGAGATGATTTCGCCCTGTTCGGTGATCCTGATCTGGCCGTTCACGGCGCCGCCGGGTTGCGCGAGGATGGCGTCGTAGCTCGGGCCGCCGCCGCGTCCGACCGATCCGCCGCGACCATGAAACAGGCGCAGCCGCACATGGTGGCGCTCGAACACCTCGACGAGCCCGATCTCGGCCTTGTAAAGTTCCCATCCGGACGTGACGAAGCCCCCGTCCTTGTTGCTGTCGGAATAGCCGAGCATCACCTCCTGCAGACCGCCGCGACTGTCCACCAGCGCCCGGTATTCCGGAAGCGACAGCAGCCGGTCCATGATGCCGGCGCAGGCCTGCAAGTCCTCGATGGTCTCGAACAAAGGCACGATGTTGATGGCGCTGTGCCCTTTGGGGTCGACGAGGTCGGCTTCCTTCAGCAGCAATGCGACCTCGAGCAGGTCGGAAACCCCCTCGCTCATCGAGATGATGCATTGAGGGATCGAGCCGGGGCCGAGCATGTCGTGCGCTTCCCCCGCGGCATGGAACACAGCGAGTTCGCCCAGCGTCTCGTCGCTGTAGGTGATGAACGGCGACGTCAGCGGCCGCGCGCTGCGCAGTTCTCGCAGCAGCACGACGATTCGCGCTTCCTCGTCCAGGGCCAGATAGGACGTGCCCGGCGCGGCGGCATCGAGCAGTTCGGCGATGGTGCGCTCGTGAACGGCGGAATTCTGCCGCAAGTCGAGACAGGCGAGATGGAAACCGAAACAGTCGACAGCGCGGCGCAGATGGCGCAGCCGTCCGCGCGCGATCACCTCCGAGTTATTCTGGATCAGCGAGCGGTGGAGAACATCGAGATCGGCGCTGAATTCGGCGACGCTCGCATAGGGCGGGGCCTTGCCGTATGGCGGGCGCAGCGTGTCCGCCTTCAGCTTCAGCGCCGTGGCTGAAAGACGCGCGTAAATGCCGGACACCGCGAGGCGGTAGGGCTCGCCACGGCGATGCGGCGAGGTGTCGGCCGATCGTTCGGCCAGCCCGCGCAGTTCCGGCGAGACGTCCGTGAGGTCGGCGGCCAGCGACAGCTCGCGGCCGAGTTCGTGCAGCTCATCGAGATAATAGCGCAATACCCGCGAGGCCTGCATCTTCAGGGTGCCGCGCATGACGTCCGCCGTCACGAACGGATTGCCGTCGCGGTCGCCGCCGATCCAGCTTCCGATCCGCAGGAACGACGCCATCTCGTTCGAGACGCCGCCGTCGGAGGCATCCTGCAAGCGGTCTTCCAGTACGCAGTGCAGCCGCGGCACCTCGCGCAGAAAGGTATAGTCGTAGAACGACAGCCCGTTGGCGACCTCGTCGAGCACCGTGAGCTTGGTCCGTCGCAACAGGTTGGTCTGCCACAGCGTCAGCACCGCAGCCCGCAACTGTTCCTCGCTGACCTCGTATTCGTCAGGAGTGAGTTGCATCCGCTCGCGCCGTTCGAGCAGGGCAGCGACCTGCATTTCGCGGTCGATGGTGCTCTTGCGGCGGACCTCGGTCGGGTGGGCGGTCAGCACCGGGCTGACCAGCGCACTGTCGAAGAAGGCCCGCAATTCGGCGCCGCTGAACCCTGCCTCACGTGCGCAGGCGAGCGTGTGCGCCAGCCGGCCTTCGTGCCGTGTCCCGCCCTCGAGGCTCTGGCTGCGCATCTGGCGAATGTTGTTCTGATCCTCGGCGATATTGGCGAGATGTGAGAAATAGCTGAAGGCGCGGACGACAAGCACGGTCTCGTGCGTCGACATGCCGTCGAGGATGGCTTCCAGTTCACGCCGCGCCGGTTTGTCCTCGTCGCGGTGAAAGCGGATCGAGGTCTGCCGGATGCGTTCGACCAGATCGAACACGGCGGCCCCTTCCTGATCGCGCACGGTATCGCCAAGAATGCGCCCGAGCAGCCGGATATCGTCGCGCAGCCGCTCATCGAGCGCAGCGGCGTCAGACTCCGGCTGACCCGCACGGGGTAACGGCATCATCTGACGAGACATCGCGCTGCTCCTGAAAGTCCGGCCCTATCAGTCGCAATTTTCCTGCTGCGACGCAAGAAACCGCGGCCAATGATGCACAAAAGATGAGCGGCCGCCCCCGGACATGACCGGCTCGCCACTCGCGCGGCGGCTCACCGGACAGGTCGGACGACGCCGCCGGATGGCTTTTCACATAAATGGATGCATCGCCCCAGCCGGCAGTGGCACTGCACCGGCAGAGCGGCTATCTTGCAGTCATTTCAGGTCAGAGGAACGACCCTGCATGTCTGGCACCCTCAGGATTCGCGTCGATCCGGACAAATGCCAAGGTCACGCGCAATGCAAGTCGCTGGCGCCCGAACTGTTCGAACTCGACGAACTGGGCAACGCCCACGAAATCGGCGACGGCACCGTCCCGGCTGGGCTTGAAGACAAGGCGCGGCTCGCACAAGCCAATTGCCCGGAAATCGCGATCCCGATCAACGAAGAATAAATCAGATCGTTTTATTATTTTGCGCGCGCCGCCCTGGCTTGATCGAGCGGCGGCGGTCCTCCGGAGGAGTTCGATGTCCAGCCCCGCCCCCGTCACCGACTGGGTTCACGATTTTGACCATACCGACCCGACCTGGACGGAAAATCCATATCCGATCTGGGACGAACTGCGCGTAAAATGTCCCGTCGCTCACACCAACCGCTTTCTCGGTCTCTACCTGCCGACCACCTATGAGGCCGTGAAGGAAATTTGCTCCGACACCGAACATTTTTCGTCGCGTCGAGTGATCGTGCGTAACGTCCGTCTGGAGCCGCCGCCGCCCGCGCCACCCGCCTCATCGGACCCGCCCGAGCACAAGCACGCCAAGCAGATCCTGCTGCCGCCATTTATGCCCGACGCGGTGAAGAAGCTGGAGCCGCACTTGCGCGCACTCTGCAACGAGCTGATCGACGGCTTCATCAACGAGAAGGGTTGCGATGCCGCGGCGCGCTACACGAAATATATTCCGACCCGGGCTGTTACCAACATGCTCGGTGTTCCGGAAAAGGACGGCGATCTCTTCATCAAGTGGATTCATGAACTGCTGGAGGGCGGCCTTCATGATGACGCGAGGGTGATGCAGGCCATCCGCGAAATGGTCGCCTATTTCACAGACCAGATCGAAGCGCGAAAGAAGCATCCGACCGACGACCTAATCGCAACATTGATAAATGCGAGGGGCGAGGACGGACAACCGCTGACGGACGCGCATGTGCAGGGGACCCTGCGATTGCTGCTGATCGCCGGCATCGACACCACATGGAGCGCGATCGGATCTTCGCTGTGGCACCTCGCGAAGACGCCGGCGGACCGCGCGCGTCTCGTCGCGGAGCCGCAACTTCTTCCGACGGCGATCGAGGAATTTCTGCGTGCCTTTTCACCGGCCACATCGGGGCGCGAGGTCATGAAGGAAACCACCGTGAGCGGCTGCCCGATGAAGCCCGGCAACATGGTGCTGCTGTCCTTTCCGGCCGCCAATCGCGACCCGGCGGTCTTCCCTGACGCCGACAAGGTCATCATCGACCGCAAGGAAAACCGCCACGTTGCTTTCGGCGTCGGCATTCACCGCTGCGTCGGCGTCCACCTCGCACGCATGGAGATACTGGTTGCGATCGAGGAATGGCTGAAGCGCATTCCGGATTTCCGGCTCGACCCATCGAGCGAGATAAGATGGTCCGGGGGCAACGTACGTGGCCCGCGCCAGCTTCCGCTGCTGCTTGGCAAGGGTTGAGCCCGCTGGTCACGGATATCGTGCGCCGCGCCCGCATGAGCCAGGGAGGCCTGCCGTGCCGAACGAGCGTTTCCAGTTTTCCGGGTCGGACGGTTCTGCGCTTGCAGCGACGCTGGATCTTCCCGACAGCGAACCGGTGGCCTACGCGCTGTTCGCGCACTGCTTCACCTGCGGCAAGGACGTGCTTGCGGCAAGACGCATCGCCGCGGGACTGACGGCGCGGGGAATAGCGGTTCTGCGATTCGACTTCACTGGTCTTGGTGCAAGCGAAGGTGAATTCGCCAACAGCACGTTTTCCTCCAATATCGCGGATCTCGTTCTGGCGACGAATCATCTGCGCCAAACCCGCAAAGCGCCGGCGCTTCTGATCGGCCACAGCCTCGGTGGCGCGGCCATTCTCGCAGCCGCGGCACAAATTCCCGAGGCGAAAGCGGTGGCGACGATCGCAGCGCCGTCCGATCCGGCGCATGTCACGCACCTGTTCGCCGATCGCATCGCGGATATCCGCGCGCAGGGCACGGTCGAGGTCTCCCTCGCCGGCCGCCCGTTCCATATCAAGCAGGAATTTCTCGACGATATCGCCGAGCACAACCTGCTGGGACAGGTCGCGGAGCTGCGGAAGGCGCTGCTGATCCTGCATTCGCCGACCGACGACACCGTGGGGATCGACAACGCCACCCGCATATTCGTTGCTGCAAAACATCCGAAAAGCTTCATATCGCTCGCGGGAGCCGATCATCTGTTGAGCGAGAGGCGCGACACCGATTACGTCGCCGATGTGATCGCCTCTTGGGCGCAACGCTACCTCGAACCGGCGCCGACCGGCCCCACGGAAGACCAAAGCTCGCGCAGCGTTGTCGTTCGGGAAACCCGCCGCAGCAAATTCCAGCAGAGCGTGACCGTCGGCCCGCACCGGTTGACCGCCGACGAACCAACTTCCGCCGGCGGCCACGATACCGGACCAGGACCTTATGATTTCCTGCTTGCAGCGCTCGGCGCCTGCACCTCCATGACCATGCGAATGTATGCCGAGCGGAAGGCGCTGCCGCTCGATCGCGTAACCGTGACGCTGCGGCACAGCAAGGTTCATGCCGAGGACTGCGCCGAATGCGAAACCAAAACCGGTATGCTCGATCGAATCGAACGCGAGATCGCGATGGAAGGGACGCTCGATCCGGAACAGCGCCGGAAACTTATGGAGATCGCCGATAAGTGCCCGGTTCACCGGACGCTGACGTCGGAGATTCGCATCGTGACACGCGCTATGAACCGCTGACCAGCACGATAGCGCCGTGACACCAGCGACCGACGCTCAAATTCGGGACCGCAAGACAGACCGGATATTCGCCGGATTGAATATCGCAAGGCGATATCGTCGGTTTTCGTCGCTTCCTGTTACGAAACGGCGCAGTTATCCCACATCGGTTGTTTGCGGCTGTACAGCAAAAACGTTTTACCTATAGTGATACCGCCGGGAATGGGAAGTGAGCAGCGGGCGGAATGAATAGCAGAGCGAAAGCTGCGGTCAGAAAACGGCCGGGGCGAATCCAAAGACGTAAGAATTTACTCGACGCCGTCCATGCGGTGATATCGGAAAGCGGAATCGATGGCGCCAGTATGCGTCAGATCGCCGATCGCGCAAACGTCAGCACCGGCACCATCAACTATCACTTCGGCAACAAGCACAAACTCCTCATGGCCGCGTTGCAGGCGTCTTGTCTGCCCCCGCAGGAATGCGACAGTTCCGCGGATTCACCGCTGGTCCAGCTCAGGGTGCTCGCCTTCAGCCATATCTTTCGATCGTCGACCGACCGCTTCTGGCACTTCTGGGTCAATTACACGGCAGCCAGCACACGCAACTCGGAGATGCGCAAGCATCAGAACCGGCGATTCGAAAGGCAGCAGGCCGCGTGGACCAGGCTGATAGAGGACGCGATCGATGCCGGAGAGCTTCAGTCATGTCTGGACGCCGAGGTGGTTTCCGAGCAGTTGCTGATCTTCATTCACGGTCTGGCGATGCGCCATATCTTGCAGCCGGGTGCCCAAAATCGTCTGCATTGCGAAAAACTGCTGGAGAGATATTTCGAGACGCTGGAGCGCCCGCGACAAAGCAGAGCCGGATTATAGCGTTTTCGAGCGAAGCATGTCCTCGGGCTTGACCCGAGGATGGATACCGGTTCGCGTGAAGCAAACGCGTCAAAACAAAAAGCTGGACGTGTGATGTCAGACGCTGAAATGCCGAGCTATTGCAATCTCGCGATCATGCCGCGCGGAGCCAGCGAACTACCCGCCCCCTCGCCGGATGAGCCAAAGGTGGCCTCCCGCGCGGCTGTCGTCATCTGAAGCATTACTGGATCAGGACAATCACGTCGCCGGTTGGAACCGGATCGTGTGGCTTCAGGCTGCTGAACTTTCCATCCTTCCAGTTTGCAAGACTGACAACCGAGCCGGTTTGAGCTTCCGTTTCCATTGGCTCGGTCGTTTCCAAAACCTTCAGGCCACTCTCATCGAGAAAGAAGGTATGGTCGCCAAACAACTCAATCAATTGGCCGACCGCCGGATGATCCTCGGGAAGAACCTGTGCATCCATCTGGTTCAGCGTCTGCTTCAACTGCGTTGCATTTAGTTTCATGACTACTCCCACGCGGGTTCGAACTGAAAGCTTGTTCCTCGCTGGGATCACGATTCATGAACGATGAACCGTGATCAGGCGGCTTTCTTCGTGAATATGGTCAGGAGGCCACTCTCATCGAAATTAATGGCGACAACTTGCGCGGAGACGCGTCCCTTCGCCTTGAGCGCAGCGACAACTTCGGGCGCTGTGGCGATCGAATCTCGGAGCGATTGCAGGTCCTCCTGCTTTGTGTTCGCCAGAAATGCATCGACCTTTGAGCGCTCGTCAGGTTGCAGTTCTTCAATGTCAACGACTTGAATATTGCGTATCGTGATGTCTTGCTGCGTTTGGTTCTTGGGATTTGACGTTCCAGGAGAGCCTTGCGCTATGATGGGCGCTCCCATGATTAGCGATGCAACGACAATCGGCAATGCCAAGGTGCGCATGATCCCTCCTCCTGTCTGTTCTATCCGTTCCACTCAGACTCGAAGCGGAATTTATAAACGGAAGATGGTGCACGGCCGTTATTTATGTGGTCATTCAATGGGGTTGTCGTGTTGATAGTATGCTCCCGGTCACCTCACCGCGAGCATTCCCCGGGGGGGCCTTCGACGGCAATTCCATCATTGCCGATCTCAACGAGCGCGGCACTAGTGCGCAGGCGAAGCCGAATCCTGCGGGGACGTTAGCGCCTCAACGCGAAGCGGCCCGCGCAAACCGATCGCGGCACCGGCGACGATTCCGGTGATGGCGACGAACGACGCCAGCGCCAGCGTCGAAAGACCGGTCAGGCCCTGTCCAACCGAACATCCATAGGCCATCGCCCCGCCGGAGCCCATGAACGCCGCGCCAGTGACCGAACGCAGCATGTGACGCGGCGAATGGTAGGCCTCGAGATGGAAACGGCGCGTCACCAGCGCGGTGACGAGGCTTCCGAGCACGACTCCCGGCACCAGCGCGACACCGAAATTCATCGTCAGGCCGGTCGACAGCATCGCGTATTGCACGGTATCGGCGACGGGTGCGACGAACGTGATCGATGTGACCGGCACCGGATTGAAATCGTCGGCGCCGAGATAGCCGGTCGCATACCATCCGGCGGCAACGAGGAGACCGACAATGAGGCCGGCCGCGATCTGGCCCCAGGACCGCCGGAATGCCGCATGTGAGAACGCGAAGGCGATCAGCACGCCACTGACCGCGAGGACAGCGAGCGCTCGTGCAAGCGACGCGCTCAGGCCGAGCGTTCCCGCCAGCGCCGGCAGCGAGATGACGTTCGGGGCGGATTGGCTAGCTTGCAGCACGGTGATGCGCGCCGGCGCGATCAGGCCCTTCAGGGTCATCTGTGCCGCGATGCCGAGAACGATCACCACCACCAGCGAGCGAAGATTGCCGCTCCCCAGCAGAATCAGAGCGCGCGATCCGCAGCCATTCGACAGCACCATGCCGTAACCGAAAATTATGCCGCCCGCGAACATTAGGGGCGCCGAGAACGACGGCTGCAAATAAATCGATTTTCCCGGATCGACGAGGCCCGCGCCGGCGAGCAATTGCGTGGCGGCGACCGCAACACCGATCGCCAGCGCGTAGGTCCGGATCAGGCGCCCATCGCCCCGAGCCCAATATCCGCGCAAGCTGCTCATCAGGCAGAAGCCGCTGAGCAGGCCGACCATGCCGAAAGCGAGGCCGATCAGAAAGCCAGCGTAAACGGTGACGTGGGGATCGGGCGGCACGACATGTCCTTCTCAGTCCGACGTCGATATTATGGGACGCGCGACCGCCGTTCTCAATTGAATTTGACAATACAGGATTTGGCAGATCGCTTTTGCGGTGACGCCCTGGGAACCTGGCCGCCCGCAATCCCAAAGCTGACGCCGCCCTGGGGCAAGCATCACGATGTCATGACTCCGCGACGTCAAGCGGCAGCCAGAGGTCCGAGGGGCGAAACCGGCGCTCAACGGATGCGTGGCATCGGTCGCCGGGCGTGTTTACTTATTGTCTTTTGTCTGGCCGGTTCCGAACCCCGACATGTTGACGAACATGTCCTGAAAGCGCTCGGCCATCTTCGGATCGAAGGTAAACCAGTTCTGCAGGATCGCTTCCGGCGAGAATTTGTCGATGTTCTCTGCCATTTTCTGCTGAAGCTTATCCATCACCGCGCTTTGCATCGGCTGCACGTCCGGGAATCCCATAAACTGGCGGGCCTCGAGCGGCGTACAGTCGATCTCGATATTCACTTTCATGGCGCGCTCCTGAATCGGCCTCGATATGGCGGCGAGCAGTATCGCCGAGAGCGCCTGTGGCGCAAGCAATCATGACGCGATGCGAAACCGCGAACGGAGGTTCAGCCAAAGCGCTCCGCGGCAAACGGTCTCGGATCGGCCAACGGCTCCTCGCCCGTCATCATTTCGGCCAGCAGCCGGCCTGTGACCGGCCCCAGCGTCAGGCCGTGATGCTGGTGTCCGAAGTCGAACCACAATCCGGCATGGCGGGCAGCCTTTCCGATCACCGGCAGCATGTCGGGCATGCACGGGCGCCTTCCCATCCACGGCGCCGCATCGACCGCCCCGCCCAGCGGGAACAGTTCGCGCGCCATCGGCAGCGTTCGCTCGATCTGCACCGGTGACGGCGGCGCATCGCGACGCGCGAATTCCGCGCCGGTCGTGAGGCGAATGCCGCGATTCATCGGCGCCAGCAGATAACCGCGATCCGAATCGAGAACGGGATGATGGAGCACCGCATTGCCGCGCGGCGCCAGATGCAGGTGATAGCCGCGCTTGATGCCGAGCGGCAGGTTGTAACCGAGCCGACGGAAGACATCATCCGACCACGGCCCCAGGGCAATTACGGCCTCGCGCCCGGTCAGCGCTCCGTTCGGACCATCGACACGCCATGACGCCGCGCTCTGCGTTAAAGTCCGCGCGTCGGCCGCGATGAAACGGCCGCCGCGGCGCACGAACAACGCCGCATAGGCTTTCGTCAATGCTCCCGGATCCGGAATAAAGCCCGGCGCCGGCCAGTGAATGGCGCCGGCGAACGTTCCCGACAGGTTGGGCTCGCGTGTGGCGATCGCTTTATCGTCAAGAACATCCGCTTCGACTCCGTACCGGCGGGTGCGTTCGAGGTCGGCGAGGCCCTTGTCGAGCGTCGCATTCGACCGAAACAGCTTGATCCAGCCCGTCCGGCGCAGAAGTTGAGGCACACCAGCCTCTGCGATCAGCGCTTCATGCTCGACAAGGCTGCGCCTGATCAGCGGCAAGGCGGCCATCGCGCTGCGCAACGCGCGTTCAGGTGAGGACGCCAGGAAATACCGGACGAGCCACGGCAAAAACGCCGGCAGATCGCGAAAACGATAATGCGCTTCCGCCGACCGGTTCAGCGCATAACGCAGAATCTGCCGCAGATCGTAGGGAAAGACATAAGGGAAAACCGACGCGCATTCGATCAGGCCGGCATTGCCATAACTCGTCTCCTCGCCCGCCCCTTCGTGTTTGTCGACAAGGATGACATCCCGCCCTCGCTTCTGGAGATGCAGCGCGGCGGAAACGCCGACAATTCCCGCGCCCAGAACCAGAACATCGGCTTTGACCAGCGCCACACGGCTCTCCGAACCCAAAGATCGTTCGGCCTCGCCGAACGTTATCATTCCAACTTAAGTATCGCCGTTCGGCGGCGCAAACCCGTTGGCGTGATGAGGATCGATCCGGAACCACCAAAGCGGCAGAGCAGGCATGATGCGGGTAACGATGGCTTTCGTATCGCTCGCCGGAAGCTGCGATCAAATACCGCGACGCAGGTTCGACCTCCCGTCGGTCGATATGCCGTCGCACGGGTTACGTCGGCCGCAGCGCCTTCGAGTCAAAATCGGCAATCTGCTTGTTACGTTCCGACCCGACGCCGGCAAGATGATCGGTCGCGATCGCCACGTAGACGGCCGGAAGCACGAACAGGGTGAACATCGTTCCAATCATCATGCCCGACACGACGACGAGACCGATCGAGAACCGGCTCGCCGCTCCCGCGCCCGATGCCGTCAGCAGCGGCAGCAGGCCGGTGACCATCGCCGCGGTCGTCATCAGAATCGGACGCAGTCTGACGCGCGCCGCCATCTCGATCGCCGAGCGTTTGTCGAGGCGCTCGTTGAGCTGAAGTTCGTTGGCGAATTCGACCATCAGGATGCCGTGTTTGCTGATGAGGCCGATCAACGTCAGCAGGCCCACCTGGGTATAGATGTTGATGGTCGCAAGCCCGAAGAACAGCGGCACCAGCGCGCCCGAGATCGCCATCGGCACGCTGATCATGATGACGAGCGGATCGCGCAGGCTTTCGAACTGCGCCGCCAGCACCAGGTAGATAATGATGAGCGCGAAGCCGAAAGCGATCGCGAGCTGATTGCCCTCCGTTACGTATTGTCGTGCGTCGGCGAGATAATCGTGGCTGAAGCCCTTCGGCAGACTTTTCGCCTGCTGTTCGAGGAATTCCACAGCCCGGCCCACCGTTACGCCCGGCATCGGCACGGCCTGGAAGGTGGCCGAATTGAGCTGGTTGTAGTGCGTCAGCGCGTTGGGATCGGAGTCGGTCTTGATCGTCACCAGAGTGGACAGCGGAATCTGCTGGCCGGTAATGCTCGGCACATAGTAGCCGTCGAGCGATTCCGGCGACAGGCGCAGGCCACGCGGCACCTGGGGAATCACCTGATAGGAGCGTCCCTGCAGGTTGAAGCGGTTCACGTAGTTGCCGCCGAGCAGCGTCGCCAGCGTCGAGCCGATCTGCTGCATATTGACGCCGAGGTCGTTCGCCTTAGTCCGGTCGATGGCGACACGCACCACCGGCTGGTTGAAGTCGAGATCGCTGTCGGTGACGATGAACAGGCCGCTCTTGCGCGCCGCATCCTTCAGCTTGTTCATCTCCTCGTAGACCGCCTGGAAACCGGCCGTGGTGTAGATCACCATCTGCACCGGCAGACCGCCCGGACCGCCCGGCAGCGGCGGCCGGTTGAAGGCGAAGGCACTCACGCCTTCGACCTTGCTGATCTTGGCCTGCACCAGCGGCTTGAGTGTCATCGCGGATCGCGTGCGCTCGTCCCACGGCTTCAGCAACATGCCGGCGATGCCGTTATTAATGCCATTGGTACCATTGATCATGAAGCGCAGGTCGGTCTCGGGAAAGCTCGCAAACTTCTTGTCGAGCTTGTCGCCGTAAAAATCCATGTAGTCGATGTTGGCGTATTTCGGTCCCTTGATGACCGCGAACACGATGCCCTGATCCTCCTCCGGCGCCAGCTCCTTTGATGTATTCATGTAGAGAAAGCCGACGAGCCCGAGGATTGCCACCGCGAACAGCGCCGTTATCGGCCGGTAGTCGAGCGAACGGTCCAACCTGCGGCCATACCAGTGCGTGACCGAGGTGAAGATCTTGTCGACCTTGGTGACGAACCAGCCCTGCCCGCCGTGCTTGAGCAGCACCGAGCACATCATCGGCGACAGGGTCAGCGCGATCACGCCGGAGACGATGACCGCCCCCGCCAGCGTGAAGGCGAATTCGCGGAACAGCGCGCCGGTGAGGCCGCCGAGGAAACCGATCGGCGCATAAACCGCGGCGAGCGTGATCGTCATCGAGATGACCGGGCCGACGATTTCACGCGCGCCCTGCAACGACGCCTGAACCGGCGTCTTCCCCTCCTCGAGATGGCGGTGGATGTTTTCCACCACCACGATGGCGTCATCGACCACGAGGCCGATGGCCAGCACCATCGCCAACAGCGTCAGCAGATTAATGCTGAACCCGGCCACCATCATCAGCGCGCAGACGCCGATCAGCGACAGCGGGATCGTCACCACCGGGATGATGACCGAGCGCAGCGAGGCGAGGAACAGGAAGATCACCACGATGACGATGGCGACCGCCTCGGTCAGGGTCTTCTCCACCTCGTGGATCGAGGAGGTGATGAACTTGGTTGAGTCGTAGGCCACCTTCATCTTCAGCGACGGCGGAAGATTCCGCTCGATGTCGGGGAATAGCGCCCGCACACCCTCGACGATATTCAGCGGGTTGCCCTGCGGGGTCGCCTGCACGCCGATGAAGATCGCCCGCTGGCCGCTGAAGGCGACGCTCACATCGGTGCTCTGCGCGGTAAGTTGAACGTCGGCGATATCCTCCATGCGCACGAAGCCGCCGTCCTTGGCCTTCACCGTCATGCGCTTGAACTGCTCGACGCTTTGCAGATCGGTATTGGCCGAGACGTTGGAGATCGTGTAGTAGCCCTTGGTCTGGCCGGCAGCCGCCTGGAAGTTGTTGGCGGCGATCGCGGCCACGACCTCCGTGGTCGACACGTTGCGTCCGGCCATCTTCACCGGATCGAGCCAGACGCGCATCGCGAAGGTCTGACCGCCGAGGATGTCGGCCGAGGCCACGCCGTCCACGGTCGAGAGAATCGGCTGCACCACGCGCGTCAGGTAGTCGGAGATCGCCGAGCCCGACAGTTCCTCGCTGGAGAAGCCGATATACATCACCGCCGTGGTCTCGCCGGTGGACTTCAGGATCACCGGGTCGTTGGCTTCCTTCGGGATCAGGTATTTCACCGAATTGACCTTCGACAGCACCTCGGTGAGCGCCGCGTTCGGATCGAAGTTCAGTTTGACGTAGACCTTGATCTGGCTCTGGCTCTGGGTCGATGCCGAGGTGATGTAGTCAACGCCCTCGGCCGACGCGACCGCCTGCTCGATCGGCGTGGTGATAAAGCCCTGCATCAATTCCGGCGACGCGCCCGGATAGGTCGTGGTGACCGTAATCACGGTGTTGGACAGCTTCGGATACTGCCGGATCGGCAGATTGTAGGCCGCCGCCAGACCGATCAGCAGGATCAGCAGGCTGACGACGACCGACAACACCGGCCGCTTGATGAAGGTATCCGTGAATGCCATTGCAGGCGCTCCGTTGACGGCCGCTCCGCTGGTTGGAGCATGGCCGCGAGACGTTCGATCGATGCGGGCCGCCCCCTTGGCGATCCCGGCTCGGGAATCAGTTCAGCGGCGGCTTTTCCGGGATCGGCGGCAGCGGATCTTTCGAGAGTTCGACCGCGGCGCCCGACTGCAACTTGAGTTGGCCGACCGCGGCGACCTTGTCGCCGGGCTTCAGCCCTTTCTCGATCACCGCGCGCCCGTGGATCCGGTCGCCGGTTCGCACGAAGGTGCGCTCGGCGGTCAAGCTGGTCTTGCCGTCATCCTCCTTCTTCTCCTTGATGAGATAGACGGAGTCGCCATACAGCGTGTACTCGACCGCGGTTTCCGGCACCGTGACGACCGCCGGCTTGTCCGGCAGCACCACGATCACATTCGCGAACATGCCGGGTTTCAGGATATCGCCGGGGTTGGTGATGGTCGCCTGGACGCGGATGTTACGGGTGTCGGTCGAGATCTGCGGCTCGATGGTGGTGATCTTGCCGTCGAACTGCTTGCCCGGATAAGCATCGACCGCCACTCGCACAGTCTGGCCGACTTTGAGCCGGCCGCTGTCCTTTTCAGTGACGGTGAAATTGGCGTACAGCGTCGAGAGATCGGTCAGCGACACGATCTGCGTGCCGGCGGTGAGGAATTGCCCCACCTCCACCTGACGTACGCCGAGCACGCCGTCGAAGGGCGCGCGCACCAGCTTCTGCGAAATGATCGCCTCGGTCTTGGCGATGCCGGCATTGGCCTGGTCGTAGGTAGCCTGCGCCTGATCCACGGTCACCTGCGGGCCGACCTGACGCGCCTTGAGCTGTTGCGCCCGCTCCAGCGCGAGTCTCGCGACGGTCGCCTGCGCCTTGAAGCTGGCGAGATCGCCCTGATCCGGCTTGTCGAACAGTTGCACCAGCGGCGTGCCCTTGGTGACATGGCTGCCGGAGGTGAACAGGATGTCGGTGATGCGGCCGTTGACGTCGGACGTGACGTTGACCTGATGCACCGCGGCGAGGCTGCCGACGGCCCGCTGCAGGTTCGGCAGCACCTCGGACTTCGCCTCGACTGCGCTGACCGTCACCGGCGGCGGCTTGTTGTTGGCGAAGAACTGCGCGATCATGTGCGCGCGGAACGCATTAAATCCGACCAGCCCGGCGACGAGCAGCGCGAGCAGCAAGCCTATGATGATGAACCAGCGCCTCGTCCGCACCGGACGCGCGTGAGACTTCTCGCCCACCTTACGCGCCGAAACACCGGTCTTGTCGCCGGTACTGCCATCCCTTGTTACCGTCATATCATGCACTTTCTTCGGCCGGCGCGTGGGCGGCGTTGAATACAGGTTCCCGGTCCAGATGCAAGGCAATTGCCGCTGAGTTCAGACCGACTCCGCGAAGAATGAATTCACAAATCTGCCGCTCCAGGCCGGGTGCGGCGCCATAGGAAAGGGTCGGAACGGAGGGAAGCTTGGTCAGAACCATCATGAGAACCGTATGATGAGCAAACCAGAACAGATTGAGCGGCTCGCGCCCGACCGGCACGGCATCCCCGGCGGCGATCGCACGCTCGAGCGAGGCCGTGAAGGCCTGGCCAATCAGGTCTCTGATTTTTTCGTACAGCAATCGGGCAAACTCGCCGTCGTCGAGCTGGCTTGAGATCATGAGGCGCAGGCGTTGCGCCTCATGCTGATCCGGCGAGGCGGAAGCATTCAGGAAGTGGTCGACCATACCGCGGATGAGAACGACCAGCGTTTCCGTCGAAGGCTCGCGATCGAGCAAGCGATGCAGCGCCGGATCCGCCTGACATGCCTCAGCCAGAATTTCAGCATAGAGCGCCGACTTGGTCGGAAAATGCTTGAACAGCAACGCCTCGGAAATCGAGGCCGCGGTAGCAACGCTCTTGGTGGTCGTGCCCGCGAATCCATAGCGCGCGAAGCATTGCTTCGCGGCGTTCAGGATCAGCTCCCGGCGCAGATCGCTGGTCATCCGCACGTTACTCATCGTGACGTGAGTAAGCACTCACTTCCCTGCTGTCAAGAAAGATGCTGCACCGCATCAATCCGATTCGACTAAAGAATGAGATAAATCGCGATCGCCGATAGGGAGGACAATGAACGCCCCGTCGCGGTTGTCTCGGGACGTTCGGCGATCACGGGAAAAGCCCCCGCGTGGTCTTCGCGGCCCGCACCTTCTCAACACCCAGCGCCATCGCCGCGGTGCGATGCGGGATGTTGTCCTTTTTCGCGCGGCTGACCATCTGGTCGAACGCTCGATCCAAAATATGGTATTCGCGGCGCGTCACCTCCTCTTCTTCCCAGAACAGTTGCTGCAGGTCCTGCACCCATTCGAAATAACTGACTACCACGCCGCCGGAATTGCAGAGGATGTCGGGGATCAGAAAAATCTCGCGCTGGCGCTTCTCCAGGATCAGGTCAGCCTCAGGCATCGTCGGCCCGTTGGCGCCCTCGGCCAGCACGCGGCATTTCAGGTTCTCGGCGATATGAGCGTCGATCACGCGCTCCACGGCGGCGGGAACGAGCACGTCACACGGCAGCGTCAGGATGGTGGCGGGATCGTAGTGAAGCTGGTTGGAATAGCCGGCGATATTTCCATGCGCGGCGGCGTGGCGCATCAGGCCGGGAATATCCAGCCCCGTTTTGTCGTAGAACGCGCCGGTGTGATCGCTCACCGCGATCACCTTGATGCCGGAATTGTAAAGTTCGAGCGCCGCCTGGGAGCCGACGTTGCCAAAGCCCTGAACGACCGCGGTCGCGCCATTGAGCGCGATATCGAGGTCCTTCATCACACGACGGGCGAGATAGGCGACGCCGCGGCCGGTGGCTTCGCGGCGGCCGAGCGTACCGCCTGAACTCACCGGCTTGCCGGTGACGATCTCGGTGACGGTGCGGCCATGATACATGGAGTACGTATCCATGAACCACGCCATCACCTGCTCGTTGGTGCCCATGTCCGGTGCCATCACGTCGGTGTGCGGCCCGACGAACGGAATCATCTCCTGCATGTAGCGGCGCGACAGCCCTTCCAGCTCGCGCTTCGAAATCGATGCGGGATCGACCCTGACACCGCCCTTGGCTCCGCCATAGGGCAATCCGGCCAGCGCGCATTTCCAGCTCATCCAGATGGCGAGCGCGGCCACCTCGCCGATGTCCACACTCGGCGCGAAGCGCGTGCCGCCCTTGGTCGGGCCCATCGTCAGGTGATGCTGCACGCGGTAGCCCTCGAAAACCGTGATCGACCCGTCGTCGCGATGGATCGGGCAGGAAACCGTGATGGCCCGCTTAGGCATCAGGATGCGCTCGCGCTCGTCCATAGGGATCGACAGGTGATTGGCGATGACACCGAACTGCTGGACCGCCATGTCGAAGACCGGGCCGGAATAGACCGTCATCGTTCTCTCCTCTCGTGATCCCGGTTCAGGAACCTCGCGCGCGTTCAGGCGATCGACTGTTGCGGGATGGGCTTCGCCGGCATCGAACCCGGCCGTCGTTGTGCCTCATGATTACGGGCACTATACAGTTATGCAGCCGTGACATCCGCAGCTAGAGCGTTTTCGAGCGAAGCATGTCCTCGGGCGTGACCCGAGGACATGCTTCGCTCGAAAACGCTCTAGCCATCTGCCAGGCAGCGTCCGCGTTGCCGGCAGGAATTCAGGCGAGCGCCTGCTTCAGATCGAAAGCGGAATCGGCGGCCTGGTCCGGCGCGATCGAACCGTTTACCGCGAGAATGCGACGGCCGAAGACGTGATCCGACCCGCGATTGACGGATTCGACTCCGATCAGGCGGCCGGCCTTGTAACAGAACGCCGAGAACGATCCCTGCCCGGCGTCGCCCCGCACCACGACCTGATCGTAACCGGTGGTCAGACCCGCGATCTGCAGCTTGTCCGCGCCCTGATCGCTCCAGAACCACGGCAGGCCGTCATAGCTCCTTGTATCGCCGGTCAATCGCGCCGCCACGCAGCGAGCCTGATCCGTCGCGTTCTGCACGGATTCGAGTCGCAGCGGCGCACCGAAGCGCACACTCGCAAACAGCGCGCAGTCACCGATCGCTGAAATGTCCGGGTCGGCGGTGAGCAGGTGCTCATCGACGATAATGCCGGAGGCCACCGGCAGATCCGCCTCTGCTGCCAGTTCGACGTTGGGCACGACGCCGACGCCGACCACCACAAGATCGGCGGCGATTGGCCTGCCGTCGCTCAAGGTGACGCCGGTAACGTGGCCCTCGTTGCTCGTGATGCTCGTTGCCTGCACGCCGAAATGCAGACGAATCCCCGCCTCGATGTGGCGGCGCTGAAAGAAAGCCGAAATCTCCTGCGTGACCGCGCGCGCCATGACGCGCGGCGCCAGTTCCACCACATCGACTTCGAGACCCTTCGCCCGCGCGGTCGCCGCGAATTCGAGCCCGATGAAGCCGGCACCGACGACCACCACCCGCCCCCCTGACACGAAGCGTTGCCGCAGCGCCTCGCTTTCATCGAGCGTACGCAGATACAGAACGTCATCGAGCCCCGCGTTGGGGATATCGAGCAGGCGATTGCGTGCGCCGGTCGCCAGCACAAGGTGCTTGTAAGCCCGGGACGCGCCGGAGGCACAGACCAGCTCGCGGGCGCTGCGATCGATGGCCACGGCGCGATCCGCGATCAGGTCGACGTGCTGGTCGTGATAGAATTTCTCCGGCCTGAACATCACCGAATCCGGGCGACCACCACCTTTCAGATAGGCTTTCGAGAGCGGCGGCCGCTGATAGGGCAGATGCGGCTCGTCATTGATGAGGCTGACGGGTCCGCCGTACCCCGCCTGACGCAGCGACACCGCGAGCTGAAAGCCCGCATGGCCCGCGCCGACGATCAGGACTGGTTGATCTGCCATCTCGTCAAACCGAACGGCTCAGGATTGTCTGATCGCTTGCCATGTAACCTCCGCCCCAGTCCTTCTGCCGCTCTATAGCGTTTTCGAGCGAAGTGGATACCGGTTCGCGTGAAGAAAACGCGTCACATCAAAATCATAGAGCCCCGCTTCTGATTCCATCAGAAGCGGAAAGGCTCTATCGCTCGCACCGCATTTAGCATAACCCGGCCCGGGATTGTCACCCCTTCGCATCTGCGATTTAAGTGACGCACCAGCTTCAACCGGCGTGCCGCACGATATCGTGCGGCTACTCGATGATCCGGAGTGACGCCAGATGCCAGCCTTTGCTCCCGCCTCTCCCGAAACTGCAGGCATGTCCAGGGCTGCGCTCGACCGGATCGACGATCATCTGAAGCGGCGATACATCGACGCGGGCAGGTTTCCGGGCACTCAGCTTGTGATCTATCGGCGCGGCAACATCGTGCACAGCGCGGTGCAGGGTTTTGCCGATCTCGAACGCCAGGTGCCGATGAAGGACGACACCATCTTTCGTATCTATTCCATGACCAAGCCGATTACGTCGGTCGCCTTCATGATGCTGGTGGAGCAAGGCCTCGTTGCGCTCGACGAGCCGGTTCACAGGTACATTCCCGAATGGAAGAACCTTGGCGTGTTCCAGGCGGGCACCGCTCCCGCCTTCATGACCAGACCGCCGGCGCGGCCCATGCAGGTCGTCGACCTGCTCCGTCATACGTCCGGGCTCACTTACGGTTTCCAGCAACGCAGCAACGTCGACGCCGCCTATCGCGACAAGCAGATCGGCGCGCTTGAGACGGCCGGCACGCTCGGTTCGATGATCGCGGACCTCGCCGGTATCCCGCTGGAGTTCTCGCCCGGCGAAGCCTGGAACTACTCGGTGTCCACGGACGTGATCGGTTATCTCGTCGGAAAGATCAGCGGCATCCCGTTCGAGCAATTCCTGAAAGAGCGCATTTTCAATCCGCTGGGAATGGCCGACACCGGCTTCTTCGTTCCACCCGAGAAGGCGCATCGCCTCGCGGCCTGCTACAATGCGACGGCCGGCGGCATGATGTCGTTTCATTCGCCGAACGCAAAGGCCAACCTGGCGTTGCAGGACGATCCGGCGACCAGCTCGTTCCTCTCGCCGCCCGCATTCATTTCCGGCGGCGGCGGTTTGTGCTCGACGGCTGCCGACTACCTCACCTTCTGCCGGGCGCTGCTCAACGGCGGCGAATTCGGCGGTGTCAGGCTTCTGGGACCGAAAACGCTGGCGCTGATGACGACCAATCATCTGCCCGGCAATCGCGATCTTCCGGACATGTCGCGATCGATGTTTGCGGAAGCGACCTACAACGGCATCGGCTTCGGCCTCGGTTTCTCCATTACCATGGCCCCTGCAAAGACGCTGATCGCCGGAAGCCCCGGCGAATATGCCTGGGGCGGCGCTGCGACGACGTCGTTCTGGATCGATCCGGCGGAAGAGCTGATCGCCATCTTCATGACACAGGTGATACCCTCGACCGCCTATCCGGTCCGGCGCGAACTCCGCACCATGGTCTATGCGGCCATCACCGACAGCAATCTTTGATGCCGCGCCATCCCGCACTCAGCCCGTGACGGACAGCGCGGCGGCGGTCGAATGCGTCCGCGAACCTCTGAGGTTCATTCGTCGCTCATTCGTCGATGATGGTCTCGCCGACCGAGGCCAACGCCCGCTTCGCCGCGACCAGATGCGGAATGTCATACATCTTGCCGTCAATGCCCACCGTGCCGACGTCGGGTTGACTGGCGAAGGCCGCAACGACGCGGCGGGCATGAGCCAGATCGGCATCGGACGGGGTGAAGCAGGCGTTGATGGTGGCAACCTGATCCGGATGTATCGCGATACGCCCGACGAACCCGTCGCGGCGCGCAATCCGGCAACTCTCGGCGAGTCCGGCCTGATCCTTGTAATCAGCGTACAGAGTATCGAGCGCGAGGACGCCGGCCGCGTTGGCGGCGAAAAGGCATTGGGCACGCGCGACCTGATAAGGGAAGGTCCAGTCGCCGTTCGGCTCTTTGTTCGTCAGCGCGCCGAGCGCTGCGCTGAGGTCTTCCGCGCCCCATGTCATGGCCACCAGTCTTGAACTCGGGTTTGGACTCGACGTTGGGCTCGGCGTGACATAGCCGGCGAAGCCGAGCATCCCGGCCGGCGTCTCGGTGGCCACCACCAGCAGCTTCACATGCCCGGCGGGAACGCCCGCGGCAACCTCCAGGACATCGACATAATGCGAAATCCGCTCGACGTCCCGAATACCGTCGACCTTCGGAATCAGGATGCCGTCCAGTCCCGGACGAACGACGGCGACGAGGTCCTCCAGCGTCAACCCCGTTCCGAGCGGATTGATCCGCACCAGAAACCGCCAGTTGCGCGTCGCCGCGCCGAGCAGGTTCTTCACCGCATCGCGCGCAAACGCCTTGCGGCCGGGCGCAACGGAGTCCTCAAGATCGAGGATCAGCGCATCCGCGCCGCAGGTGTCGGCCCTGGCGAACTTGCGATCGCTGTCGGCCGGGACGAACAGAAGCGAACGCAGCTTCATGCCGGCCTCCGCATCATCAGCGCGTTGCGGCGGCAGAACACCACCTCCTCGTCGCGCTGGTTGAATCCGCGATGCTCAAACGTGACGATGCCCTGCGTCGGACGCGACTTGCTGGCGCGAACGGCGACCACTTTCGATTCCGCGCGCAAGGTATCGCCGGCGAACACCGGACGTGGAAATCTGGTTTCCTCCATGCCGAGGTTTGCGACCGTGGTGCCGAGCGTCGTGTCCTGCACCGAAAGGCCGAAAATGAGACCCAACGTAAAAATCGAATTCATCAGCGGTTTGCCGAACTCAGTCGATTTGGCATAGTCGTGATCGATGTGCACGGCGGCCGGATTGCAGGTCAGCGACGAGAACAGGATATTGTCCATGTCGGTGACGGTTCGCCGGATTTCATGAACGAACGACTGCCCGACAGAAAACTGCTCGAAATACAGGCCCGCCATCCCGGTTTTTCCTCTCCCGCGATCGGATTGAAAGCACACGACCAAACGGGGTCAGCATTGCTGCTCGTACCGAGTTTGCCATCTGCCACCACGCGCTGCAATGCGCCCGCAAACTGATACCGATAATCGGATTCTGGAGGGCGGCTTTAAGACCTGAGAGGCGTGGTGGGCGCACAAGGGCTTGAGCCACGGTCCGATGAGCCGGACCGATAGCAACATCAGATAGATATATCTGCAAACCTGGCAGGTCGCGCCCGATTGATTTCATTTAGGAATATTGACACCTGCAAGCCAGAACGGGCTCGATATTTGCTGTCTTTATGTTCTAATCCCAGCCATGAGCAACCGGTCGGCTTATTGGCGCATTCCCACCGTTGCTGACCGTATGACACCACGCAATCGGCAGTACTCACATGCTGCTGTGCTTCACAAATCAAAGTCCACGACCTATCACGCGGAGACTAAAGTGACCCCAGAACAAACTGCCACAGTTGCTTCGCTAGCTGTTTTTGGAGTTGGGCTCGTCGCCATTACTATACTCGCCAGGACACTCAAAGGCGAGTTCTCGGATTTTACAATCGCTGCAATTGCCACGCTTATGTTTGTGGGGTTCTACGTTCTCGGCCAATGGGTCAAACGCGCACTCAACCCACCGCCCACTGTGAAAAAGTAATCACTCAACAGAGCTTGCCGTAGGGCCGCGATCCGGTCATGCCGCAAGGCGGCCAGAAAGCCTGAGAGCGCGTGACAGCGTCTGGCCGTCATCGCTTCGTCGGAGCAACTTTATAGTTACAAGCCTGCACAGGCCGAACGCCAGATTCCGATTCAACTGCACTGAATCAGTCTAGCGTTACCCTTTCGATTGAGCATGACCTTATCCGAAAACCGGTTTCCACTTTGCGCTGGCGCGGCCTTCGGGTCAGGATCATGCTCTTAAGCGGACCAAAACTGTTCAAAGCGTTTTCAAATACTCGAGAAGAGCTTTCTTGTCGGCATCCGGCAGACTCGTCCCAAATTCGTGGCCGCAACGACTATTGCCAGAGTTCAGATCGTCACAACCGGTCGTCTCGCGAACATGATCGGACTGAGCCTGATTTGAAGCAATACCGACGTTATCCAGGTCATAGTCGGGACCGATCGCAAAACGCTGCTGCCGCTGGCTTGCAGGCTTAAGCAATTCGGCAAGGCTTGCGACCGAGCCATTGTGCAGGTACGGCGCGGCCGCCCAAATGCCGTGGAGAACCCGGGATTCATAGGCGCCCTTCGGGGGCGTCGGGCTTTCAGCATTCATGTCAAGTCGATGCCGGGTTTCGAGAGTTGCAGCGGCGTTAGGAAACCTGAATGCGCCCGGCAAGTCCTGCAAAACGGAGGGGAGTCGATTGGCATCGACGGGCTCCGAAGTGCTCGCCGCCGCACCGGGTTCGATGGCTTTGCCAAACGTCCGGTGTGACGAACTGGTCGCGAAGCTCACGACATGCTCTCCGATCGTGCCTATCACCGAGGTCGATAAGATATTGAACGCGAGGTCTGTTTCCTTCAAAGGCTTCGTCGCGAACGGAATGTAAGCACCTTTCAGGACACCCGATTTAGCGGTCCATCCCAGGATATCGTATTCACGTGTGTCCGTCCCCACATTCTGAATTGGCGTTGCCCAAGTCTTCTGAAATGGAAAACGGACTTTTCCGGCTTTCTCACCATGGCATTCCTGACATCCGCCGCTGGCAGTCGGCCGTTCAAAGATCGCCTTGCCCTTGGCCGCCAATGCGGTATCGACGGACCACGGCCATTTCGGCGGCCCAATCTTCTTCGTTAACTCTTCGAGCTTTTGCAGCCCGTCGAAATTCGCTGAATTATTGTTCAAGAAGTCGATAAACAGGCCATCGCGCGTGGGCTGATAGTTACCGAACACGCCCATCACTTCGCCGACATTCCGGGCCAACCCGAGGATATCGCTCCCGTTGTCCGCGAAGCCCGGCCACTGTGTCTTGTCCTGCTTGGGCGCATTCCAGAGAAAAGGATAACGTACCGGTGCATCGGCTCTGTGAATGTTCTCCGGAATCAGAAATGACGGCTCTGGGCCGATGCCCAACCCGGTCACGCGATTGAAGATCATGCCAACTGCATCGAGGCGGCCCAGTCCCCATCCGGGATTGGGAAGCGATCGATCGATAATGGTGTGATAGCGAACGTACCATGCGTCAACGTCGCTCCGTAGCGCGGCGACTTTATCACTGTTAGGCTTAGCGGTCTGGAGAACAGACGCCGCAAATGCCTGAAACGCAGCATCGTCGGACGTTGCGCGCGCCACCGCCTTATCGAGGTCACCCAGAAACGCTTGGAAATCGACGAGGGCCGGTCCTCCATCGATACGATATTGCCGATCCCCGACCTTGATCTGGCGGGTGTGACAGGCGGAGCAGGTCATCCCAACGACCTTCGCACCGGTCGGGCCAGTTGCGTGAAATCCTAATGGAAGCCCGATCGAACCTTCAGGGCCGGGCAAATATCCGTATCGCGCCAAACCGTCGGAAAGAAAGGGAGTGCCATCAGCTCGCTTTAACGCTTCGAGCCACGCAAAAGGGATGAGTTGCGAGCCTTGATCGCGTGTGTAGAAATCGGTGCGACTGGACGCATCCCAAGCTGGGCCCTGATCGACGAAAACGGGACCAGACTCATCCGCCAGAGATGGTGCGACAACTGAAAAATTCAGGAGGACAAAGGCCAGAATAAGGGTTCGCATATTTGCTCCTGAGGCACGCGTTTATGGCTGGTATGACTGGCGTATTGTCAACGCACTGCGGCACGAGACGGATATCGCTGAACGCGCCGCGCAAATATTTCGCACGGATAATATTTTCTAGCAAGAGTTGTGATAAACGGAAAATTCTAGTTTAAGCGAATCCAAAGTTGATGAAAATCAGTTGCTCGCGGGGCTCGGTCGGTCGCCTTCGCACACGGTCCGAGCAGCGCAGGCAACTCGGAATCGGGAAGACCGGCACTCCCGCTGCAAGTCCGGAAGTTGTGCGCTCTACTGCTCACGCAAGGACGCGCGGAGGCGACGATGCGATAAGGCTGGCGACCGATGCTATGTATGATGGCTGCTTTGGTCTGTCTGTCATCAGTGCCCACGAGACAAATTGAGGGACTTCACGGAGGGCGAATTTCTGGTTCATCGTAGCCGCAGGGAGCGAACATGAAACAGAGATCCGGACCCGGGCAAAGTGCCGGCAGAATCCATCTGGACGGACAAAGCCTCATCGTACTCATGACGGTTGCTCTGGCACTCCGCCAGTCATTGGATGGCTCGTCGGAAATGACATCCAAATCCCTGCGGGAGGGCAATCATCCGATGCCTTGACGAGGATCGATGCCTGCGATCGTAGCGATCGATACCCACCGCCTATTTGGCATGGTCCGATGCCTTCGCAGCCGTCGATTTTGACCATAACCGTGGTCTTGCGCCGCCCCGCGCCACTATCGAATGATAGTGTCGGGCGCCGATCGCGCCCGCTAGCGTGCCCTTTCCAGGGGCTGACGCCTTGATCGCCCCCATATGGGCAGTTGCGTGCGACGGGAGGTTGGTTTGGCGACGTTCCTGAAACGAATACCGATCCTGTTGGGGTTCTGGCTGGTCACGATCTCCATGATGAGCGGAGCATTCGCCGCCGACTTCTACGCATCGCGCGTGTTCAGTGTGGATCAGTCCGTCTACGCGGTTCGCTTCAGTCCTGCCGGCCACCACGTCGCGCTTGCCACCGACGACGGCACGGTCATCTTCGACACGTCGGATGGCAAGCAGGTGGCCAAATTGAAGGGCAAGGCGTCCTCCGTGGTCTGGAGCCCGGACGGCTCGATGCTAATGGTGGGGACCGAGGAGGCGCTGCGCTTCTGGAGCACCGCCGATTATTCGAAGGAATTCGCGGCGATCCCCGTGAACGCGCAGACGCTCATCATTGGCCTTCCCCGCGAGCCGTTCAGCCCGGACGGCAAGTCCATCGTCGTGCTCAGGCAAGATGACACGGCGGCGGTCTGGCAGATCGAAGGTTCGCGTGAAGTCGCCATCCTGGATGGGCATTCCGCTCCGTTGACCGATGCCAGCTTCAGTCCCGATGGCAGACGTATCGCCACCGCCGCGGAAGACAAGACCGTGGTTATGTGGGACGCCGCCACTGGCAAGAAGATCGCCAGGCTGGAAGGGCATGAGAAGGCCATCGACAAGGTCAGCTTCAGTCCGGATGGAACGCACATCCTGACGATAGGACGGGATCAGACCGTGCGGGTCTGGGATGCCGCGAGCGGGCGCGCGATCGCGACGTTGCGGCACCATGCCGACGTTGAATCGGCGGCGTTCGACCATGAGGGCAAGCGCATCGTGACCGGCGCGGACGACGGCGTTGCGCGTGTCTTCAATGCTGCCAGCGGCGCGGAGATCGCTACCCTGAAGGAAGACGGCGTCGAAAAGGTGCTGTCGGCGGGTTTCAGCCCGGACGGCGCTCGCATCGCCACCGGCTCGTCGGACCAGTATGTGCGTATCTGGAACGCCGGCAGCGGCAAGCAGATCGTCAAGCTGAACGGTCTGTCCGAAGGCTACGGCGTCGGCTTCACCGATGATGCAACGGTCGTGGCGAGACCGCACGGCGCGTTGGGTGTCCTCTATACCGTGCGACAGTCGCAGGCTGATGTCCGACTTGCGGGCACCGTGGCCGGCATGTGGGCCTTTGGGCCGTCCGATGACGTCGACGCCACTCCGGATGTCATGCATCTCATCTGCTCGACCAGTCCCTACATCATCCACCCGGACGGGCTCGTCGAGTATCTTGCCGGCGGCGAAGACGAACTGCTTGAACCCCGCCAGTTCATGCGCTGCAAGGCCGACATGTCATGCGATGTGTTCGAAGGCGCGCCGCATTCGCTGGCGGCCGATCCTTTGGACAAGGCGACGTTCAAGCTGGCCAACGGCAAGGGCACAATGTGCATGGCCAGCGACTCCGGCAACTGCCAGACCCTTCGCAAATGCACGAAGCTGGAATGGGGCGACGCGGCGCGCGCCAGCGGTCATGCCGAGCAATGGGACAAGCTGTATGCGGCCTCTGCCAACTGAAATACGCAAATTGATCGTGTTTGTCGTCACAATCGCGATTGCCGCCTACGCGATACATGGCCTCATCGCCGATGATCTGGTCATGCCCTACCATTGGAGAACTCCAGTCAAACATTGGGGGTCTCTCCATTTACGCGGAATGTGGGCAATCGGCGGTTCGGTTTGCCTCCTGCTTGGCGCCTCCGGTCTCGCCATTCTGGCTTACGGCGTCATCGGCACGAAACCGGGCGCAGATCCCAGAGCGAGATTCTACAGAAATCTGGCCACTCCATTGATCTGCATCGGCGCTGTGTTCTTCCTCGGAATATCATGGTTCGCTCAGTGGTTTGTTCGATGAGGATCATCAGCGTGGCCGCGCCGATCGGTGGAGTAAACAGTTCGCCTCGGCAAGGAGGAATCAGAGGTGCAATGCGGATAGCGGCTGCGATTCTCTTTTCGACGATGGTCATCACCGCTGCTTCGGCCGATTCGGCCAGCGCAGCGCAAAACCGCTTTACCTCCATCGCTAACAAAGATTGCAAGTTTGCGCCGATCGGCCACGAACCGGGCGAGGAGGACGATCAGCTCAAGACCTGCCCCGGGCTGGGGGGAGCAAAAGTGTTGGTCAACGCGTTTGAAACACGACTGCGGATTGGTTTCGTATGGCCGAAGGGCGGTCGACCCGGAAAACCGATTTGGGTAGTCGAAGCTTGGAGCGCGGATTTCGTGATCGACTGGCGCGGCGCGAAAGGACCGAAAGACTTTGTTCCCCATGCTGCAATCGTGCGAATGAAGTTCGCTAGGAATGGCGGGCCAGAGGTCGGCGATCAGGTGCTCGCCGTCATCCGCGTCGCGCATGACTCCGCTTGCCTGATGGGCGCTGTCGATATCGGAGCAAACAGAAACGCTAACGAGCTGGCGCATGCGCTTGCCGATGCTGCGCCGAACTTTGCTTGCAACAAGGATAAGCCCGTTATCGACGGAGTGAAAACGCCCGCAGCGGAGGAAATCGCGCGAGGTATCGCAGAACAATGAGTGCGTGGTCCACCATTGGCCGCAACCGAATGCTTCTCGGCCTGGGACTGCTCCTCGGCATTGGTGCTCCAAGCGCCGTTGCGGCAGGCTCATGCACGCCGGAGAACAAAACCATCGTCTGCCGCGGCGAAGGCCGAACGATCCGGGTGATCGCCGAAACAACCTCACCATCGGCGCGCTACGCCATCGGATGGATCGTGCCCGCCGTGGCAGCCAAGGAATTTGAACGCAACCCCGAGGACGGATCGCTGGTGCTTCCGGGCGGCGAGCCGGAAAATGTTGTTGTTCGTCTGCGTGACGGCGCTGTCATTGTGACAACACAGAGCAAGCATTTCGGCGATCACGCACGATACAATCACCGGGAAATCAGCGCGATCTGGTCGGCCGATGAAAAACTGCTTCTCGTCTGGTCCAACGATAAATGGGAAACGCTCGCGTCCGAAGCCTTCCACCTCAATGGCCGCGGTGAGCTGACGGGCCGGGACGACGTGCTAGCGCTGGCGCGGCATATCGGCAAGGAACACCTGTCTCGTCGGCAAAATATCGACGAGGTCGATCTGTACGAGCCACTCATTCTCAAGGAGCGATTGAGCGGCAAGGGTCGGGTGGAAGTCGTAACCGCGTTAGTAATAGCGGGATCGGAGAACGGCTTCACCTTCACGATAACCCTGAAGTCCCCTGGCAAGCCGGGGGCGCAGCCTTTGCGTGTCCTTCATGTCGGGACGCCCAGAAAATGACTTCGTCTCTGACGAGGAGAAATCGCATGAATATGCCCGTGGCATTGGCATCGGCTTTGATTCTTGCATCCTTGACAACATCGCCGGCCTTGGCGTCCGGCGATTGCGTCTACTTCGGTTATAACAAGGGTTCGCCTGATGTTTTCAAGTTCGTGAAGTGGGAGTTCGGCAAGCGCGAGGGGCGCTGGCTGAAGGTCAACCTGACACTGCACAACAACCTGAAACAAACGGTCAAATGGTTTCAATTGACCATGCTGGCAGACGGGCATTCGATCAGCCTCAACACGACGCAAACGCTCCCCGCTGAGAGCGATACGCTGATAACCGCCGAGTACGAGATGTCGAATGGAACTGCCGCCGAATTTCAGAAGCTTACGCCATTGATCTGTGTTCGCTCGACAGAAGATGAGAAAGGCGACAAGCAAAATTACGAGTGAGAGTCTCGTGCCGGCCCGGAGCGGGCCAAGCCCCATACCGTAGGAAAACCGACAATGAACAGCCTGGTCCGAATTATTCTCGTTGCCATTTTATTGAGCCCGGCGGCCACTGTCGCTCAGGCATCGAAGAAAGCCGCCGTGCCGCACGCCATGCAGACGGAGTTTGAAAGATTCATCGCAAAGTTTCGAGCGGCTCTGAAAGCCGACGATTCAGCCGCCGTCGCCGGCATGACCAAGCTGCCTTTCATGGAGGACAAGACTTACTCCGATGCCGCGCAATTTCGTGCGAAGGCCTATCCAGAGTTCTTCACCAAGAATAATCGCGCCTGCATCCAGCGCAAGAAAGCCGTCTATGATCGCGATGAGGAGAAGAACGACAACTACCATATCTCCTGCTACGAGAATATCTTCACCTTCACCAGGACCAAGGCGGGATTTCTGTTCACGGACGTCAGCGTGAATGATTAGCCGGGCAACTGCTTTAGCGCTTCGATAGCTGGCTTGGCCAATGATCGATAACATAGAGCCAAGTTCTGACCGAAACATCCTCGGAACTGCGCCGTGGCTCCGCGCGCTTCGTGCGTTTTCACTGGCGGCACGGCTCGGCGCCAGCCTGTTCCTGGGCACCATGATCGGGGTGGCAGGCGGCGCTGTCTTTCCGGCGCTCACTCATATCGCCGCGCCGTTGATCTGTAGCGGCAAGTTGGAAACGGCGTCGTCCCCATACTCCTATAAGCCGGGGCAATATGGCGTCACTCGCGAACTCTTTTGCATCAGCGATGACGGATCGCGGCAACCGATGACCGCAAGAGGCCTGTTCTTTTCCAGCCTTATCTACGCCGTCGCACTGTTCGCCCTGTGGCCACTGCTCATGTTGCCGTTCCGGTACTTGCTGTCACGGGGCGCACGAAGGGCTGGCTCCTACGTCGAGGACAAGCTGGGTGGGATCGCCTCATCCGAGACCATAACATCCGCTTGGGCACGCCACATAAAGGGAGTTCGAATCGAGACCGTTCGGCAGCCGGCTCCCGCCGCCGACACGATTGAGGATCGTCTCCGTGAACTTGCCCGATTGAGGGACGTCGGCGCGATTACACGGGAGGACTACGAGACCCGGAAGCGAGAAATACTCTCTGAACTGTAGCCGCCGCTGCTTACGCCAATTCAGGTTCTGGAACCTGTGACCTCGCTTCAATGTACGGCCGAAAGGCACAGCGCGACAAGCTGGGCCTGCGAGCCCGTAGCGGTCTTGCTGAAGATGCGGTTCAGGTGGCCGCGGACGTTGCCAAGAGAAATTCCCAGTTTGGCCGCGATTTCCGCCGGATCTTCTCCTGCCACCAGCAGCACGATGATGTCGGTCTCGCGTGGCGTCAGCCCGAAGGCGCGGCACAATCCGGATATGCCGGCCGGAACTGGCCTGTCGGGATCGTCCATGAACAAAATCGTCGCCGTCGCCCCGAAGGTCGAGATTGCCCGATCTCCCATGGCGGGCATCCGTACGGCGCGGACCGCCAATGGCCGTGACGTCTTGCGACGGATAAGCGTGATCGCGCCCGAACTCTCGTCGATGATCCTGGCCAGTCGCTGGTTTTCGATGTCGCCGGCGCCCCAAAGTATCGCAGGCTGCGTCAGCAGTTTTCCGGAATGAGCGAGAACCTGCTCCCCCGCCTGGTTAGCGTGAAGAACCTGCCGGTGCGCGTCGAGGAAAATCACGGCCGTCGATAGCTCGTCGAGCGTGGCCTCTAGTGTCGTGACCCTATCCTCAAGCAAGCGTATGTGCCGCTTCAGGCTCAAAGCCGAAGTGAGCGCCGGCAGGAGGTGCGTCAACACCGCTTTCTCGGCGTCCGAGAACGGCCGCCCTGACCGGCTTCGGCAGGCGGCGACAAAGCCGCCGGATGTCGTGCATGCGACCGCCGCGTGATGCCCGCCCATTGGTCTGATCGCACCCTCGAACACCGCCAGCCGACACAGGACCGCCAACGGCACCGCCTCATCCTGCGCAACCATCCTGCCCTTGGGCAGCAGGCGCGAAAGCACCGCCACATCGGCCGGATAGGCGGCCAGCGCTTTTATGCTTTCTTCGGCGACGCCACTGCCCCAGGCGAGCGGCGTGACGCGCGGATAAGGGTCGTCCATATCTTGATCTTGGGGGAGAATAGCGACGAGATGATCGGCGCGCACCGTGTCGACGATCGCCGCAAGCCCCTCGTCCCAGGCTGCCGCGTCCAGTACCCCCTGCATGACAAGGCGTCCGATCCTGGAGACGGCATTGCCCATAGGGCATCTCCTCGCGCGCCGCCCTCTCAAACCGGGCGGCCACTATCGGATGATAGTGGTCCACGATGACATTGAGCACAATAGTCTTTGCATTGTCGAAAAACGCTCAAGACATTGCCGCCGTCAGAAAACCCTTCGAGAACCACCTGGGACGGCCTGTCTGATGGGAATGGATTTTAAATGCGGCTCCCGTTTCTTGCCACGGCTACATTAGCCCTTCTTGTTGCGACCACAGCCGAGGCGCAGACCCTCACGGGTGAGGCCGCCCGAAAATCACCGCAAGCCGATGCTTTCCTGGCTTACGAGCACGCGCTCATCGAGGGGGGCCTCAAGGCAGCCATCCCTTAATGACGTCGGAGAAGCTGGCTGACCTGAAGGGCATGGCCGAAATTTTCGGCGAGGACGGTTTCAACCAGTTCCTCGACCGCATGCGCGGCGGCGCCCAGGATGAGGCGCGGCGAAAGCAGCCTGGAGGC
The DNA here is from genome assembly GCF_036964665.1 of Nitrobacter sp. NHB1. NCBI lineage: Bacteria > Pseudomonadati > Pseudomonadota > Alphaproteobacteria > Hyphomicrobiales > Nitrobacteraceae > Nitrobacter > Candidatus Nitrobacter laanbroekii. The sequence goes on from NZ_JBAMDA010000001.1 coordinate 1,575,790, forward strand.
TTGGTCCCACCATGTGCGCTTCCGACGTCACGGCCACGCTTGACCAGGCGCTGGCGGCATCGGGCCTTGATCACATCACCGTTGCGCACCGGCCGAAGCTTCTCAGCGACAACGGCGCTTCTTATGTTGCAGGCGATCTGGTCGACTGGCTCGAAGGCAAGGGTTGCAGCACGTCCGCGGGGCGCCGTATCACCCGCAAACCCAGGGAAAGATCGAGCGCTGGCACCAGACCCTGAAGAACCGCATTCTGCTCGACAACTACTATCTGCCCGGAGATCTCGAACGGCAGATCGGCGCCTTCGTCGAGCACTACAATCACGTCCGCTATCATGAGAGCATCGAAAACGTCACACCGGCCGACGTCTATTTTGGAAGAGCCGAGACGATCCTCGCAGAACGCAGGCGCATCAAACTTGCCACCATCGCAAACCGACGCTTGCAGCACCAGCTGCGGGCCGCTTAAACTCTAACCCCTGATGAGCCAGAGCCTCCCTTCCCAAAATGCCTGATCAGTCTCAAATTGTCTGACGACGAACACTCAAGGTAATCAAGCAGGACAGCCGAGCGATACTATCGGCTGCCAGTATGGCGTCTCTTCGCGCGTTCTCAGAAGCCACGCAGGAGCCGCATGACCCGCATCAACCGCGCGTACGTCAAGCGGCTTGAAAACCTCATCCTCCAGTTCGACAGCACGTTCTCGGATATCGAAAGCTCGCGGGCTAAAGGCGACCTCGCAAGGGATATGCCGGTGCTCCATAAGGAGGCGGACGCGATTCGGGCTAGCCGAAAACCGCGTGATAGTCTAAACAACGGACCGAAAAATAAAAGCAACAGCTGAACCCGCGACAGTAAGCACAAAGCCCCGCTACGGCGGGGTTTCTCTATTGTGCGCACGCCTATGTAAACTAGTTGACTCTCGCAGAGCAGGAACGACCACCTAGGGCAGGACATTCGGCCATCATGCAGATTTTCAGTTACATCATCACAGACCTGACCGATCACAAATCGAAACCCATTGAGGCCGCGTTGGAAAGCCTTGAAGATGCCCTTAGCTACGGAAGCCTCTTGGCCCGCAATATGCTCGAGGCCATGCCCGACCTGACTGGCAAAGGGGTATGCGTCACCGTTCTCAACAGCCTAGGCGAAACAGTCTCCGTTTTGCCATTTGACTGTCTCAACTGATTTCCAAGTTGCCGATCACTTCATCAATTTTAAATTGAAGCAGATGGCCAGCACGCCCGCGCACGCTCCTCTCAGGCGAAAATGCTCCGAGTGCGTCAAGCTCATGCCCTTCAATTGGCGGCATCATATCTGCCGCTCATGCATGGAGGCGCTCCGGTCCGATGCCGGAACGCTGATGCGCAGAAGTGGAACCGCAGTTCCCTCGGAACGCATCTGAAGCGCGCCGGTTATCTCGTATGTCTAGCGCAAAGGAGACGCACATGGGCAAGGACAGCAGCACAAACTTCCCGCCGGGAGGCCAGCCGAAGGAAAACCCGAAGGAGACCCTCGGCAAGACCATGCAAGAGCTGACCGATGAAAAAGGGAAAGAGCTGGACGAGAAGATGAAGAATAGCGACGGCAGTATCAAATACGCCAAGCCAGGAAAGAGCGATATTCTGCCGTAGAACGTAGAGCTACGTTCCGAGGAAGCCGTCAGCGCCCGCAATGGGGCCGGCGGCTTTCGTTTGGCTCATTTTTGCTGGGTTACGGCGTTCGCCGGATTACCTAACTTCAGATGCGTGCCGTTTCCGTTGTAGAAGTAGGAGAGACCGACCAGCAGCACGATGATGACAGCTCCGATAGCCCAGCCGGCATTGACGTTACTCATATGTGTTCGCCTCCTAGGATTAGTCCTTCGGACTATCATGCTGCGCTCCATTTAGGAACAACAACCTGACGGCCGTGACGTCCTAATGCGCGCTCACGCACGCGTGATCAGCGACGAAGGCTTGGGCGCTTATCCCCACCCGCCGTGCGCGACGAGCGGTCGTGTGCTATACTTGCGCTTGGCCTCAGGGCCTTATTAGTAATCACCATTATTTATGGACTATTCACAGACAGGCGCCGGCACGGACGCGTTTGGCGTCTACGGCCGACCCGTTAGCCGCAAGTCCCGTTTAGTAGCCTTCTTACTCGCGTTCTTCTTGGGCATGTTCGGCGCGCACCGCTTCTACGCCGGCAAGAACGGCACGGCCGCCGCGCAACTGATCCTCACCTGCACCCTCTTCGGTATGCTCATATCGTCGCCGTGGGTGTTTATCGACTGGATCGTCATCCTGTGCGGCAACTTCAAGGACGACGAGGGGCGCAAGATTACCCACTGGGATAGCTAAACCCACATGCATTCTGCTGGAAAACTACTATTTACCCGACGATCTCGAGCGGCAGATCGGAGCCTTCGTCGAGCACTACAATCACGTCCGCTATCATGAGAGCATCGAAAACGTAACACCAGCCGACGTCTACTTCGGCAGAGCTGAGACAATCCTCGCAGAACGCAGACGCATCAAAATCGACACCATCGTTTCCGATTTTCTTGATTGAGCGCGCATAATGGCTATGCCGATCGCATTGGTCGGCCGCCGCGCTGCCGGACGCCGGCTGCAATTGCGATCACTTCAACAGGCTGACACGCATCCAAGATACCCTTGATGCCTACCAAGGAAACGTACTCGATATTCGCCTGCTCCAGATTTTGCTGCACAGCATGGGAAAATCGCTCATTGAAAGTATCGGGTTTGTTGTGTTGCGAGGCATGGTGCCAATTGCTGATCGAGGCTTATCCTCACTTAAGATTCTCGGGATCATGGTTTCTTCTTGCCGGGATCCTTATCCTTGGGCAACAACTTGTCGATCAGCGCCTGCACCCATTTGGGGATGGCGACGATAGGCGGCGCGTGCACTTGCACGTTGTCGGTCCCTACATCCCTGCGGACCTTGTCCTCCAAGGTTTTCGCGTCCTGTTCGACCTTCTTGCGGTCGACAACCTTGCCGTTGAAATCGACCAGCTCCACATATTCATCTATTGTTGCCGCGTCGCCGGCCTGCAGGGCAGCGTAGATCCTGGCAGTGTCTTTCTTGCTCAAAGTCTTCGTCCAGTTCGGCTTCCAGCGCGCGAACAGCGTCCGGAGCGATAGCTTTGAAAGCTCCTGTAGATAGCCAGGCCCGCGGGCCTTCTTTTTCGGGTTGGCCTCGATCATGTCTATGAGCCGCTCGATACGGCGGTTGGTGCGCTCCAACGACTTCAGAGTTCCGGGCGCCAGCTCGGTGTGCTTCAGTGCCTCCTGATGGGATTTCTGGGTCGCTTCCCGTTGCTCTGCAGAAGCGGTCTTCGGCGCTCGAGAGAACGCGACGGAGGTCCTGAGGTCGATCGGCCGGTTGGTCTCGAAGGCCGCCTTGTCCAGGTCGCTGACTATGGCTGGCGCGACGCTCGCGAAGAGCGGATGGGTCGCCACATAGATCTCGTCGCCTCCAAGCATGAACTGGACACTTTCGTCAAACGTGCCCAACTTACCGTCGGCCTCGGCGCCAAAAACCTCCCGCGCCACCTTGAATCCACTCGCGGGGCTCTTGGCAAGTTGATCGTAGTGTTTCTTGAAGGTGGCCACGACGATATCATAGGTTAGCCTGCGGCGCACATCGATCGGGTCGGTGGACCGGAAGGTCTCCTGCATGAGGTCTTGGTCACTGTAACGGTGATAGCCGACCTCGCGGTTGGAATTTTCATAGATCATCATCAGCTCAACGCCCATGTCGCGGATGTCCATGCTGAAAAAGATTCGCTGCTCGTAGTCGGACACCTTGGCGTAGAACTGGTATTCGCAGGAAGTGCCGATCACTGCGATCGGATCTGCCTGGCGCACGTCGTGCGTCAGTACATACTGAAGATTATCCCAATCGACGGTGGTCCCAGGCTTACCCAGCTCCAGGAAGCCTTTGAGCGCCTTGTCGTGATAAGTTTTCAGCTTGTTGTCGAATTCCGCTGACTCGAACGACTTCACGAAATCAATCATGTTCAGGACAACGAGCCAGAGCTCCATGATGTCCCTCTGCAGAGGAAAGGAAGAAGTCACGTTCGGGGATGGAGCTCTCTCCAACTTCTTTTTGCGCGCGTCGCGGATGACGTCGGGGTTGCCCCAATAGAGATTCTTGTACTCCATGAAGGCGAAGGTCCAGACCGTGTTCACGTAGATGGAGTTCATCTCCACCGTGACGCCAGGAAGCGTGCCCTTCAGCACCATCTGCTTGATCTTCTCAGCGAGGTTGGATGCGCGGATATAGACCTTCCAATCATACGCCTTACCGCGCCGATCATCCTTCTTGGAATCGAGACTGACCCCCGCCTGGGCCGCCACCTGTTGGACCGCCCGGCTCGGGATGGTATTGCCCTTGGCTGCATAGCGCGCCAGCGCTGCGCCCTTCATCGCTTCCGTTACCAGCAGATAGACGTTGGCGAGCGTCGAACCATCCTGAGGAGGTAACGTCCGAAGACCAAAGAAAATGTCAAACCGATAGCCCTTCTTACCCAACTTCTTGGTGAGCTTCTTGATCTCCGTCTTCTGCTTATCCGTCGTGGAGTCATCAGCCGCGGCTTGCTTGAGGATATCGAGCAGCGCAAGCCTAAGAGCTTCGTCAAGCAAAGCCAGCTTCTTGATGAAATCTTTGCGTGACTTCTCGTAAGTGATGATGAAGGCGGTCTTGTAAGTCTGGGCCGCGACGGAGAAACCGTCTTGAACGGTGAAAAGGTTGTTGATCGCTTCATAGCGTTTCTGCTGATACTGCGCGTTCCACCACTGACCGATGACGTTGTCATTGAGATCCTTGACGCCGGTATTGTCCCGCGCCTCTCCAGGGAAGAGCAAAATATAGAGGCTGATCGTCTTGCTGGGCGCCGTGTGTTGCTTCAATGCGGTCTGGAAGACGTTCATCTGCCAATACAGAAAGAGCGTCGGCAGCTGCATGACAAGCCAGGCTTTAAGTGCGAACTGGTCGTCCTGATCCGGCGGATTGCGGTCAGTCAATAGCTTGCGAAGCGCGTCCGAGCGAGGCCACACCACCGCCAAGCGATCGCTGTCGGCGCTACCCCACGACGCCGGATCGAAATCAGCTGGGTCGTCATCGAACATCAGCGCGGTGTCGGCGCTAGGACCCGTTGATTCGAAGCCGTCACCCATCAGCCTGCTCCTCGGCTGCGGGCGCGATCAGCTGAAAACCAGGGTATTATCCAACTTGACGAGTTGGGTCGGCACCTTCACCTCCCACGGCTGGCCTACGAGCTTGCCCCCGGTGGCATAGCCCACATTCTGCGCCGTCTCGCCGGCATAGGGTGCGGTGAGCGTGATCGTCTCAGGGCCGGCTACTGATTTGATGATGCAAGTGAGGCCGCCAACGATGAGCCGGCGGTTCACATCGTCGTCGGTAAACACCGTGCCGTCGCCGATCACCTGCGCCGAATTCTGGGTGATAGAGACTGTCCCCACCCCGTCAACATTGTTATTGCCGGTCTGGCTGCGCAGCTCGTCCATGATCGAGAACACCTGCGGATCGCCTTCATTGTCGTCGCTATTGACCAGAGTACCATCCGCGCTCCAGAGCACTCCGGTAGAAAGGTAGGTCAGCACGCCAGCCTCAAACCCCGGACGCACCGGAACTTGCACCCGCGCCGCACCGGCTTGCAGGAACTGCTGGAACACTGGATCAGGATCAGACAGTTGGGCGAGCGTCGGCCAGTCATCCTTCTTGCCCCAGAAGTATGGGTAGAAAAGATAGACCATGTTGTTCCACTCAAAGCTCTGTTCAAAGGTCGCAATGTAGGCGCCCTCGGCCTTGGCCTCGGTGAAGTCGATTTCCGGATAGCCGTAGGGTGCGACATTACGGTTGACCGCGTCGAAAAGGTCAAACCGCTGCCCGGTCATAAGCGAGATGCAGCCCTTCTTCAGCTCCATCTCTTGGGTGATCAAATTGGTCAGCGGATTCGTGCCGGTGACTCCACTCGTGTCCGCGGCCTGTAGCCGGGCCTCCCGCACGGCCTGGTCGTAGGCACTCTTCAGATCGTTGTAGGCATTCATGATTGAGGCGAACGTTTTCAACTGCCAATCTTGAAATTTCTCCATCGAAAGTGTGCAAAACACAGTCACCAGAACTTCCCAATTATGAAAGCCTACGGAGTTAATGGTGATCGTCAATGCCGGTGTCGGCTGCAGGTGCAAATAGTACAGGTGATCGTCGTCGGTGGGCTCGATATAGAAGCCCTGCTGCTCTTGCAACTGGAAGACCAACTGGTGTTTCCCTGCCTGCGTCTCCCCGTAGATGTTCACGTAGGCGCTTTGAGTCAGGTAGCCGTCAGCGATGGCGACGTCGAAAGTGTCTGAGGCCAGCAACCGATCGCCAACAGCTGGCATCTGGTCAGGTGCCTTTTTCGCACCCTGGGCGATAATCACGCTGGGCGGCGGGGTAGTAACGTCCTGCGCGCCATACTTGCTTGCCCAGTAGAGATAATTGTCGCGGGTAATGTCTGAGGCCTGCAGCCGCTGGAAGGTCACCGCGTCGCCCAGGCAATAGCCGGGCGGATCGGGGTCAATCAGGGTGACGGCTTCCATCGGCTTGTGGGTCATCGCATAGCGCATGAACGCCGCAGGCTCTGGCACGATGAACTCAAGCATCAACCGTTTGCCGTAGTTGATAATCTGGGCACTGTAGACCTTGTCAACGAACCGGTAGACTCCAACAATGTCCTCGGCACCTTGCTTATTGTCAAAGGCGTGGTGGTTGACCTCGATGGCTTCGTGCAGCGTGACGACGGTTCGACTGGTCAGATTGCGTGTCTGCACCCGCTGCACTGCCTTACTGGTAATCTCGCGAGCATAGTCCGACGAGGCCTGGTTTGACTGCTGCGAGGAGGTGCTGGATGAGGCGTTGTAATTCGCCGTCGCGTCCACCGACGGCCCGTATGAAGCGTGGATGGTCAAGCCTGCATCCTTGCTGGCAGTCTGGGTGATGACGGTCTGCGATTCCGTCTGCAGCTGAAACCGCTCATCGGTGGAGAGATCTTGCTCCTTCTCTTCGGTGGTCTCGGTCTCGGTGAGTTGCGTGACCTGGGTGGAGTCCTTAGTGGTGAACTTGCGCGACCGCACCTCGCTACGCAGAACATTCTCGATGTGCGAGATGTCACCCAACTGGTAGCGAGCCAAACTCTGCTCTAGCACCATCAGGTCGGCGATGCCCAAAACCCGCGCATCGCCTTGCCCAGCGGGCACGGTCACACCGTCATCTGGGATCGTGGTGTCAACGACGGGCCCGCAGGGGCCGGGCGAACGGATTACCATCGGACCCAGATCGACCACATTCAGGCCGCCTAGCAGCGCATTCTGGGGGAAAAAGTTCTGCCCGATGCGGACCAGGAAGCCGGCGTCGCCGGTGTTGGCGTAGAGCTGAGTGGCCAATTGGGTGGAGCGCTTCTCCAGCACCGTCACGCTTTTGGCCACGTCGATTCCGCTGGTGGCGAGGCCCACCTTCCCTAACGCCGATTTGGTTGTTGCGCTCAAGGTCTCCGCCGCGCTGTCGGGGAGCATGAACCCGGTCGGTCCTACCGAAGTGACGCCGGACGCAACGCGAGCGGTGACGGGATTGGCTGCGGGCGCGGCGCCAGTCAGTTCGAACGTTCCTAGCAATTCATCCGCCGCCGCACGCTGGTCGGCGAGATCCTTGGCAAGATCGGCCATACGCTTGTGGCGCGTGTCCAACGCGGCCTGATTAGCCTTGGCCCTCGCTTCCCTTTGATCTTTCAAGCTCGGGTCGGCAACCGGCAAGGGAAATATGCCAGCCGGCATCACCAAGGCAGCGTTGACGAAAGCGGCACGCGTGACCGGAGTTTCCTCTGCCATCCGACGGATCAGCCATAATCCACGGATCGCGTCGGACAGCCGTGTCCTGACCCTGATCGCAATTGTGTTGTCGACAGCGGCGGCAACAACGCTGTCGGCGACCTGCGCATAGGCCCTGCCGAAGACATCACCGTCGACAAAGGCCTTCGCTTCAACGCCGACGGTCTGACCCAGGGCAGCCCGAGCCGCCGTCCAAAAGCCAGCATCCGGCAAGGAGGTTAGTGCCGCGAAGAAAGCCGCCAGCTTGGGGTCCAGCTTGCCGGAAGAACCGATGAAGTCGGGCGAGGCGATAAACTTCGCGGCTACGTCGGTCATCCCCTTCCGTGCGCCCGCGGTGCGCTGCTTGCGTAACTGGTCGGCTAACTTACTTTCGGGGACATTCAGATCGATGCCGGCGGGTGTTCGTTCAGGTCCGATCTTTTGTGGCGGACGGATCGTAACGAAACGGAAGATTTCCGAGCTCATGAGCCGTTCCTCCGAAAAATTGTACGCATCAAATAAATGTCGTGAGCAACCCTCGTGAAGATTTATCGCATTACTGCATCGCAACCGCAGTCAGCGCGGAAAGTAACGCAGCCCAAAACGAGATCAAACAATGCAGGAATCGCGGCGTAAAAATGTCGGAGTGATCGCTAATGTTCAGTGTTCGCGCGCCCAGCGGATTCATAGCTAAAGGACGTATAAATGAGCAGGAACTATTCAGGTAAAATCCAATCCATCGAGCTCGTGATTAACTTCCATATTTCCCTGCTCTGCGGATGCTGGATGATGTGTCAACGTTGCGACTATTCTTCGAGGCGCTGCCGGCCGCCGCCGTCCGAGCGTGCAATCTCATCCACGACAGCTTGCGGGTAATGCCGCAAAGCACGCGTTAGCCGACAACACGAAGGAACCTGCGCCGAGAGTGTGGACCGATTTCATCGGCGCATGTCCGCCTTGGTCATATCCGGACTTAAATCGGACATCGCGTTAGGTGCACTTCGTCGTAAGCATTCACCCGCTCGGTCAGCGGCGGGCTGTCCTTGAAGGTGGGCTGAGGGGGACGCCGCCATGGCTGATTTGTTTTTGCTGTCAGAGGCGCAGATGCGCCGGATCGAACCGTATTTTCCGTTATCGCACGGGATCGCGAGGGTCGATGACCGGCGGTGATCAGCGGCATCATCTTCGTCATCAGAAACGGGCTGCGCTGGCGCGATGCGCCGCGCGAGTATGGCCCGCACAAGACCATCTACAATCGGTTCGTGCGCTGGAGCCGGCTCGGCGTGTTCAATAAAATCTTCGCCGAACTGGCCCGCAAGGCCGGCAAACCATCCCGCAGGGGCCGAACTGGCTGCCCCCACCCAGTCAGCGAACCGGTCTCTGCCGCTCGGCCAGGAACGGGATTTTTCGATGCAGAGGCGGAGCGCCCTTTGGCGATATTTTTGAGACCACAGACGCGCGCAGAGACACGACGCATCGTCGAAACCTTGCATTTTGCGTGACAAATTGAGGGATGTGCCACCGCGTTCGATCCCTGCGAACTGGGTGGTGGGCGATGTAGGGCTCGAACCTACGACCCGCTGATTAAGAGTCAGCTGCTCTACCAACTGAGCTAATCGCCCGGAACTGTCCGAAATTCCCTTGCGGGACGGGGTCGTTTACCAAAGCGAACCCGCGATGTCCAGCAAAGCAGCGGCGCTTTCCCGCCTCCACCGCAACTTTCGCAAAACGTGAAAAAGCCGCCGAATCCGGCGGCTTCCTCATATCGTGGCGACCTCGTGTCCGTGCTGTCAGAGCTGCCCGGGCTTCTGCTCGTCATGGCGGCCGCCGGAGCCGCCCCGGTCACCGTCCTGATGGTTGTGCTCGCCGCCGCGGTCAAACCGGTGATGGTGATGGTGCCATCCCATCCCGCCGAACCCGTGGGCCATGCGGATAAGAACCGTCAGACGCCGCTTCTGGCTATCGTCGAGGGTCTTGTAAAGCGGGTCGGCGGCATCGGCGATCTTCTTCAAAGCCGCCGCGTTCTCGGCCATGCGATCGGCGCGCGAGCGCAGGCGGGCCACCTGATCGACAGGCTCCTGCTTCTGCGCGTTATCTTTGGCCTCGCTCTTGCTCTCCTTCTTGGCGTTGGCTCGGTCGATCCGCAGCTTGGCGAAATCACGAATCGCCTTCTCCACCGGCGGCCACAGCTTCTCTTGGTCTGGCTTCAGCGTAAGGCCGGCGTGAACCGCCGCAATCCGCGCATCGGCGAGAGCCGTCCTGTCCTGCGGACTGAGCTGCACGTGATCGTGGGACCATGAGCGATGCTGATGCGCATACACTGCGGTCGAGCCTGCGATGGCGAACGCTGCGACACCGGCGAGAATGGCCTTCTTCATTAGAACCCTCCTTTGCAAGGTTCGATGAAGATGGATGCGTACGGCACGACAAGCAAATTACATCTTCGCAACAGTAGCTTCTCTTACGAAGATGTAATCTTATGCAATTAAACGAACGGAAAACATTTCAGGAGATATGTCGCGCGCCGGAACGGTATCGCAAAATACGAACGGCGCCTCGCGGCGCCGTCCGATTCGTTTTGTCATTTTGCAATGAGGGGATCAACTCGCGGCGGCAGCCGAAGGCACGTCGCGCTGATGCTTCATCACGATCTTGTTAAGCGCACCGAGATAGGCCTTGGCCGACGCCACCAGCGTATCCGGATCGGCGGCCTTCGATGTCATCGCGCGGCCATCCTGGCTGAGACGCACCGACACTTCCGCCTGCGCGTCGGTGCCGTGGGTCACCGCATGAACCTGATAGAGATCGAGCTTGGCCTCGTGCGGCACCAGCCTCTTGATGCAGTTGAACACCGCGTCCACCGGACCGTTACCCTCGGCTTCCTCAATCCTCGTCTGGCCGTCGACCGTGAGCTTCATGGTCGCACGCTGCGGACCATGGGTCCCCGCGATCACCGTCAGCGAGGTCAGCTTGATGCGATCGTGCGTAGCGGCCATTTCCTCGTCGACCAGCGCAACGATGTCCTCGTCGTAGATGTCCTTCTTGCGGTCGGCCAGTGCCTTGAAGCGCACGAACGCATCCTGCAACTGATTCTCGGCCAGCTTGTAGCCCAGTTCCTCCAGCTTGTGCTGGAAGGCATGGCGGCCGGAATGCTTGCCCATCACCAGCGAGGTCTGCTTCACGCCGACGCTCTCCGGCGTCATGATCTCGTAGGTCTGCGCGTTCTTCAGCATACCGTCCTGGTGGATGCCGCTCTCGTGCGCGAACGCGTTCCGGCCGACGATCGCCTTGTTGTACTGCACCGGGAACGAGGTCGCCGCCGACACCAGCTTGGAGGCGCGGGTCAGCATCGTACTCTCGACGTTGCACCAGTACGGCATGACATCACCGCGGGTCTTGATTGCCATCACGACTTCTTCCAGCGCGGCGTTGCCCGCCCGCTCGCCGATGCCGTTGATCGTGGATTCAACCTGACGCGCGCCGCCCTCGACGCCGGCCAGCGAGTTGGCGACGGCGAGACCCAGATCATCATGGCAGTGCACCGAGAAGATCGCCTTGTCGGCGTTCGGCACCCGCTCGCGAACGGTCTTGAACATCCGCCGGTACTCGTCCGGCACCGCATAGCCGACGGTGTCCGGCAGGTTGACGGTGGTGGCGCCGGCCGCAATCGCGGTCTCCACGCATTTGCACAGATAGTCGATCGGGGTGCGGGTCGCATCCATCGCCGACCATTCGACATCCTCGACCAGGTTGCGGGCCTGCGTCACCGTCGCGGTGATGATCTCCAGCACCTCGGCCTCGCTCTTGCGCATCTGATGCGCCAGATGGATCGGGGACGTGGAAACGAAGGTGTGGATGCGGCCCCGCCGTGCGTGGCGCACCGCTTCGCCGGCACGGGCGATATCGCCGGGCATGGCGCGGGCGAGACCCGCGATCACCGCGTTCCTGGCGCTCTTTGCGATTTCCGCGACCGCCTCGAAATCGCCGACCGAAGCGATCGGGAAGCCGGCTTCGATGATATCGACGCCCATGTCGTCGAGCATCTCGGCGACCTCGAGCTTCTCCTCGAAAGTCATGGTGGCGCCGGGGCATTGCTCGCCGTCGCGCAGGGTGGTGTCGAAAATAACGACGCGGTCCTTGTCGGACTTGTTCGCGGAGGTCATGGAAAGGTCCTCTGGTCAATGCGCAGTGTGGGCGCTCGAAGGGGTTCTGGTGTTCCTGCGTCCCCCTGAGTGCCCAGGCACAACTGCCCAGCCGGCGCTCAGGGGCCGATAAGAAGCAGAAGCCCGCCAATCAGCAGGGTGGGCATGAACGCAGCCGGAATCGCTTCGGAACCGACGGCTGACACCGCTTTTCCGTGAATTCCAGTCATTTCGCTGCGAATCAGCATTACCGGACCCTTAGAGGGCTATTCTCGACAAAAACCGTTGACGGTTCGTTGCCGACCCTTCCTGGACGATTCTAGACGAGAATGACCCGATATCGCAATGCCAAAAGATGGTCAGCGAGACTGCCCTACTCCATCCGGGAGCGACGGCGCACCTTGTCTGAACCGCCATCGCTCATGTCGTCCGCCCCCGCCCTCCCGCTCCGCGGGATGGAGACAATGCTGGAACGGTCCCCGACTTCCCTGTCGCGGTTTTCTTCACCGCGACCTTCTTCGCACGCCCCGCGCTCTTGCCTTCGCTTTCCAGCGCCCCCCGCACCTTTTTGAACTCGCTCAGTTCGCTCTCGTCGACCTTGGGAAAATGCAAGTCGAGCTGCTCCAGCGCATTGACGATAATCGACCCGATCACAACACGCGCAAACCACTTGTGGTCGGCCGGCACCACATGCCACGGCGCATTCGAGGAGGCTGTGTGTTGGATCATGTCCTGATACGCCGCCTGATACCTGTCCCAGAGCTTGCGCTCGGCGACGTCGCCCATCGAGAACTTCCAGTTCTTCGCCGGCTCCTCCAGGCGATCGAGAAAGCGCTGGCGCTGCTCCTCCTTCGAGACATTGAGGAAGAATTTCAGCACCACCGTGCCGTTGCGGGCGAGATATTTCTCAAACGCCGAAATATCCTCGAAGCGTTCGCGCCAGACGGTCTTCGTTACCAGCTTCGGCGGAATCTTCTGCTTCGCCAGAATTTCCGGGTGCACGCGCACTACCAGCACTTCCTCATAGTAGGAGCGGTTGAAGATGCCGATGCGTCCGCGTTCGGGAAGCCGTCGCGCCGCGCGCCACATGAAATCGTGATCGAGTTCCTCCGTTGAGGGCTGCTTGAAGGAATGCACGTCGCAGCCCTGCGGGTTGACACCGTCGAACACGCTCTTGATGGCGCTGTCCTTGCCGGCGGCGTCCATGCCCTGGAAAATTAGCAGCAGCGACCAACGATCGTATGCATAGAGCTTTTCCTGCAAATCGCAGAGGCGGTCGCGGTTGGCCTTGATGATCTCCTGCCCTCTGTCCTTGTCGATGCCGCCGCGTTCCGCAGTCTTGTACGAGATGAGATGAAACGGCTTCGTGCCGTCGACACGAAACGGCTCGACAAAGACCTTGGGATCAACGGCAACGGACTTCGACGATTTGCTCATGGGACACGATACTCCGGTTGCGGTCGCATCCTATATGACGGACCGTGTGGCGCGCGACGTCAAACCGCCATCGACGCCACATGATCGATAAACGCCGTCACAAAGACCGGCATTGCCGGCGTAAAATCCTTCGGCCCGCGCACCAGATGAATCGCGCCCAGTTCCGGCGAGCGCTGTCCCGCCAGCGTGCGTGCGATCCGCCCGCGCAGCGCTTCGCCCGGCATATCTGCGTCTAAAAGCTGAATCACCGCGATCAGTGGCCCGGCGTCGACGCAATACCAGAACGGATCGGCACGATAGGCGGAAGGATCGAGGCCGGTTTCCTCCTCGACTTCGCGAAGGATGCTGCCCGCGATGTCCAGCGCGCCATCTCTGACATCGCTGAGATCTGGCGTGCCGGACGGAAAATAGATGCGCCCGGCATTCGCGGTGTTTGCACCCATCTCACCCAGCACGAATGCACCGTCATTGCCGCGCAGCGCGCCCATGCCAAAGCCGTTGAACACGCTTTTGTCGGGAAAGCCCCAGTCCCGCCAGGCGAGGAAGCTTGCGAAGTCGGTCTCGAAATAGTCCGCACGAAAGCAGTCGCGCTCGAACACCGGATTGCGGCCGAGCAGGATGCGCCCGTTCCACAGCGCCGGCGTTTTGACGCGCAGCGCCGCGAAATGAACGCCGATCTCGCTACGCCGCTCGTCGGCGAAGACCCAGCGCCACGGCCGCACCGTGAGACCCAGCCGGCTGACGCGATGAATCGCGGGCATCGTCACGTTGCGCTATTTCGCACTCCCGCAGGACCTACCGGCATGTTCGACGAACGAGTGATCTGCGCGGCGGCGCGCGGCGTTCGGGTGATTTCCAGCCAGACTGCGACATTGTCGAGCGCCTTCGTCCAAGAAACGATGCATCGGCTCGAAACAGACAGCCGACGCCGCGTTTTAATCCCGTCAGCGTGCGGTGTGCAAGACCGTGGGCCGGCGCGCCTGCAACGACGCGAAACTTGCATTACCGGCAGGCTCGCCGGACCGGACTTGGTGCGACGGCGACCATGTGATAACCCGCAAGGCATGAGCGAAACCTCGCCGCTGATTGCGTTTTCGCATGTCGCCAAAAGTTTCGACGGCGGTCGCGTCAGAGCCGTGGACGATGTCTCGCTCGATATCGCCGCGGGCGAATTTCTCGCCGTCGTCGGCGGCTCCGGCTCCGGCAAGACGACGCTGCTGCGGCTCGCCAACCGGCTGACCGATCCCGACGCCGGCACCATCACCGTTGCGGGAGAGGATATCGCCGGCGTCGATCCGATCGGGCTGCGCCGCCGCATCGGCTATGTGTTCCAGAGCGGCGGCCTGTTTCCGCACATGAGCATCGCCGGCAACATCGGCATCACGCCGCGCCTGCTCGGGACGCCAAAATCCGAAATCGCCGCGCGAGTCGACGAACTGCTCGATCTGGTGCAACTCGACCACGCGCAGCACCACGACCGCTTCCCGCACGAATTGTCCGGCGGCCAGCGCCAGCGCGTCGGCGTGGCGCGAGCGCTCGCCGCGAAGCCGCACATCGTCCTGATGGACGAGCCGTTCGGCGCGCTCGATCCGATGACGCGCGACGCCCTCGGCAACGACTATCGCGCGCTGCACGCCAGACTCGGCCTCACCACCGTGATGATTACCCACGACATGACGGAGGCGCTGCTGCTTGCAGATCGCGTTGCCGTCATGCGCGAAGGCCGCCTGCTGGCGTGGGGTATGCCGGCGGAATTGTCCCGTAGCGACGATCCTTATGTCGGCGATCTGCTGGGCACGCCGCGCCGCCAGGCCGAACGACTTCGAGCGGTGCTATCGCAGAGCAGCACGTTATGAGTCTGCTCTCCGATCCGCTCTGGAGCGAAGCGCTCGGCCACCTGCCCGATTATCTCGGCAATCACGTCCGCGTCAGCGTCGCCGCGCTGGGGCTGGGGCTCGCGACCAGCTTTCCACTCGCCCTGATCGTACGCACCAAGCCGGTGATGCGCTCCGTGCTGCTGGGTCTCGCCAGCATCGTACAGACCGTGCCGGGACTGGCGCTGCTGGCGCTGTTCTATCCGCTGCTGCTGGCGCTGGCGGCGTTAACGCTGACATGGTTCGGTGTCAGTTTCTCCGCATTCGGATTTTTGCCGGCGGTGCTGGCGCTCGCGCTGTATTCGATGCTGCCGGTGCTGCGCAACACCATCACCGGCCTGCAGGCTATCGATCCTGCATTGACCGAAGCGGCGCAAGGCGTCGGCATGACGGCGCGACAATCCCTTGTCATGGTCGAGCTGCCGCTGGCGCTGCCGGTGATCATGGCGGGAATCCGCACCGCGGCGGTCTGGGTGATCGGCACCGCGACGCTATCCACGCCGATCGGTCAGACCAGCCTCGGCAACTACATCTTCGCCGGGCTGCAAACCCAGAACTGGGTGTTCGTGCTGTTCGGCTGCATCGCGGCGGCGGTCCTGGCGCTGGTTGTGGATCAGTTGCTGGCGCTGATCGAATCCGGTCTGCGGGTACGCAGTCGCGTCCGCGTGGCCGCCGGACTTGTCGGCATCGCGGTCCTGATCGCGGCCACGCTGGCTCCCTCGCTCACCCGAGCCAAATCTGCTTACATCGTCGGCGCCAAGACCTTCACGGAACAGTACGTGCTGGCGGCGCTGATCTCGCAACGGCTGCGGGCCGCCGGTCTCTCCGCCACCACGCGCGCGGGCCTCGGCTCCAACGTGATCTTCGATGCGCTGACAAGCGGCGACATCGACGTCTATGTCGATTATTCCGGCACGCTGTGGGCCAATCAGTTCCACCAGACCGGCATCAAGCCACGCGACGAATTGCTCGCCGAGATCAAGGCGATGCTGGCGCGGCAAAACGTCACCCTGCTCGGCGAACTCGGCTTCGAGAATGCCTACGCGCTGGTGATGCCCAAGGCGCGCGCCGATGCACTGAACATCCATTCGATCGCCGACCTCGCCGCCCGCGCGGGCACGATGTCGATTGCCGGCGACTACGAATTCTTTGCCCGGCCGGAATGGGCGGCCCTGAAGAAGGCTTACGGATTGTCGTTTCGCGAGCGGCGGCAGATGCAGTCGAACTTCATGTACGCCGCCGTCGCCTCCGGCGAGGTCGACGTGATCGCGGGCTACACCAGCGACGGCCTGATCGCCAAGTACGGTCTGACCGTGCTCGACGATCCCCGCCACGCCATTCCGCCCTATGATGCGATCGTGCTGCTGGCGCCCCGGCGCGCCAATGACGCGAAGTTGCGCGCCGCACTCCAGCCTCTGCTTGGAAAAATCGACATCGGCCTCATGCGCGAGGCCAACCTGCGCGCCAGCGGAAATGGCGCGGACAGTTCGCCCACAGCGGTCGCGCGCTGGTTGTGGGACAAGGTCGGGAAGAAGTGAGACCGGCGGTCGCGCTCGCGCGGCGCCGCTTTACTTCCCTCTCCCCCTTGTAGGAGAGGGAAGTAAGCACCACCCGCAAGCTGGCGGATCAGTTCTTTCTTGTCGACCAGTGCGCCCTTCTTGATCATCGAGATCGCGCCTGCGCGATCTCGCACGAAAGGTGTGGTTCAAGAACCCTTAGTTTTTCGTCTTGTCGACCAGCGCACCCTTCTTGATCCACGGCATCATATCACGGAGCTTTGCGCCGACCTGCTCGATCGGATGCGCCGCAAGCCTGGCGCGGGTCGCCTTGAACGAGGTCTGGTTGACCTTGTTCTCGAGCATCCAGTCGCGGGCGAACTTGCCGGACTGAATGTCGTTGAGCACGCGCTTCATCTCCTTCTTGGTCTCCTCGGTCACGATGCGCGGGCCGGTGACGTATTCGCCGTATTCGGCGGTGTTGGAAATCGAATAGTTCATGTTGGCAATGCCGCCTTCATAGATCAGGTCGACGATCAGTTTCACCTCGTGCAGACACTCGAAGTAGGCCATCTCGGGCGCGTAGCCGGCTTCCACCAGCGTCTCGTAGCCGTTCTTGATAAGCTCGACGAGTCCGCCGCAGAGCACCACCTGCTCGCCGAACAGGTCGGTCTCGCACTCTTCCCTGAAGGTGGTCTCGATGATGCCGGCGCGGCCACCGCCGACCGCTGAAGCATAGCTGAGGCCAAGATCATGGGCGTTGCCCGACGAATCCTTGGCAACCGCAATCAGGCAGGGTACGCCGCCGCCGCGCTGATATTCCGAACGCACGGTATGGCCGGGGCCCTTCGGCGCGATCATCAGCACGTCGAGATCGGCGCGCGGATCCAGCAGATTGAAATGCACGTTGAGGCCGTGCGCAAAGATCAGCGCCGCACCCTTCTTCATGTTGTCGTGCAGATGTTCGCGGTAGATGTCGCCCTGCAATTCGTCTGGCGTCAGCATCATTACAACATCGCCCCACTTCGCAGCCTCGGCAACTTCCATCACCTTGAAGCCGGCAGCTTCGGCTTTCTTGGCGGAGGTGGAACCCTTGCGCAGCGCGATCGCAATCTCCTTGACGCCGGAGTCCTTCAGGTTCAGCGCATGGGCATGGCCCTGGCTGCCATAACCGACGATGACCACCTTCTTGCTCTTGATGAGGTTCAGGTCGGCGTCACGATCGTAATAAACACGCATGGTCATTCCTCATTTGCGGCCATAACGGCCAGATCAACATTTGCGGATGGCGCGAGCACGCGGCCCGGAAGAATTGCGCCCGGTTTTTAGGGCGATGCCTGCCGGGAGACAAGCCCGGCGACGTTTGAACGGTCGCGCGCCGACATGGCCCTACATTCCCTCCGGTCCGCGCCCGATCGCCGCGACGCCGGTTCGCGACACCTCGACCAGACCGATCGGCCGCATCAGGTCGACAAACTGATTGATCTTCGACGTGCTGCCCGTGATCTCGAACACGAAGCTTGCGTTGGTGGCATCGACAACGCGGGCACGGAATACCTCCGCAAGCCGCATCGCCTCGATGCGCTGGTCGCCCGAACCCTTGACCTTGACCATGGCCAGTTCGCGCTCGATGGATTTTCCGGTCAGCGTCATGTCCACAACCTGGTAGACCGGGACCATGCGGTCGAGCTGATGCTTGATCTGCTGGATCACCATCGGGGTGCCGGTAGTGACGATGGTGATGCGCGAGACGTGCTTCTGGCTTTCGGTCTCCGACACCGTGAGGCTTTCGATGTTGTAGCCGCGGCCTGAGAACAGCCCGATCACCCGCGCCAGCACGCCCGGCTCGTTGGCGACCAGCACCGACAGCGTGTGCGTCTCGTTCGGATCGTGGCGGTCTTCGAGAAAGTAGGCGGAAGCGGGCTGGGTCATTGCGATTTCCTAAATGGTCATGCCCGCGAAGGCGGGCATCCAGTCCTCGCCGACGTTCAAGGCCAACTGTGACTGTGACAGCGTACTGGATCGTCCGGTCAAGCCGGACGACGACGCCGTATTGCCGGATCGGGCTGCGTCCTTCATCGACATCTCACACCAGCGCCTTGCCGCCGGCGAAGGCGGCGGCGGTCGCATCATCATTGGCTTCCGCCGGCAACAGCATTTCGTTGTGCGCCTTGCCGGACGGAATCATCGGGAAACAGTTTTCAAGCGCCGCGACCCGGCAGTCAAACAGTACCGGCTTGTTCACCGAGATCATCTCCGTGATCGCACCGTCGAGATCGGACGGCTTCGTCGCTTGCAGACCGACGCAGCCGAAGGCATCGGCGAGCTTGACGAAATCCGGCAGCGCTTCAGAATACGAATGCGACAGCCGGTTGCCATGCAGCAACTGCTGCCACTGCCGCACCATGCCCATGTACTGGTTGTTGAGGATGAAGATCTTGATCGGAAGCCCGTGCTGAACGGCCGTCGACATCTCCTGCATCGTCATCTGCACCGAGGCATCGCCCGCGATGTCGATGACGAGGCTGTCGCGATGGGCGACCTGCACCCCCAGCGCAGCGGGCAGGCCGTAGCCCATGGTGCCGAGACCGCCTGAGGTCATCAAGCGGTGCGGCTCCTCGAATCCGAAGAATTGCGCCGCCCACATCTGATGCTGGCCGACTTCGGTGGTGATGTAGGTGTCGTGCCCGCGCGTCGCCTCGAACAGGCGCTGGATCGCGAACTGCGGCAGGATCACGTCGTTGTTCTTCTTGTAGGCGAGAGAGTTGCGCGCGCGCCAGCGTCCGATCTCGAACCACCACGGATCGATCCTGGGCTTCTTGCTTTCCTTTTTGAAGGCCTCCAGCAGGTCGGTCATCACACTGCCGGCATCGCCGATGATCGGCACGTCGACGCGGATGTTCTTGTTGATCGACGAGGGATCGATATCGATGTGAATCTTCTTCGACCCCGGCGAAAACGCATCGGTGCGCCCGGTGATGCGGTCGTCGAAGCGCGCACCGATGCACAGCATGACGTCGCAATCATGCATCGCCATGTTGGCCTCATAGGTGCCGTGCATGCCGAGCATACCGAGCCAGTTCTTGCCTGAGGCCGGGTAGGCGCCGAGCCCCATCAGGGTCGATGTGACCGGAAAGCCGGTGGCTTCGACCAGCGCGCGCAGCGTCTTCGACGCATCGCGGCCGGAGTTGATGATTCCGCCACCAGTATAAATCACGGGCCGCTTGGCATTCGCCAGCAGCGCGACGGCCTTGCGGATCTGTCCGGGGTCACCCTTGGTTTGCGGCTTGTATGAAACGTGGACGTCGGATTTACGCGGCGGCGTATAGATGCCGGTCGCAAACTGCACGTCCTTGGGCACATCGACGACAACAGGACCGGGCCGGCCAGTGGTTGCGACATAGAATGCCTCGTGCAACACCCTGGCGAGATCGTTGACGTCGCGCACCAGCCAGTTGTGCTTGGTGCTGGGCCGGGTGATGCCGACGGTGTCGCATTCCTGGAACGCGTCGTTTCCGATCAGGTGCGTGGGCACCTGTCCGGTGATGCAGACCAGCGGGATCGAGTCCATCAGCGCATCGGTCAGCGGCGTCACCATGTTGGTGGCGCCAGGCCCCGAGGTCACCAGCACCACGCCCGGTTTTCCGGTGGAGCGGGCATAGCCTTCGGCCGCGTGACCCGCGCCCTGCTCGTGCCGGACCAGGATGTGCTCGATCTCGCTCTGCTGGAAAATCTCGTCGTAGATCGGTAGCACCGCGCCACCCGGATAGCCGAAAATGTGTTCGACGCCGTGATCAACGAGGGCACGGACGATCATGGCCGCACCGGTCATCTGATGGGGATCTTGGCGTTTGCTTTCGCTCATGGTCGGCTCCTGATTGACGCGGGCTTCTGGTCGTGATCGCCGGCGTCGCAGAAATAAAAAAGGGCCTCTGAAGGGCCCCGGCACACCGCCTTGGATTGGGACAGCCTCAGCCGTCCCGGGCGGTGCTCCAGGGTACGACGATAACAAGTACGAGCTTGGTAACAAAGTTGCGCATTTTATCGTCAGACTTCCCAAAGGTTGCGCGGTTATAGAGGCCGGATTCGCCGCCGTCAACCGTATTTCGATGCAAGTATGCCGGCTCCGGGCGTTTGGCGAGGGGAAAAAACTCAGCCGTCATTGCGAACTCGCGACAAAATTGACTGTCGCCAATTTTGCGCTGAGCGAAGCAATCCAGAAGCTGCGCAAAAGCTTCGTCGCTGTCGCTTTCCTCGCAATGAAGGCTCATAACCCGGGCGCCGCTCCGACAACCCATGTTTCCGCCTCCTCCGGCGTCGTCCACGCGAACTCCGGCAACTGGTGGCGGAACCATGTGAACTGCCGCTTGGCGTAATGGCGGGTGTCGGCGCGGCCGATGTCGGCTGCCTGCTCCAAGGACAACTCGCCGCGCAAATGCCGGACCAACGCCGGCACGCCATGCGCCTTCATCGCCGGCAGCAATGGATCGAGGTGGCGTTCGGCCAGCGCCCTCACCTCCTCCAACGCGCCCGCCGCGAGCATCGCACTGAAGCGGGCGTCGATCCGCGCATACAGCGCCCCACGCTCCGGCGCGAGGAAGATCGCTCTCACCTTGTCCGGCGGTAACAACGGCGGCAGACCATCGCGATGCCAGTCGGTCAGCGAGCGCCCGGTCGCCTCGACGACTTCGAGCGCGCGGGCGACGCGGGTGCGGTCGCGCGGGTTCAGACGTTGCGCCGCAGCCGAATCGCGCTGCGCGAGAATAACGTGAAGCGCCTCGGCTCCGTCGCGATCGAGCCGCGCGCGCACGTCGTCGCGCACTTGGGACGGGATCGGCGGCACTGCCGACAGCCCACGCGTCAACGCCTTGAAATAGAGGCCGGAGCCACCAGTGAAGATCGGCAAGCGGTTTTGCGTGCGCGCTTCTTCGAGCGCCGCCGCGGCATCGGTCACCCACATCCCGGCGGAGCAGTTCACGCCTGCATCGACATGCCCATAGAGCCGGTGCGGTACGCGCGCCTCCTCTGCCGGCGTCGGACGCGCGGTGATGATGCGGAGGTCGCGATAGACCTGCATCGAATCGGTGTTGATGACGATGCCGCCGGTCCGTTCGGCGAGCGAAAGCGCCAGCGCCGACTTGCCGCTTGCGGTCGGCCCTGCGATAAGCACGGCATCCGTCGCCTGCCCGTTTGCCCCGCCAGGGTTCGCCCCACCCATGTCGCTCGTCGCCACGCTGATCTGCAATCCGGCCAATCCCGCGCTCGATAGCACGGCGCTGGACGGGGCGCGCGCAATTCTTGGCAATGCGGGCCCGGCGCACTGGCTGTGGGACGAGGTCGCGGCCGACATTCCCTTCGAAAGCGACGAGCCTATTCCGGCCATCATGAAACGTCTGCGCGACGCGCGCGGCGATCTGCCGATCGACGTGGTGGTCCAGCCGCAGCTTGATCGCCGCAAGAAGCTGTTTCTGGCCGACATGGACTCCACGATGATCGGCCAGGAGTGCATCGACGAACTCGCCGATTTTGCCGGCCTGAAGGCGCATGTTGCCGCGATCACCGAGCGCGCCATGCGCGGCGAAATGCAATTTGAGGCCGCGCTGCGCGAGCGCGTGGCGTTGCTGAGGGGACTTCCCGTCACCGTTGTCGACGAGGTGCTGGCGAAACGCATCACGCCGACGCCGGGCGGCCGTGAGCTGGTGATGACCATGCGCGCCAACGGCGCCTACACCTGCCTGATCTCGGGCGGCTTCACGCTGTTCACCAAAGCAGTGGCCGCCATGATCGGCTTTCAGGAAAATCGCGGCAACACGCTATTGGTCGAAGACGGAAAATTATCAGGCAAGGCCGCCGAACCGATCGTCGGCCGCGAGACAAAACTTGCGACGCTGATCGAACTGCGCGAGGCCTTCGATCTCGACAATCTGGATACGCTGGTGGTCGGCGACGGCGCCAACGACCTCGGTATGATCCAGCAGGCGGGCCTCGGCGTCGCCTACCACGCCAAGCCGGCGGTTGCCGCCGCGGCAGCCGCGCGCATCGATTATGGCGACCTCACCGCCTTGCTTTATGCGCAAGGATATCGGCGCGACGAATTCGTGAGCGCATAGGGCTCCGAAGTCCAGCATTCAACGACGGTCTCACATATTGCTGGAGCGTTTTCGAGCGAAGCATGTCCTCGGGCTTGACCCGAGGATGGATACCGGTTCGCGTGAAGAAAACGCGTCAAATCAAAATCAGAGAGCCTCGCTTCTGATTCCATCAGAAGCGAAAAGGCTCTAGATTCCAAATCGTCGCGGAGCCGATCATCGGACCGCGCTTCGCGCGGACCCGTTGGCGGCGTTCAGGAAGGGCGACACATGAGGGGCGCGCCCTACTTCAAGCTCAGCGCCACAAACCGCAGTTCGCCGGTGCCGTTCGAAACCATCAGCAACACCGCCTTTTTGCCGTCCTTCTTCAACTGATCGACACGCTTGCGGATATCGGAGGCGCTGCTCACGGCTTCCTGCGCCACCTCGACGATGACGTCGCCGGCGCTGAGCCGCTTCTCGGCTGCGTCGGAATCCGCTTCCACGTCCGTGACGATGACGCCCTTGACGCTGTCCTTGATCTTGTAGCGTGCGCGCAGGTCCTTGCTGAGCGCCGCGAGATCGAGGCCGAGCGCCTTCTGCGTCACCGGCTTCTCTTCTACTCCCGGTTTGGTCTTGACCGAGACGGGCGTCACCTTGTCGCTGTCGTCGAGCCGTCCCAGCGTCACCTTCTTGGTCTCTTGCTTGCCCTTGCGGATGATCACGACGTTGACGGTCTTGCCGACGGCCGTGTCGGCCACGACGCGCGACAGATCTTTCGGCTCCTTGATGTCCTTTCCGTCGAAGGTGATGACGACGTCGCCGGGCTCGATGCCGGCTGGCTTGGCCGGGCCCTTGTCCTCGACGCCGGCGACCAGCGCGCCGCGCGCCGGTTTGATATTGAGACTGTCGGCGATTTCGTCGGTGACCTGCTGGATGCGGACGCCCAGCCAACCGCGACGCAGTTCACCGAACCGACGCAATTGATCGACGACGCCAGCGACCGTTTTCGACGGCACCGCGAAGCCGATGCCGATCGAGCCGCCCGACGGCGAGATGATCAGCGTGTTCACGCCCACGACCTCGCCATCGAGATTGAAGAGCGGGCCACCGGAGTTGCCGCGGTTGATGGCGGCGTCGGTCTGGATGTAGCTGTCATAGGGGCCATTGTTGATGTCGCGGTTACGGGCCGAGACGATGCCGGCGGTAACGGTGCCGCCAAGGCTGAACGGATTGCCGATGGCGACCACCCACTCACCGAGCCGCAGCTTGTCGGAATCGCCGAACTTGACGGCCGTCAGCGGATGCGGCGGCTTGAACTTCAACACCGCAAGATCGGTTTTCTTATCGACGCCGACAATCTCGGCCTTGACCTTGGTGCCGTCGTTCAGAATGACGTTGATTTCGTCGGAATCGGCGATGACGTGATTGTTAGTGACGACAATTCCGGCGGGATCGATGATGAACCCGGAGCCGAGCGAGTTGGTCTTGTGCGGTAGCAGACCGCCATCCTTGCCGCTGCGGCGGTTTTTGAAGAAGTCGTCGAAAAACTCCTCGAACGGCGATCCCGGCGGAAGCTGCGGAATGACGCGGTGCCCCTCGCTGCCGCCTTTGGCTTCGACCGTCTGGGTCGTCGAGATATTGACCACCGCGTCGATCACCTTTTCCGCGACGTCGGCGATGCCGTCGGGACCGCGGGCGAGGGCCGGCGCAGATATCAGGGTGCATGCGGCGCCGAGGCAAAGCGCGGCCAGCAGGGAACGCCGGCGAAAGCTCAACGCGGGGATCGCTCCGGTCATGTTTCAAATCTCTCCTGGAGAAGCATATTGCCAAGCGTACAGTGCGCCCGAACGCCGCACCTGCGCAAGCAGCGGAAACGGCGTTCGCCGGTCACCTGCGGGTTCGATTACGGCGAAAAGCTGGCGCGGCCTTCACGATATCATCGCCGGTGCCGAGTTTCCGAACCGCTTCTTTGACGCGTTTTCTTCACGCGAACCGGTATCCATCCTCGGGCCAAGCCCGAGGACATGCTTCGCTCGAAAACGCTTTAGCGCCTGACCAGCCAGATCAGGATCAGCCCGGCGATCGCCGAGCCGATGCCGACCATCCGCAAAACAGGTTCCGGCGCCGCCAGTGCGCTTTTCATGGCCCGCCGCGTCCAATTCGGCGCTGCCGCGAACAGGATGCCTTCGAGCATGAAAAGAATACCAAGACCGATCAGGAAATCGGCGAAGGCAATGGAACCCATCGAACGGCGTCTCCCCCGGCATCGCAGGGTTTCGAGTTTACGGCTTCGGCGCGTCGGTTGCGGCGGGCCTGCCGCCGGGATGTCCGAAGAAGCGGAAGAAATCGGAATCTGGCTTCAGCAGGAAGCGGGTGTCGCTGCCCTTCAAGCCCTTCTGATAGGCGGTCATCGAGCGGTAGAACGCAAAGAATGCCGGGGCCTGATTGTAAGCTGCGGCAAACAGCCGGTTGCGCTCGCCGTCGCCCTGACCGCGGATCTGCTCGGACGAGGAATTGGCATCGGCGACAATCACGGTCGCTTCGCGATCGGCCTTGGCCCGGATCTCCTGCGCTTTCTGGCCACCTTGAGCGCGGAACTCGGCGGCTTCGCGTTGCCGCTCAGTCTGCATGCGCTGATAGATCGCCTGGCTGTTCTGCTCCGGCAAATCGGCGCGCCGAATTCGGACATCGACCACCGAGATGCCGTATCCGCTGGCCTCCTTGTCGAGCTGGTCGCGGATGCGGGCCATCAGCGTTTCGCGCTCATCCCGCACCACCTGGATGAACGTCACCTCGCCCAGAACCCGGCGCAGCGATGCGTTGAGCAGCGTCGTCAACTGGATATTGGCGGCCTGGACGGTGCCGACACTTTGGTAGAACCGCAGCGCATCCTTGATGCGGTAGCGCGCGAACGCATCGACGACGAGCCGCTTCTGATCCGACGCAATGACTTCCTGCGACGCCTGCTCGAGGTCAAGAATTCGTTTGTCGATCTCGATCACGGAATCGACGAACGGCGCCTTGAAATGCAATCCCGGCTCGGTGACGACATGCACCGGTTCGCCAAGTCGCACCACCAATGCCTGCTCGGTCTGGCTCACCGTGAAAACGGAACTGTATCCCACCACCAGCAAGGCCGCCGCAACCAGCAGCGCCGCAATCCCTATAACTCCGACTTTCATCGGGCACTCCCGTTCGTCTTGGCCGGCTGCTTCGCGGTCGCGGTGCCGCGCTGCGATGTCAATTCGCTTAGCGGCAGGTAAGGCACGATACCCGACGAAGACGATGAGCCCGGATCATACACGAGCTTATCGGCGCCCCCGAGCACCTGCTCCATGGTCTCAAGGTAGATGCGCTCGCGCGTCACGTCAGGCGCCACCTTGTAGGCCTCATAAACCTGCAGGAACCGCGAACTCTGGCCCTTGGCTTCGGCGACGGCCTGTGCCTTGTAGCCTTCGGCATTCTGCACAATCTGCGACGCCTTTCCGCGCGCATCGGGAATGACGCGGTTGGCATAAGTCTGGGCTTCGTTCTGCAGCCGCTCGAGGTCGGCGCGCGCCGCCTGCACGTCGCGGAATGAATCGATGACCTGAGCCGGTGGGTCGACTTTCTGCATTTGCACCTGCTGAATCAGAATGCCGGCGCCATACTGGTCCAGCGTCTTCTGCATCAGATCCTGCACCGAGGTTTCAATTTTGGTTCGCTCGGACGTCAAAATCGGTTGAATATCCGAACGTCCGACCCACTCGCGCATCGCGCTTTCGGCCACGGCTTTGACGGTACCTTCCGGATTCTGGATGTTGAACAGGAAGTCGCCGACCCCGCCCGGCTTGATCCGCCACAACACGGTGAAATCGACGTCGACGATGTTTTCGTCGCCGGTCAGCATCAGGCTTTCCTCCGGCACGTCGCGCATGGTGCTGGTGTGCCGCGCCGGATCCTGCACCAGCGTCATACCGATATTGAGGGTCGAGACGCGCAGCGCCTTCGGCAGCAACACGGTCTCGATCGGATACGGCAGATGATAGTTGAGGCCTGGCTGCACGGTCCGCACGTGCTTGCCGAACCGCAGCACCACGCCGAGTTCTTCCGACTGCACCCGGAAGAAGCCGGACATGCCCCAGATTACAATCGCGCCAATCAGGATCAGCGCGATACCCATGGTGCTCAGATGTCCACCCGGCAACAGTTGCCGGAGACGCTCCTGAGCGCGGCGCAGCAGATCCTCGAGATCCGGCGGCTTCGGCCCCCCCGCCGGTTGCGGGCCGGATCCCCATGGTCCTTTCGGACCGGAGCCCCACGGGCCTCCGCTTTGATTTTTCCACGGCATCAACACTCTCCTACGCGCGGATCCGGGCTTCGCAAACCCCCGCCTCGCTCTGTTCGACCTTATAGGGGACGCTTACGGCCCTTACAACGCGGCTTGTTGGCTGCAAGGAGCTATATCCGCATAGCTAAATGTCAATGCAAACATCGCGGAATGCGGTTAATGCGGCGTCCGACGGCGATATGTCACATAAGAATAATCGGCGACGTCACCGGCGACCGCCCGATTTCGGCAGCGGGCGGTTTCGCACCAGACCGACGGATCGATCGCCGGAAAAACGGCATCGCCATCGACCCCCGCGTGAACCTCCGTCACCTCGAGACGATCCGCCGCCGGCATCGACGCGGCATAAATCTCAGCTCCGCCGATCACCGCGATCTCACCGACCGAACGCCGCAACGCATCCCCTTTTGCGACGGCGATGGCATCCGCCAGCGATCGCGTCGCCACCGCGCCGACCGCGGCAAAGTCGGGATCGCGGGTAATGACGATATTGGTTCGTCCCGGCAACGGCCGGCGCAACGAGTCGAAGGTCTTGCGGCCCATCACGATCGGCTTGCCCATGGTGATCGCCTTGAATCGCTGCTGGTCGGCTTTCAGCCGCCACGGGATTTGATTGCGCTGACCGATCACGCCGTTCTCGGCCACCGCGACGACCAGGACGATTTCCGGATGCGGGGAGACAGTTACGATCACACCGCGACCTCGGCCTTGATGTGGGGATGGGGATCGTAGTTCTCGAGTTTGAAATCCTCATAGCGGAACGCGAAGATATCCTTCACCTCGGGATTGATCGTCATCGTCGGCAGCGGTCGCACCGGCCGCGTGAGCTGAAGCCGCGCCTGCTCAAGGTGATTCGAATAGAGGTGCGCGTCGCCGAGGCTGTGCACGAAGTCCCCGGGCTTGAGCCCCGTGACCTGCGCGACCATCATCGTCAGCAACGCATAGGACGCGATGTTGAAGGGCACCCCCAGAAACACATCCGCCGAGCGCTGATAAAGCTGGCACGACAGCTTGCCGTCGGCGACATAGAATTGAAACAGGCAGTGGCACGGCGGCAGCGCCATCTTGTCGACATCGGCCGGATTCCACGCGCTGACGATCAGCCGCCGCGAATCCGGATTGCACTTGATCATGTCGACCACGTTGGCGATCTGGTCGATGCTGCGCCCGTCCGGCGCGGGCCATGAGCGCCACTGCGAACCGTAGACCGGGCCGAGATCGCCGTTGGCGTCGGCCCACTCGTCCCAGATCGAGACCCCGTGGTCCCTCAGATACCTGACGTTGGTGTCGCCCTTCAGGAACCAGAGCAGCTCATGCACGATCGACTTGAGCGGAAGCTTCTTGGTGGTCAGCATCGGAAATCCCGATGCGAGATTGAAACGCATCTGATGCCCGAAGATGGACAATGTTCCGGTGCCGGTACGGTCATGCTTCTCCGCGCCGTCGCCGAGTATTCGTTCGAGCAGATCGTGGTACTGGTTCATGGCGTGAGCGCTTTCGAGCGGGTGAACTTAGCGCCCGGCCGGTTGGCCCGACAGCAGCGATTCGCGCTTTTGTCCCGATTATACCGGGAAAACGAGATCGCGAAGAAAGCGCGAAATGTGCCGTCGGGCACTTTTTTCCTCAACGTTTGCAGACTATATTCAGAGCGCCGGTTCGCCGGCTATGGAAATAAACGGCCGTCGTAATAAACCATTCGGACCCGGGGGCAGTACCCGGCGCCTCCACCAGAGCCCGACCAAAACCATGGTGCGCCATAAAATTGGCGGGTTCCGGCGGGGGCGAAACAGGATCGACGAGGGCGTAAAGGGCTCGCTTTTTCTCGGTATGGTTCCGCCGTTATCGGGCTATGCAATAGTTGCAAACGACAACTATGCTCCGGTTGCTCAGGCTGCGTAACGCAGTTTGAAAGACCATTCTGAAGTCCTGACGGGTTAAGCTCCGTCAGGCGGGGTTCGGAGGCACCTGGCAACAGAAGCCTCCACTTTAATATCCGTTCGCCTCTCCAGCGAACTGGCAACGAGAATTTCACCAGCCCGACCCAACCGCTGCTGACCCGGCGAGATCGCCGGAGTATCATCGGCAAACGGTGCGAGTCGGCTTCGAACGCTCGCAGGAATTTGCACGGCTCTGCGGAGGCGATGGACCAGGCGATGTCAACCGATCATATCCGATACGATCTGCTGGCGCGCGACGCGTTGCGCGGCGTTCTGCGCCGGGTGCTGACGGACGCCGCCGAACAAGGACTGCCGGGCGAGCATCATTTCTTCATCACCTTCATGTCGAAGGCCGACGGAGTGAAGATATCGCCCCGCCTTCTGGCGCAGCACCCTGAGGAAATGACCATCATTCTCCAGCACCAGTTCTGGGATCTGAAGGTGAGCGAGGAGCGCTTCGAGGTCGGCCTGTCGTTCGGCGGCATTCCCGAGCGTCTCGTGGTTCCCTTCAACACAATCAAAAGCTTCTACGATCCGTCGGTGCAGTTCGGTCTGCAATTCGAGCCGGCCGAAACCGAGACCGCCGCGGCAGATATGCCACCGGCGGCGCCTTCGCCGGCGGCCCTGGCCGTTCCGGACGATCCCTCCCCGCCCGCCGCTACCGATACCGAGGACAACCCCAAACCCAGCACAGGCGCCGAGGTTGTCAGGCTGGACCGCTTCCGCAAGAAGTAGTCCGCGTTGCATTTGCCAAAGCGCCCTGATCCGCGGGGATGCGGCTGTTTGTGTTTGCCGTCGCAGCATCAAACATAACGGGACTGAACCCATGGCCTCGTCGTCACGCAGAACAAGGACGCGCACGGAAACCGACAGCTTCGGACCCATCGACGTTCAAGCCGACCGCTACTGGGGAGCCCAGACCGAGCGCAGCCGGCAGAATTTCCGCATCGGACACGACCGGATGCCGATGCCGATCGTCCGGGCGCTCGGCATCGTCAAGCTCGCAGCGGCACAGACCAACCGCGAACTGGGC
The DNA here is from genome assembly GCF_036964665.1 of Nitrobacter sp. NHB1. Lineage (NCBI taxonomy): Bacteria > Pseudomonadati > Pseudomonadota > Alphaproteobacteria > Hyphomicrobiales > Nitrobacteraceae > Nitrobacter > Candidatus Nitrobacter laanbroekii. Next base: position 1,605,975 of record NZ_JBAMDA010000001.1, read on the forward strand.
CTGCTCGACCGGCGGCGCGCGACCGCAATCATTCGCGCCGCGCGCGAAGTGATCGACGGCAAGCTCGACGATCATTTTCCGCTGGTCGTCTGGCAAACCGGCTCCGGCACGCAGACCAACATGAACCTCAACGAGGTGATCGCCAACCGTGCCAACGAGCTGCTCGGCGGTGAACTCGGCGCCAAGAAGCCCGTTCATCCCAACGATCACGTCAACATGAGCCAGTCGTCGAACGACTCGTTTCCGACAGCCATGCACATCGCGGCGGCCCAGGGCATCGCGTCCGACCTGGTTCCCGCTCTGACCGCTCTGCTCAAAGCGCTGCGCAAAAAGGAAAAGGCGTTTGCTCACATCGTCAAGATCGGCCGGACTCATACCCAGGACGCGACGCCGCTGACGCTCGGCCAGGAGTTCTCCGGCTATGCAGCGCAGGTCGAGAGCGGCCTCGCACGGCTTCGCACCGCCATCAAGGACCTCTATCCACTGGCGCAAGGCGGAACCGCCGTGGGAACCGGCCTGAACTCGAAGCAGAAATTTGCAAAACTGTTTGCGAAACACGCGGCGGCGGTTGCGAAACTCCCGTTCACGAGCGCTCCCAACAAATTCGAGGCGCTGGCCTCCAACGACGCTTATGTTTTCGCCCACGGCGCGATCAACGCGGTCGCAACGGGCCTGTTCAAGATCGCGAACGATATTCGTTTTTTGGGTTCCGGGCCGCGCTCCGGCCTCGGAGAACTGATCCTTCCCGCAAACGAACCGGGGTCGTCGATCATGCCGGGGAAGGTCAATCCAACCCAGTGTGAAGCGATGACCATGGTTTGCTGCCAGGTGTTCGGCAATCACACCACCGTGACGATCGCCGGCAGTCAGGGGCATTTCGAACTTAACGTTTACAGGCCGGTTCTGGCCTATTGTATGATCAATTCCATACAATTGCTCGCCGATGTCGTGCGTTCCTTCACCGAGCACTGCATCGATGGCATTCGCGCCGACGAGAAGCGGATTCGCGACCTGATGCAACGCTCGCTGATGCTGGTTACGGCGCTCGCGCCGAGGATCGGCTACGACAATGCGGCGACGGTCGCCAAAGCCGCCCTGGCCCGCGGAACGACGTTGAAGGAAGAGGCTCAGCGGCTTGGCTTCGTCACGGCCGCGGAGTTCGACCGACTGGTGCAGCCCGACAAAATGACGCGACCCGGATGACGCGGCCCGCTGGAACTCAGACCCCACAGGCGCTAGGCTGGCATTCCAAAAACAAGCGCCTCGAGAATGGTTATATTCCATATAGTCTAAGGGCTGAGAGAATATTTCTACCACTGTTGCGGTGCATCATGGTACAGCACAAACGATAGCCGCTTTTGCAGCGGAATTTTTGACCTTTGCAGGTACGCGCTCCCAGCATTTGAGATGGCGGAATCGGTCATGGGGGATGTGGTCAATCTGAACAAGCGCAGGAAGCGCGCCGAACGGGAACGGACGGCGGCGATTGCCGACGCCAATCGCGTGCGCTTCGGCCGCTCCAAGGCCGAGCGCGATCTCATCGAACAGCGTATGATGCGGGAGAAACGTCTGCTCGATCAGCACCGCATCGACGCCGAGGACGGATCATGAAATCGCCGGTAGTGAAACGATCGATCGTGGTGGCCGGCCACAAGACCAGCGTGAGCCTCGAGGAGGCATTCTGGAACGGAATGAAAGAAATCTCTAGCCTTCGCGACATGACGCTGTCCGAGCTGGTCGGCGAGATCGACAGCAACCGTCAGCAGGGCAACCTCTCCTCGGCGATCCGCCTTTTCGTCCTGGACTACTTTCGAAGCCGCGCGATGGCTTCGGGATCCGAAAACAGCCCTAGCGCCGGATAGCGGACATCGGAATCCTCTGCGACGAAATCTCGCCTACGAAATCTTGTCCGGAAATCTGATCCGCGAAATCAGATCCGTATGTCTGCTCACGTCAGCGTCATGATAGTGAGTTACACTTAGGTTGTTTCCCGAATACCGGCGCTCGGTCTTTTCAGCTATTATGTACCTGTACCTCGATGATCCGCCACGGCGCCGATCAGAGGTGGGCCGCTGAAGATCACCTGCATGCCTGCGGCGCGGTCCATCGATGATCCGCAGCATCACTATCGCAGTTTAGACCGAACAAACCGTCCGGTGAGATGTCATCGTGCGCCGATGATGACGCTTTCCGAAAAAACCAGATGGAGTCAATCATGCGAAACGACCAAAGCGGCGATCGCCGCGGCGAGCGCCAATATGCCGTCGTTAAACGATCGGTGATCGTCGACGGTCACAAGACCAGCGTGAGTCTCGAAGACGCATTCTGGACAAGCCTGAAAGATATCGCGATGCGGCGGGGCATGACCCTTTCCACGCAAATCGCCTCGATCGATACCGATCGCAGGACCAGCAATCTGTCTTCGGCGATCCGTCTCTATGTGCTCGAGCATTTTCGCACGCGGGCGGCGAGCACCATGTTCATCGGCGAACGTCTGGCGCCGTCGACGCGGCTTGCGCCGCTTGGCCCGGAATAGCTGCTAGAGCATTTTCGGTTTTAGAGAGCCGGTCGCGCGATCGACGCAGGCGGCCTCTGCACCAGCGGCCGGCGCGGGTGGAGCGGCTTTGGAATTGGCGCGGGCCGTATCTCGACCGGTGCTGGCAGGGGCGCAGCCGATGGCGGCGTCGGCGCATTGGACGCCTGCGGCGTGGCCGCCGGACGCGGCGTAATGGCCATCCGAGGTTTCGCGCGAGACCGCCGCGGATCACGCTTCGGAACCGGTACATTGGCGACGGGCGCATCGTCCGTCGCCAATGGCTTAGCGGAAACGTCTGACGGCTCAACCGGAAGCGATGCTATCGCCGGCGGCGGGATGGCAGGAGGCAGCGCGGGCGACGGCGTCATGCGTTGCTCGATCGAGTCGAGCCTGCGGGTTTCGCGATCGATCGCCCTCACCGCGAGCCACGACGACAGCGCGGCAACGTCAATGCTCCGGTGGATCGCATCGGGCGGCCCAACCGCGAATATCTGAACTGCCGGACGATTGTTCGCGGACCCGGCCGACGTTGAAGCAAGACCCGCGCGGATATCGACCTGGTCCGCCGCGATGTCATAACCGCCGGAGACGATGGCTTGCGCCCCATCGCCATCAAGAGCCGTCGCACCGACACGCAAACGGCCATCTCTCACGGTAAACGGAATTTGCGCCGATGCGACCGCCAGCGGATTCGCAAACAGAGACTGCTCCACGATCCGCTGCAATTTGGCGTCGTTCGATGCTCCGCTATCGCTCGCATTAATGGCGGCGTCGAACATGTGCGGATCAAGTCCCGGAATGCGCGCATGTTCGAGTGTGACCAGACCGTTGCCGGACAGCGCTCCGGCCAGCGCGGACGCGCTGCGGCCGTGGCTTGCAAATGTCATCTGCGCCGAGGCGTGGCCGGCGGGCATCGCCAGTGCACCGTAATGCAACGCCGAACCGTCGACGTTGGTGAGTTGAACCTCCGCATTCAAGGCAACACCGTCGGAGGCTTGCCGGATGTCGAGGCGCGCCGCGGCATCGCCATCGCCGATTTTCCCTTTCATCGCATCGAACGTCAGGGACTGGCCATCCGCTTTGACAGTGCCGCTGACGGGTCGCAATTCGATGCCTCCCGGCAGCACGCCGCGCAGCGCCTCGAATGTGAGTTGACCGCGCCAACCTTCCGGCAGGCCAACACCCAGCGGCTCCGCCGGATCATGTCCCGCGGCGCCGACGGCAAGGCCGAACGCCGATGCCAGATCGAGCGTGTCCATTCCGATTTCGCCATCGACGAGGTCTTCGTTGCCGAAATTCACCGCAACGCGCCCGCGCATACGGGCACCCGCTGCCGTGCCATCGAGATCGTTGAAGATCAGCTTGCTGCCGGCCAGCATGACATGCGACGACAGGCTGACGTTCCGGGCGCGGGAATCGGATGGCTTGAGACCCAGCAGCGGCGTGAGATCGACGCAGCGCACTGCGAGATTAAGATCAGCCTTGCGGTCCGAGGACCATGGCTCCAACGTTCCTTTTATCTCGGCATCCAGATCGGCTCCCGTCATCCGCGCCTTCAGCCGGATCGGAGCGTGCCATTCTCCCATCCCCGTCCCCTCCAGCACGGAGTTGTCGCTAACCGCGATCACGCGGTCGAGACCCAGCAAGGCCGGCAAGGCTCCGCCTCGTTCCGCCGTCAGCTTCGTCCGGAGCGTCACCTCGCTCCGTGCCAATGCATCGAGATCGGCCGTGCGCACGGCTTTGAGCGAAGGCGCCGCAACCAGCGACAGCGTGCCTTTCAGTTGCGGCAGATCGACGTCCAGCTTTGCTCTGGCATCGGCTTTGCTTTTGTCGGCAGGGCCCTTATCGACGTTGAGCGTGAGCTTGAGCCGCGCTGCTCCCGCGACCACCGGCATCGCATCGAGGCGCGCCGCGACGGTCGGCGCGATCGGAGCAATCAAGCTCGTCATCTGCGCAACCGACTGCGATGTCGCATTCAACGATAGCTGGCCGGTGGCGTCGACGCGGTCGAATGCGCCGGAGCCCTCCATCGTGAGGCCGCCGGGCGAGCCGATTTTCAATTGCTCCAGAGAAAACGTCTTTGGTCCATAACTCAATTTGGCGATGAATGGACGCAATTCCTGCCCCGCCGACATCGCGCTATCGACATTCAACGACAACTGTCCCTCGTCCGGCCAAACGCCTTGCGGTCCCGCGATCGCGCGGACCAGACCTGCCGCCGCATCGAGATCGAGACGATCCGCCCTGAGTTCAGCCTCGGCCCGCGTGCCGGCCCCCGTCGAATTGACGAACGCCAGCCGCCCCTCGACGCTGCCGCCCTCGATATCGGCTTTGAGCTGGTCGAAGGCGACCCCGCTTGAATCCACGGTCAAATTGCCACGCAGCCGCAACGGCTTTTGGCTCTGATGGACGATGTCGCTGCGAGCTTGCAGCCAGCCGACCAATGCATCCGGATCGGACGATTCGATATCGAGCGCACCGTTGAAATGTGCGGATGGTCCGGGTTGCGCGATCTGACCGTTAACGGCCACGCTCGTTGAGCCGGGAGCCCGGAACTCCAGCCGACTGATCGTCCATGATGCGGCGTCGCTGCGTAGGTCAGCACCGAAATTTTGTATCGGGCGGCCGCCCAGCATGATCTGGTCCACGCTGATTCCGATTTCGGCGGCAAGCCACGGTTGCGGAATTTTCGTTAGATAGTTTTGTAATGCCGGAAACACCTTTGCAGGCGTGTTCCGATCCTTGCCAAGCAGGCGATCGGCGTCGAGCTGACGTGCGAACAATTCCGCATGAATCCGGGGCGACGCGCCGAAACGAACGTCGCCAACGCCTGCGAGCTTCAGCGCAGCATCGCCCGCACCATAACTCGCATCGACCTGCTCCAGCCGCGCACCGTTCGGATCGGCCTTGACCTTGGCCGACACCCGCCATGGTCTTTGAGACGGGTCGCTCGAAAAATTTTTACCATCGGATTCCGCAGCGCCAGCCAACGTCAGCGCGCCATCGAAATGCGGCACGCGCGCATCGAATGACAACATTCCATCGATGTCGATGGATGCCGCGCGCGTTCCGGGATCGATCGCGATATGAACATGGCTGGCATCGCCGTCGCCCGCCTGACCGGACGATATCCGGAATGGATAGCGCGTTCCCGACAGCATGAAATTGCCGTCGCCGCGAACGGACCCTCCCGACGACCGCACATCGCCGCTGAAAGCGACGTCATTCAATTCAAGCGTGGAGCGGCTGGCCGCATCATGAAGCGCCACGCGGCCCGTGAGGTTCAGCCGGTCAATGGAAAACGAAGCGAAATCGAGCGAGCGCGACGACAGCGGCCAATCAATCCGCCCGCCGGAATCGAGACCGAGGTCGAGCGCGACGCCGTTGATCGTCAATTCGGTCGCGCGCCATTCTCCGCGCATCAGCGAACCCAGGCTGAATTCGACCGCGAGATTGTCGACGCGCACCTTGCCGGGATCGTTCGGCCCTCCGACCACCACTGAACGAAGCTGCAATGACGGCGACGGCAGCAGCCGGGCGTCAAGCCCGCCGTCGACCCGCACCGGCGCGCCGATCACGCGCGCCGCCTCCGCCTCGAATTGGGGCCGAAAGCGGTTCCAGTCGATGAAATACGGCCCGATCAGCGCGGCGATGAGCGCGACAATGAGTGTGATCGCCAGGCCGAGCAGCGTGGTCTGCACGGTGTCTCCCCTTGAATCGTTCCGGCAACATCGAAATCCGCGTCAGTATGGCTCTTTCGGACATCGTGCCTGAGCCCCCAAGACTGCCGTATCGATCCCAGGCCTGCAAGGCTGCACCAAACGAGCCGATGCAACATAATATCGCCAACTGTGGCGAAGTCGCAGCGACGATCGGCACGTTTTCCGCGGCTGAACGGGACTCCATGATGAAAAGACCGAGGCAAAGGATGTATAGTGGGTCGAGGGATCCGACAAATGCAGGATGGAGAATGCAGGGGTAGAGAATGAAAGGCACGCCCGCCACCGGCCCGGACCGTAAGCCTGAATCCTTTCAGTGTTCGGTCTTGCGGATCGAGCCGCAGTGGATCGACTACAACGGCCATCTCAACATGGCCTACTACAACGTCCTGTTCGACCGGGCGACCGACGAGTTTTGGCTCGAACTTGGAATCGGACCCGACTACGTGAAGACGCGCAACGGTTCGACGTTCACCGCCGAGTGTCATCTGCGTTATTTACGGGAAGTTCATCTGGACGACCCGGTGCGGGTGTCCGTTCTGCTGGTCGCCGCCGACGAAAAGCGTCTGCACACCTTCGAGGAGTTGCGGCACGCCACCGAAGGATGGCTCTCGGCGACCTCCGAGAACATGACTGTTCACATCAACATGGCCGCTCGCAAAGTCGCGCCCTTCCCGCCCGATATCCGTGCACGCATCCAAGCCGTCGTTGACGCCCACAGCGCCATCGCGCGCCCCGAGGGCATCGGCCGGCAAATCGCGATGCCCTCGAAGTCGCGTTAGCCGGCGCTACAAGCCGGTACGGCCCCGCCGCGCGAACCCCACCACAGCCGAAATTAGAAACAAGATGAGGGCGACGAAGAAGATGATCTTCGCGATTTCGATGGAAGCGCCCGCGAGACCGCCGAAGCCCAGAATACCTGCAATCAACGCGATCACGAGAAAGGTTACAACCCAGCTCAGCATGACTTGACCTCCATTCTCAGCGCACCGTCTCGCGCATGGCCTGAGAAAACAATCCATCCCCGGAACAAAGGTTCCTCGCCGCAGGAGGGTGAGAAGTCCTGAAAAATCGTCGGTTTTACGGAACAAAATCGCGATCGCCGGAACGGGATCGCCAGCTCGCCTGGAGGCGGGAAAACCGATGCCAATGGCGTCGGCGCCCCTATATATCTTCTCAATCCTGCTAAGAAGGCTCCCCTTCGCCGCCCCGCAGTGTCATCGTGGGGAGAAGACGATTCGCATGACCGAACCGAACAGACTGATCCATCGCGACGTTCCCGAGCACCAGCCTGCCGCCGGTGGCATCGCTGCGCGCGCACGCGCGGCGGCAACGCCACAGTATCTGGCCGGGCTCAATCCGGAACAGCGCGAGGCGGTGGAAACGCTGGACGGGCCGGTTCTGGTGCTGGCCGGCGCGGGCACAGGCAAGACCCGCGTGCTGACGACCCGCATCGCGCATATCCTCAGCCAGGGCCGCGCCCGCCCCGGTGAAATCCTGTCGGTAACCTTCACTAACAAAGCCGCGCGCGAGATGAAGCATCGGCTTGGCCAGATGCTCGGACAAGCCGTGGAAGGCATGCCGTGGCTCGGCACCTTTCATTCCATCGGCGGCCGGATTCTGCGGGTTCATGCCGAACTGGTGCAGCTCAAATCCAACTTCACCGTTCTCGATGTGGACGACCAGATCCGCCTGCTCAAACAGCTTCTGCAGGCCGACAACATCGACGACAAGCGCTGGCCGGCGCGGATGCTGGCGGGGCTGATCGACGGCTGGAAAAATCGCGGGCTGACGCCGGCGCAGGTGCCGTCCGGCGAAGCCGCCGTGTTCGGCAACGGCCGCGGCGGCAAGCTCTATGCCGCCTACCAGGCGCGGCTGAAAATTCTCAATGCCACGGATTTCGGCGACCTGCTGCTGGAGAACATCCGGCTGTTCCGCGAGCATCCGGACGTGCTGCGGCAATATCAGGGCCGCTTCAAGTTCATCCTCGTCGACGAGTATCAGGATACGAACGTCGCACAATATCTGTGGCTGCGGCTGCTGTCGCAGGCGCCGTCGCAATCGCAATCGCAATCGCAATCGTCATTGCCGGGCTTGTCCCGGCAATCCATCGTTTCTCCAGAAGATGGATCACCGGGTCTCGACGTTTCGCGTCGGCCCGGTGATGACGCACGGAAAAAGGATGCCTCCCCACCCAAAAACATCTGCTGCGTCGGCGACGACGACCAGTCGATCTACGGCTGGCGCGGCGCCGAGGTGGACAACATCCTGCGCTTCGACCACGATTTTCCCGGCGCCAAGGTGATCCGGCTGGAGCGCAACTACCGCTCCACCGGCCATATCCTGGCCGCCGCCTCGCATCTGATCGCGCATAACGAGGGCCGGCTCGGCAAGACGCTGCGCACCGAGGATGTCGATGGCGAGAAGGTCACCGTCACCGGCTCCTGGGACTCTGAGGAAGAAGCCCGCGCCATCGGCGAGGAGATCGAACAACTCCAGCGCGCCGGCGAAAAACTGAACGAAACCGCAATCCTGGTGCGCGCCTCGTTCCAGATGCGCGAGTTCGAAGACCGCTTTGTGACCCTTGGCCTGCCCTATCGCGTCATCGGCGGTCCGCGCTTCTACGAGCGCGCCGAAATCCGCGACGCGCTCGCCTATCTGCGCCTCATCAACTCGCCGGCCGATGATCTTGCCTTCGAGCGCATCGTCAACGTGCCCAAACGCGGCCTGGGCGATGCTACCGTCCAGATGCTGCACGAGATCGCTCGCAAGCGGCAGATCCCGCTCAGCGAGGCCGCCCGCGCCGTCGTCGAAACCGACGAGATGAGGCCGAAACCACGCGGATCGCTGCGCGCTTTGCTCGACAGTTTCGACCGCTGGCGTGTGCAGCGCGAGACCATGCCGCACACCGAGCTTGTCGAGATCGTGCTCGACGAGAGCGGTTACACCGAGATGTGGCAAAAGGACCGCTCGGCCGACGCCGCGGGCCGGCTCGAAAACCTGAAAGAGCTGGTGCGCTCGATGGAGGAGTTCGAGAACCTGCAAGGTTTCCTCGAACATATCTCGCTGGTGATGGACCGCGACGGCGGCCCCGACGAGGATGCCGTCTCGGTGATGACGCTGCATTCCGCCAAGGGGCTCGAATTCGACAACGTCTTCCTGCCGGGCTGGGAGGAAGGTCTGTTTCCGCATCAGCGTGCGCTGGACGAGCAGGGACGCGCCGGCCTTGAGGAAGAACGTCGCCTCGCCCACGTCGGCCTGACACGGGCGCGCCGTCGCGCGAAGCTTTACTTCGCCACCAACCGGCGCATTCACGGTTCGTGGTCGACAACCATCCCATCGCGTTTTCTCGACGAACTGCCGGCGCAAAATGTCGAGATCACCGAATCCAAGGGCGGCTCGGGCTGGGGCGGAACGGGCGGCTACGGCCCCTCGCGTTTCGACAATGTCGAGTCGTTCGGCTCGAGCTATGCGACGCCCGGCTGGCAACGCGCGCAGGCCAATCGCGGCCGCGGCGGGTTCAATGAGGCCGGCACGCCCTACAATGCGAGCCGATCGAAATCGAAGCACGCGCCATTGACCATCGACGGTGAACTGGTCGCGAAATCCACCGGCACGACCTCCACCTTCTCACCGGGCGATCGGGTCTTTCACCAGAAATTCGGCTACGGTAAAGTGGCGCGGATCGATGGCAACAAGCTGACCATCACCTTCGAAAAAGCCGGCGAGAAAAAGGTGGTCGATAGCTTTGTGGAGCGGGTGTAGCCGATTGCGGAACATCGCCCGCATTCCTATCTGTTGACCGGTATTCTCCATCGTCCTGCCACCCTGCCGCGATAACCCGTCCCCTTCACTCCTCCCGCTCACAGCGTGTCAGGCCTGCATGTCGCCCATCATTTCCGTTTCCGGCCTGTCGAAGACCTACGCCTCCGGCTTCACGGCGCTGAAAACCATCAACCTCGATATCAACCGGGGCGAGATTTTTGCGCTGCTCGGCCCCAACGGCGCCGGCAAGACCACGCTCATCAGCATCATCTGCGGTATCGCGAACCCGTCGGCGGGACAGGTGCTGGTCGACGGTCACGACATCCAGCGCGACTTTCGGGTCACCCGCTCGCTGATCGGCCTCGTGCCGCAGGAACTGCATACCGATGCGTTCGAAACGGTCTGGGCGACCGTCAGTTTCAGTCGCGGACTGTTCGGTAAACGGAAGAATCCGGCTCATATCGAGAAGGTTTTGAAGGACCTGTCGCTGTGGGACAAGAAGGACAACAAGATCGTCACGCTGTCCGGCGGCATGAAGCGGCGCGTGATGATTGCAAAGGCGCTGTCTCACGAACCGCAGATTTTGTTTTTGGACGAGCCGACCGCGGGCGTCGATGTCGAACTGCGCAAAGCCATGTGGGACGTGGTGCGGACGCTGCGAGCCTCTGGCGTCACGATCATCCTGACGACGCACTACATCGAGGAGGCCGAGGAGATGGCCGACCGGGTCGGCGTCATCAACAGGGGCGAGATCATCCTCGTCGAGGAAAAGACCGTGCTGATGCAGAAGCTCGGCAAAAAGCGGTTGAAGCTTCATCTGCAAGGCAGGCTCGATGCCGTACCTGCGCCGCTGGCAGCCTACAATCTCGAACTTGCCGACTGCGGCAGGGAGCTGATCTACACCTACGACACCCGAAGCGAACATACCGGCATCACCAGCCTGCTGAGCGAACTCCGTGCTGCCGGCGTCAAGTTTTCCGACCTCGATACGACCCAGAGTTCGCTGGAAGACATCTTCGTCAGTCTGGTGAGGGCCTGAGATGAACTTCGAGGCTGTGAAGGCGATCTACCTGTTCGAAATGTCGCGAACCTGGCGCACGTTGCTGCAAAGCATCGTATCGCCGGTGGTCTCGACGTCGCTTTACTTCGTGGTGTTCGGCGCGGCGATCGGATCGCGCATCACGCAGGTTGAAGGCGTCAGCTATGGCACCTTCATCGTGCCCGGATTGGTGATGCTGTCGGTGCTGACGCAAAGCATCACCAACGCCTCGTTCGGCATTTACTTTCCGAAGTTCGTCGGGACGATCTATGAGATCCTCTCGGCGCCCGTGTCCTATGTCGAGATCGTGCTGGGCTATGTCGGCGCGGCTGCGACCAAGTCTATCATCCTCGGCCTGATCATTCTGGCCACCGCCGGCCTGTTCGTGCCTTTGCACATCCATCATCCGGTCTGGATGATGATCTTCCTGGTTCTGACCTCTGCGACATTCAGCCTGTTCGGCTTCATCATCGGCATCTGGGCCGACGGTTTTGAAAAGCTGCAGATGATTCCCCTCTTGATAATTACGCCGCTGACCTTCCTTGGGGGAAGCTTCTATTCGATCAGCATGCTGCCACCCCGTTGGCAAACCATCGCGCTGTTCAATCCGGTGGTGTATCTCATCAGCGGTTTCCGCTGGAGCTTTTACGAGATCGCCGACGTCAGCGTGTCCGTGAGCATCGGCATGACGCTGGGTTTTCTCGTGATCTGCATGTTGCTCGTATGGTGGATTTTCAAGACCGGATACCGGCTGAAAAACTAAACCGCATCGCATACGGCTAAATCGCATACGGCTAAAAAAATGCGGCCCGGTTCGATCCGGACCGCAGTCTTATCATGGAGGAAAGCTCCTTATCGCCGATAGCAGTGGAAATGGCCATGCTTCCAATAGCCGCGGCATCGATGTCCGCGGCGCGGCCCGCGATCCGGAATGCCGAGCACGCCCTTGACGCCGCCGACCGCGCCACCAACGCCGGCGCCAAGCGCGCCGCCGATCGCACCGCCGACCGGACCGGCTGCGCGATTGCCTTCGCGCGCTCCTTGGTTTGCACCCCGCTCCATGCCTCCGAAGACGCCTTGCGCATGCACCGGATGCGGAATGGATATGAAGGCCAGCGCGGCTGCCACAGCCGCTACCGCGACCTGCAGCCGGATGGAAGCTTTGATCGGCAATACTCCGGTTCTGATCGTCATCTGTGTCTGTGTCCTTTTGTTGCTGGCTCGGCCGCGAACGGGCCTTGGTCACTGGATGGAGGTAAGCACAACGTGATCGCGCTCCAAAAGTTCCATGGGCACCGTCGCAGCGGTAGCCCGTTATAAAACCGTCTCTCACAGGGTTTTCCCCCCACACCGCCTTGGTTATGCCGCTTCGCGAATTAACGATGCCGCGACCCCGCTACTGGAAGCGGAGCCGTTTCAAGCGCATATATCGAGCGGGGACGGCAGGTGGCATTCGAGGCCGAGGTAAAATGCGTAAGTTTTTTATTCCGATCGTCGGTCTGATGTTTTTTGCCGCCGGCAGCATCGCCGAGGCGAAGGTGTCGATCCTTGTCGACAAGGACAATCAGCAAATGACCGTCTCCGTCGACGGTGCCGAGCGCTATCATTGGCCGGTCTCGACCGGGAATCCGTCACATGAAACCCCGAACGGCAAATTCCAGACCTTCCGCATGGAAGCCAACCATTTCTCCAAGGAATTCGACGACGCGCCGATGCCGCACTCGATCTTCTTCACCAAGGTCGGTCACGCCATCCACGGCACCTTCTCCGAGGGCAGCCTCGGCGTTCCGGTGTCGCACGGCTGCGTACGCCTCTCGCGCGCCCACGCCAGCACACTTTATGCGCTGGTGCAGAAGGAAGGCGTCCTCAACACCACCGTTACGCTGACCGGATCGTCGCGTGTCGCGCTGGCGCGCAATCCTCGCGGCAAGCGCAAAACCGATGTCGCCCGTCGCGACCCGGCGCCGGGCTACCAGTCTTATGACGCCGCCGGAAATCCGGTCGATCTGACCCCACCCGCTCAGCAGCCGCAGGCCACCGTTCGCGGCGACGACGGCTATATCTATCCGGCGGACGGCAGTTCCAGCGATCAGCGCTATCCCGCTCCGCGCAGCTATCGCCGCATCTACGGCGCGCAGAACGTTCCGCAGCGGCGGCAGTCCTACAACAGCGATCAAGCGGATTACGGTTATGCGCAGCCTTACCAGCCGCAGGTTTACGCGCCGCGGCCCTATCAACCGCGCGGCCTGTTCTCGGAGTTCGACGACTGATCGCTAATGGTCTTCGCCGTCGCGAAGCCGCCATCGGACCATGCCGCGGCGGCGAGCCCGAAATCGATCCGCCCGGTCTTGTGCCGTCCATCGCCGTCTCCGATAAAGGCGCTATGAACGGCAGCCGAACGAAACGGCCGACCCATATTCATTTGAAGCGGATCATGTCGGACACCGACGTCGTCATCATCGGCGCAGGCCACAACGGCCTGACCTGCGCGGCCTATCTCGCGATGGCTGGGCTGCGGGTCAAGGTCGTGGAGCGGCGCAAGGTGGTGGGCGGCGCTGCGGTGACGGAGGAATTCCATCCCGGATTCCGCAATTCGGTCGCGGCCTACACCGTCAGCCTGCTCAATCCGAAAGTCATCGCGGACCTGCGGCTGCATGACCACGGCCTGCGGATCGTCGAACGCCGCGCTCAGAACTTTTTGCCTGCGCCCGATGGCCGCTACCTCCTCACCGGCGAAGGCCGCACCGCGGCATCGGTCGCTCGCCTGAGCGAACGGGATGCCGGCGCGCTCGGCGACTTCATGCGCGAGCTGGAAGAGATCGCCGACGTCATCCGGCAATTCGTGCTGCGCGCGCCGCCCAACCTGGTCGAGGGGTTCGGCCTCAACGCCGCGCATGAAATCGTCAACGCCGCCGGCGCGGCGGGTATCCTGCGCGGCCTCTCGCTGGAGCAAAAGCGCAGCCTGCTCGATCTGTTCACCCGATCGGCCGGCGACATGCTCGACGACCGCTTCGAGACCGATCTGGTCAAGGCCCTGTTCGGCTTCGACTCCATTGTTGGCAACTACGCCAGCCCCTACGCGGCCGGCTCGGCCTATGTGATGCTGCACCATGCCTTCGGAGAAGTGAACGGCAAGAAAGGCGTCTGGGGCCACGCCATCGGCGGCATGGGCGCGATCACCCAGGCGATGGCGACGGCCGCCCGCGCGCGCGGCGCCGAGATCGAAACCGATGCCGGCGTGCGCGAAGTTATCGTCGAGCGCGGCCGCGCGACGGGTGTGGTCCTCGACGACGGACGAACGATCCGCGCAAAATATGTCGCTGCGAACGTCAACCCAAAACTGCTGTATACGCGGCTGCTGCCCGCCGGCGCACTCTCGGTCGCCTTTCTCAACCGCATCAAGACCTGGCGCAACGGCTCCGGGACGTTCCGGATGAACGTGGCGCTCGAAGCCCTCCCCTCGTTCTCCGCCTTGCCGGGCGCGGGCGACCATCTCAGCGCCGGCATCATCATCGCGCCCGGTCTCGAATACATGGACCGTGCCTGGCAGGACGCGCGACAGTTCGGCTGGAGTCGCGAGCCGGTGGTGGAGGTTTTGATCCCGTCGGTAATCGATGATTCACTCGCCCCGTCCGGCCGCCATGTGGCCAGCCTGTTCTGCCAGCATGTGGCGCCGCAGTTGCCCGACGGCGCGTCCTGGGATGACCATCGCGACGAGGTCGCCGACCTCATGATCGCGACCGTCGACCGCTACGCGCCGGGCTTTGCCGCCGGCGTGATCGGCCGGCAGATTCTGTCGCCGCTCGATCTCGAGCGCGAATTCGGACTGCTCGGCGGCGACATTTTTCATGGCGCGTTAACGCTGAACCAGTTGTTCTCGGCCCGACCGATGCTGGGCCATGCCGATTACCGGGGACCGCTGAAGGGTCTCTATCATTGTGGCTCCGGCGCGCATCCCGGCGGCGGCGTCACCGGCGCACCCGGCCATAACGCCGCACGCACGATCCTGCGAGACCACCGGGCGCTGTTCGCCCACCGTTAGAGCCTTTCCGCTTCTGATGGAATCAGAAGCTGGGCTCTATGATTTTGATTTAACGCGTTTTCTTCGCGCGAACCGGTATCCATCCTCGGGTCAAGCCCAAGGACATGCTTCGCTCGAAAACGTTTTAACCGGTCAGGCGATCAACAACACATAGACCGCCACCATCGGCGTCAGTCCGAGCACGACGGCGCTGATGCCGAATGCCCACATGATGTCTCTGACCGCGATCCCGGTTGTGCTTCCGGCCGACCGGATCTGATCGATGCCCTGCGATTCCATGACACCCCCGCATTCTGCTTGGAGGCATCGGTAGCGACAAACCTCTAAAAAACCTCGCCGCGATTCCGCTGGGATTTGAACACAGATGCTACCGGGGATTAACCCTCGCGGTTACCGCTGCAATTCGCGGCGAATCGTCCGCCTCCTGTCTGTGGATAAGACTATCGAAATCTTGTGTATAACTTGGTATCAGGCTGGGGAAAACCTGTGTATATCTCTGTGGAAAACCAGTGGATAACAATCTCAAAAAATCTGCAACAGCAGACCGGCGCCTGTTGAAGAATCCGTCTCTCCTGACCCTTTGCGGATTCCCACGGTGGCGCGACGCATTTTGTTCGCGGATTTACCGGCTCCAGCGCGCGGGCTGCCTTTTTGGCAATCTCGAACCGCTTCTTTGCCGTCATCCCCGCCTGCCGCGTCCTTCCGCCCATGCGTTTTCCATCGTCTAAGTTTCCGATTTGCACTAAAGCAGGTGCCTAGCGAAAGCAGGCAAGTACTGGGGGTCTATGTGCTGAATTTTGTTGGCAGGGTCTTTCTCACGGTCATTGTCCCGTTATACGGAGGCTACGTCGGCACATCCTTGAATACTTTTGACATCTACCTGGTCTTGGCCGCCTCATGGTCGCTGTGGGCCTACGGTCAACCGGGGCCCCGACAGCTTTGGCAAACGGGCGGCTGGGCCGGCGTCCTAAAAGGCTGGCTTCTCATGGCGGTTGCCGTTCTCCTGGTGGCTGGACCGGCCTACGGCGTCGGCTACCTCATCGCCAGAATGTCAAACTGAGACGCTACCGGACCCTGGCCCCTAAAACATCGGACTACCGATGACCAACGCCGTCACGCTGGCGACAAGCCGCGCCGCCTTCGCCATCGGCGAGGAACAGATCGCGCGGCGGGTCGTCGATCTCCTGACCGAGAGTCTCGATGACAGCGAGGCCGCCGTCGCCGCCTTCGAACGCAGCGACGGACGCTGGAGCGTCGCGGTACACTTCGCCGCCCCGCCGGATGAAGAGCGAATCCGCGCGCTGGTCGCGCTGGCCGCGGGCGACGACATCGCGCAAACTATCGTCTTCGATACCATCGCCGCCAGGGACTGGGTCGAGGCCAGCCTCGAAGGCCTGGTGCCGGTCGCCGCCGGCCGCTTCATCGTCCACGGCCGACATGATCGCGCACGCGTCCCGCCAAACAAGCTCGGCATCGAGATCGAGGCCGCGCTGGCGTTCGGCACCGGGCACCACGGCACCACGCGGGGTTGCCTGCTGCTGCTCGATCACGTGCTGCACGCCAAGATGCCAAGGCGCGTTCTCGATCTCGGCGCCGGCACCGGCGTTCTCGCCATCGCGGCGGCCAAATCTCTGCGGCGAAACGTGCTGGCCAGCGACATCGATCCGCGCTCAGTGATCGTGGCGAGAGAGAATGCCGTGTTGAACGGCGTCGGCAAGCTTGTCTGCTCGATCTGCGCGACCGGCTTTTCCGCGCCGCTATTTCGCGCGCGCGCGCCGTTCGATCTGGTGCTGGCGAATATTCTCGCCAATCCGCTGCGGCAGATGGCGCCCGCCATGGCAACGCACCTTGCGCCGGAGGCCATGGTAATTTTGTCGGGACTGCTGCCGCATCAGACCCGCAGCGTGATCGCGGCCTATCGCGCGCAGGGGCTGGTGCTCATTCGGCCAATTCAGATCGACGGATGGTGCAGCCTGTTGATGCAAAATCGCGATAGCCGCTGACGCCACTTTTTGTTTTGACGCGTTTTCTTGACACGAACGGGTACCCACTTCGCTCGAAAACGCGATAAGATACCGGACAATGTTCGAAGCCCATTTCCAGACATTCGAGGACCCCGAAGGCGGCGTCGCGCTGACCGCCCGCCTCGCCGCGTTTCGCGATGAACTGGTACGGCAGCAACTGACCGGATTCGTGATTCCGCGCGCCGACCAGCAGCAGAACGAATATGTCGCGCCCTCCGAGGAACGGCTGGCATGGCTCACCGGATTCACCGGATCGGCCGGCCTCGCCGTCGTGCTCGCGACGGAAGCCGCGGTGTTTGTCGATGGCCGCTATACATTGCAGGCGGCGCAACAGGTGGATACCCAGGCCTGGGGCGTCGCTTCGCTGGTCGATCCGCCCCCGGAAAGCTGGCTGGCCGAGCATCTCCACGCCGGCGACCGCCTCGGATACGATCCATGGCTGCATACGTCGGCAGCAGTCGAACGCCTCGCGACCGCTTGCGCGAAAGCCGGCGCCGAACTGGTCCCGGTCGAGAGCAATCCGGTCGACAGTATCTGGACCGATCGTTCCGCACCGCCGCTCGGCCCGGTCACGATCCACGGCGCGAAGTTCGCAGGCGAGAGCGAGACCGACAAGCTCGCGCGCATCCGCACCGAGATGACAAAACTCGGCATCGATGCGCTGGTGCTGTCGGATTCCCACGCGGTGGCGTGGACCTTCAACATTCGCGGCGCCGACGTCTCGCATACGCCGCTGCCTTTGTCCTACGCCGTGGTGCCGAAAGACGGCCGCCCCATCGTGTTCGTCGACTCCCGCAAGCTCTCCAACGTGAGCCGCGATCACCTCGAACGCAATGCCGATGTGTGCGAGCCGGACGCGTTGACCGAGGCGCTTACGGAAATAGCCGCGTCCGGCGCAGCCATCGCGCTCGACAAGGCGACCGCCGCGGACGCATTGACCCGTCTGATCACGTCTGCGGGCGGCAAGCCGGTGCGTGGTGATGATCCCGTTGCGCTGCTGAAGGCGGTGAAGAACCCAACCGAGATCGCGGGCGCCCGCACCGCGCATCAGCGCGACGCGGTGGCGCTGGTACGATTTCTCGCCTGGATCGACCGCGAGGCGCCGAAGGGCACGCTAACCGAAATCGACGCCGTCGAGGCACTGGAAACTTTTCGCCGCGAGACCGGCGCGCTGAAAGACGTCTCCTTCCCCACCATCTCCGGCACCGGACCGAACGGCGCCATCGTCCACTACCGCGTCACCCGCAAGAGCAACCGCCGCATCGCGCCCGGCGATCTCTTGCTGATCGATTCCGGCGCGCAATACGAGGACGGCACCACCGACGTCACCCGCACCATCGCGATCGGCGATCCGACCGACGAAATGCGCGACCGCTTCACCCGCGTGCTGCGTGGCCACATCGCCATCGCCCGCGCGGTGTTTCCCGACGGCACCACCGGCGCGCAACTCGATACGCTGGCACGGCAGTTTCTCTGGCAGGCCGGCGTCGACTTCGAGCACGGCACCGGCCACGGCGTCGGCAGCTATCTCTCGGTGCATGAGGGTCCGGCGCGGATCTCGAAACTCGGGACCACGCCGCTGAAGCGCGGCATGATCCTGTCCAACGAGCCCGGCTACTACAAGCGCGATGCGTTCGGCATCCGGATCGAAAATCTGGTGCTGGTCAGGGCGGTCGAGATTCCCGGCGCCGAAAAGCCAATGAACGGCTTCGAGACGTTGACGCTGGCGCCGATCGACCGCCGCCTGATCGATCGCCGCATCAGCAAGAAAGAGGTGATGTGGCTCAATGAGTACCATGCCCGCGTCCGCCGCGAGGTGCGCCCGCATCTCGACGAGGCCACCAAGATCTGGCTCGACGCCGCGACGGAGCCGCTGCCGGTGGAAGACAGTGCGCCCGGCTAGTCTAGTGTTCCATCCGCCGAAAGACGAATTGCCATGCCCAGGGAACAACGCCCAATCGGCTATGAAGCCGAGCAGCCCAGCGCAGTGCCTTGGGGACGGCCTCGGCCCTGTAATTGAAGTCTTGGGCCAGTACCATCGAGAAGCCTGCAGCGGCCGCAGCTTTTTTCACGTGCCCGATCGTGGTGATGAAGAAATGGGCCTTTTCGAAATCCCATCCGGTGGGCGTCAGCTTCCAGTAAAGCGGCTGAAGCTTGCGGGGCACGAAGCCGAAGAACGGCAGACGGCTGTGGGATTCGATCGGAAAATACGGATTGGGGATTTGCCCTACCAAGATTCCACCGGGAACCAACACGCGGTAAATTTCTTCCATGCTTGCATTGTGCAGAACCGGCTTGATGTGCTCGAATACGTTCGCCAAGGCGATGCAGTCGAAGCTTTGATCCCCGAACGGCAGGTCGTGGGCGACGCCGGGCTGCATCTGCAAGCCGGCCCGGGATCGCGTTGGGCACTCAAGATCCGGTTCGAGGCCCTGCCAGCCCAACGCTGTCGCCGCAGCGTAGCTGTCTGTCAATTCACCGTTCTGACACCCAATGTCGAGTGCCTTACCGGTACGAAAGCGCACATGCTCGTTCATAAGGCTGCTTAAGCTTTCGACAAGATGGCGGTTTCGCGCCGCCCATTCATCCTCGGATTGGAGTACGCCCCGCCCCTGGAGGGCGTCTGCTTCCTGCTTCGTGCCAACGAGCTTATCCATGCACATCAAACCTCCGCTGCCAATGCACTCGCCTAGCGGGTCGCAGCCTGCAATAGGTTTAAAGACAAGCAAAAAGAAACGACGAGCAGGGCTTTGCTTTACAAGCTTGGCCCTTCGTGATCGACGCCACAACTTCCCTTTGTAGGTACTCTTTTTAGATTAGATAGTGTCGTAGCCCGGATGGAACACAGCGCAATCGGGCGTGGACGTGGTGCCCTGCCCGATTGCGCTTCGCTTCATCGGGCTACAGCGGCTTCCTCCACGCTTAATACTCCACCTTTGGAAACCACTCGCCGCCTCGCCCCTCAGGCGTCATGTCGAGAAGATTCCACAAGGGATCGGCGAGATCGCCTGCGCGGTGGTTCTGGTTCGGCGCTGGCGGCACGAAGGCCATTTCCGAGCCCCAGAAGTGATGGATTTTTCCGTCGCGCTTCTTGAACACGTTGAAGATGGTCTCGTCCCAGTTCTCGCCGTCGGGCACCTTGTGCTGGGCGCGCATGGCTTTTGAAAACTTCGACGTGTCGCCGAAATAATCCGCGTCGTAACTGTTGCCCGCGGTGGAAATCAGCGACATGTGCTGCCAGCCGCGCGCATGCGCCCACGCGGCGAGCCGCGCGATCGGCGATTTCGCCACGACATGAAATGCGGCGCGCTGGGTCAGGTGTCGCGCAGCGCCGTCGATGCCATCGAGCAGGTGCGTGCAGCCGGGGCACGGGGACTCGCGCTCTGGGCCATACATGAAGCTGTAGAGGATCAGAGTGTCGTGCGATCCGAACAGATCGGACATCCTCACCTTCTCCGGCATTGCGTTTTTGCCGATGCGCTCGAACAGGTAGTCCTGCGGCACCTCGCCACCCATCGGCAGCGCGCGGCGCTTTTCGGCCACAGCCTCGATCTGCGCGCGCAGCGCAATCTCCTCCTCTAACAGCGCGTTGCGCGCGGTGCGATAGACTTCGCTCTCGGTCGGATATTGCAGATGTTCCATCGGGGCCTCGCGGAATGCTGGGGAGGAGCGCTTGCGGAATGGAACGAAGAAAACGCGGGCCTCGGAGCGGAGTTCCAGGCGGCGGCGCGAACATGCATCGTCTCGTCGGATTGCCCGCGCAACAAAAAAGCCCCGTCATTGCTGACGAGGCTCCCTGAACGCCCGTTTCAGTACATTCGTGAAACGAAGCGTGAAACCTGAAAGCGCGTCCCGGTACATCCGCGGGTCACGGCGCTTTGCGATTCCCTTACATGATGCGCCGCCATCATCACATCAGGATGACAGACGGCGCAGCCATGGATCTTATGCGAGCGAGAGGTTTTCCGCGCTGACCTTGCCGCGCATCTTGTCGGTTTTCAGCTCGAAATTGACCTTCTGGCCCTCGGCGAGGCCGGTAAGGCCCGCGCGCTCTACCGCGCTGATGTGCACGAATACGTCGCTGCCGCCGTCGTTCGGCTGGATGAAGCCAAAACCCTTCTGGCCGTTAAACCACTTCACCGTACCTGTCGTCATTAGAGTCGTCCTTGTTCCAAAGTGCGCAAATGCGCATTTTCACGCACGATCGCGCGATACATCCAATCTCAGCGAAGTCTTTGGAAAGGAGCCTGGCGGCGCTTAACAAAACCAATGCCAGCAATCGAATGGCGGCCCTATAGCAATTCGGCGCGGGAATAGCAAATCTCGGGGCCTTGGGGGCCCTCTGGCATTTCGGCGGAGAATGCCTATATCAGTTCCATGACCAAGTCCCCGCCGAGCCCCTCGCAACTGGCCCGCAACGAGCGGATGCGCTTGGCCGCCATCGAGGGCGCAAAAGCCCGTTCCGATATCGAGGCCCGTGACGTCGCCGTACGCAAGAACATGGAGCGCCTGCGCGCGCTGCGGATGGCGAAGGAGGCCGAAGAGGCGGCGCAGCCGAAGCCGGTGAAAGCGCCCGCCCGGAAGAAGGCCGCGGCCAAGCGCGCCGGCACGCTGTCGGATTTTCTCACGTCGCAGAAGAGCACCGGCCGGACGACGTGACGCGGATTAGCCGAGTCGGGTGACGCGCGAATAATTAATAGAATGAAAAAAGCCCTGGATCGTTCCGGGGCTTTTTGCAACGACCCCAGAGTTGTCGTCATGGCCGGGTTTATCCCGGCCATCCACGTCTTCACTCTTGGACGAAGAGAAGACGTGGATCACCGGGACATCTGCGCGAAGACGCGCTTCGCGCTTTAGCCCGGTGATGACGTAGGGCCGATCAATACCGGTAGTGATCGCTCTTGAACGGGCCTGCGACCTTGACGCCGATATAATCGGCCTGGTCCTTGCGCAGCTCGGTGAGCTTGACGCCGATTTTGTTCAGATGCAGCCGCGCCACCTTCTCGTCCAGCGTCTTGGGCAGCACGTAGACCTCTTTCCTGTACTTGCCATCGGTGTTGTTGGCGAACAGCTCGATCTGCGCCAGCGTCTGGTTGGTGAACGACGCGGACATGACGAACGACGGATGCCCCATGGCGTTGCCGAGATTCACCAGGCGCCCTTCCGACAGCAGGATCATGCGCTTGCCGTCCGCGAAGGTGATCTCGTCCACCTGCGGCTTGATGTTGTCCCACTTCAGATTCTTCAACGCACCCACCTGGATCTCGTTGTCGAAGTGGCCGATGTTGCAGACGATGGCGCGATCCTTCATCGCGCGCATGTGCTCGATGGTGATGATGTCCCTGTTGCCGGTGGCGGTGACGAAGATGTCGGCGCGGGGCGCGGCGTCTTCCATGGTCACGACCTCATAGCCTTCCATCGCCGCTTGCAGCGCGCAAATCGGATCGATCTCGGCAACCATGACGCGGCAGCCGGCCTGACGCAGCGAGGCGGCCGAACCCTTGCCGACGTCGCCGAAGCCGGCGACCATCGCGACCTTGCCGCTCATCATCACGTCGGTGCCACGGCGGATGCCGTCGACCAGCGACTCGCGGCAACCATAGAGGTTGTCGAACTTCGACTTGGTGACGCTGTCGTTGACGTTGATGGCGGGCCACAGCAGCGTGCCGGCCTTCTGCATGTCGTAGAGGCGATGCACGCCCGTGGTGGTCTCTTCGGAAACGCCCTTAATCGACTCGGCGATACCGGCGAAATAGCCCTTGGGTTTCTCCTTGAGCTGCTTCTTGAGCAGCGCGAAAAACACTTCCTCTTCCTCGGAGCCGGGCTTGTCGAGGAACGCGGTGTCGCCCTTCTCGGCGCGCAGGCCGAGGTGGACGTACATGGTGGCGTCGCCGCCGTCGTCGAGAATCATGTTGGGGTGGCCACCCCCGTGCCAGTCGAACAGCTTTGCGGTGTAGTCCCAGTAGTCCTTCAGCGTCTCGCCCTTCACCGCAAAAACTGGAATGCCGGCGGCCGCGATCGCCGCGGCGGCGTGGTCCTGCGTCGAATAGATGTTGCAGGAGACCCA